>NZ_JBSGCA010000027.1:0-104258 GCF_053601535.1 Nocardia sp. NPDC004718
GACCGCCGCTGGCGACTTCGTCGCGGACGCGGCGGCCGCTCGGACGCGAGCCGGGCCGCGAACGGCGCATGCTCGGTCTCGCTTCGCTCGAAAGTCGTGGTCGAGGTGCGCTGGGCGCTCGGTGCTGGGATCAACCGACCCGTATGTTCGCCGCGGCCCGCCGCCCGGCATGAAAACCGTCGACTGCCACGGCCTCTCGAGACCTGGGCTCGTAGCGGCCATCCGCGCCTACCGGCTGGCAGATGCGAGAGTGTCTCGGATGCTCGCTCAGGCGCAGGCGGGGCCTGCTCTGTCTCGCGTCGCTCGGAGACCGAAGTGATGCCGATCCGACCGGTCGAGACGATGCTCATCGAACCCGCACGGCCGACGGTCACCGTGACTCCGCGTGGCGGTGGCAGCTCGGATGACGGCGTCGCGGCAGCCCTATTACGCCTGCGACCCCCGCCGCGCAGCCTCGTGGGCGGGCGGGAACGAGCGGGGCGGCCACTGTCAGCCGCGCTGCTGGAGGCGTTCGACGTACTTGGCGATCACGTCGACTTCCAGGTTGACGGTGGTGCCGACGGTGGCGAAGCCGAGGTTGGTCAGGGAGAGCGTGGTGGGGATGAGGGAGACCTCGAACCAGTCGCCGCTGCCGGTCTCGGCGGGCTCGTCGGAAACGCCGAGGCCGGAGACGGTGAGCGAGATGCCGTCCACGGTGATCGACCCCTTCTCCACGACGTAGCGGGCGATGTTCTCGGGCAGCGAGATCCGCACCACGTCCCAGTTGTCCGACGGAGTGCGCGAGAGCACGGTGCCGGTGCCATCGACGTGGCCTTGGACCAAGTGGCCGCCGAGCCTGCTGTTCAGAGCGGCGGCGCGCTCGAGGTTTACCTTGGCGCCGACGTCCAGCTTGCCGATGCTGGAGCGATTGAGCGTCTCCGTCATGACGTCGACGGTGAACGAGTCGCCGCCGACCACCTCCACGACGGTCAGGCACACTCCGTTCACGGCGATCGAATCACCGTGCCCGGCATCGGAGGTCACCAGCTCGCCCTTGATCGTCAGCCGCGCGGCGTCGGTCAGCTGCTCGCTGGCGACGATCTCGCCGAGTTCCTCGACGATGCCTGTGAACATGTGCTGTGACTCCTGTCGCGTCGTTGTCTTCCGGTTGCGGAACAGCGCGGGACCCGGCCGCTATTCCCGCACCTCCTCAGCCTAGTGACGCGGGGTCGCCGTAGACAGCCGCGTTCCGTGCCCGCCGAGGGCGGACCGGGCGACGCGCCGGAACCGACCGCAGGGCGGGCCGAGGCGGGCGGAACCGGCCGGTCCCATCGAAAATGGAACGAAATATGTCCACACCCGCCGTGATCGCCCGGACGGACGAGATATCCATGATTATTCTGCGACATTTGACGTACCGCACGAATTAATTTACCCCGCAGAGAGATTGCGGATTCATTCTCGATACCCGAACGAAACACGGTTATAACGCAGATTCTGCGCTCGGACGACGCGGGAGGCGATATCGTTACGCGGCTGACTTCTCGCGTTCAACTTTCCCGACCATGCAGTCCGATGACACGCCCTACCAGGGAACATGGCCGACAAGCGGGAAGCCTGCCACACGATGTCCACTCCTCGAGAAAGCCGGAGAACACAGTGGAACAAATTGTGTCGAACGCAGCTGGAGGCGCAGTGTGACCACATTTCTCGATTCGACGCCGGAAGTTCGCTGCTCACGGTATCGGCGCGAATTCCAGCTGCCCGCATCGATGGATCCCGGTTCGCACCGCATTCTCCTGCACATCGGTGTCGACTACGGCGCCGTCACCATGCCCGCCGAACTCGGGGAGCAGGTGCTTCGGCAACTCGCTCGAGACGGTGTCGCCGGGCCGGTGGTCGACCATCCGCGAGCCAAGCACTGGACGTTCCTCACCGGCCCCGCCGGGCCGGACGCCGTCAGCCCGGCGGTCTCGGCCGAATTGTTCCGCCTCTACGCCGCGGTGGCCTGCACGGGCAGCCAAGTGGTGCTGCCCTCGCCGGACGACGAGCGCACCGGATATCGCGTGTGGATCCGGTCACCCGAGGCCGGTGCCCGCCGCCCGCCGATCAGCGCGGTGATCGAGACGATCCGCGCGGTCGCCGCGCGTGGAACGCGGACCGGCTAACACCGTTCAGCGGACCCACGCCGAGGCCGCCTGTCTGCGCAGCTTCTCCACGGTGGCCCCGGGGTCGGCGGTGCTGTAGACCGCGGAACCGGCGACGAAGCAGTCCACACCCGCCTCCGCGGCCGCCTCGATGGTGTCGGCGTTGATCCCGCCGTCGATCTCGACCAGCAGCCGCAGCTCACCGGAATCGACCAGGTTCCGCACGACGCGCGCCTTCTGCAGCACCTCCGGAATGAACGACTGCCCGCCGAAGCCGGGTTCCACGCTCATCACCAGCAGCGTGTCGAATTCGCGCAGGATCTCCAGGTACGGCTCGATCGGCGTGCCCGGCTTCACCGAGAGCCCCGCCTTGGCGCCCGCGGCGCGGATGTCGCGGGCCACCGCGATCGGATCGTCGGTCGCCTCCGCGTGGAAAGTCACGTTGCGCGCGCCCGCCTCGGCGTACGGCGGCGCCCAGCGGCCCGGATTCTCGATCATCAGGTGGCAGTCGAGGGGGATCTCGGTCGCCTTCAGCAGGCTCTCCACCACCGGGAGGCCGATCGTGAGATTCGGCACGAAGTGCGCGTCCATCACGTCCACGTGCAGCCAGTCGGCGCCTGCGACGGCCGCCGCTTCGTCCGCGAGGTGCGCGAAGTCGGCGGACAGGATGGAGGGGGCGATCATCGGAGCGGCCGGACGCGGGTGAATCGGGTTGGACACAACGCCGGAGTCTAACGGTCCCCAGGGTTGTCCAGCACGGGAGTGGGTAGCCTGCATAGGGTGATCAATATTTCGGCGGAACAGGGGCTCTACAGCACCCCGGTGGAGATTCGGGTGGCGGCGTCGGTGACACAACTGCCCATCGTGCGTGGGCTCGCCGAAACACTCGTCCTACTCAGCGATTTCACACTGGACGAGGTGGCCGATATCCGGCTGGCCGTCGACGAGGTCTGCTCGACCCTGATCGCGGTCGCCGCCCCGGAATCGAGCCTGAACTGCCGTTTCACCGTCGGCGACACCGTGTTGCTGGTCCGGGTCGACGGCTTGGCGGAGAAGCCGGGGCTGCCCGACCAGCGCAGCTTCGGCTGGCACGTGCTGCGCACCCTCACCGACTCGGTGGAGGCGACCCAGGATTCGTTCGACGCGACGGTTTCCGGATATCCGACGACGGTCGAGTTCCGTCGGGTCCGGGGGAAGGCGTAGTGGCGGACGAAGACACCGTGTACGACTCCCAGCGCGACGACGACGCCGACACGCTGACCACCGAGGACGAGACCGATGCCGAGGAGACCCTGGAGGCGGCGGGCGCGGTTCCCGGTTACGACGATGTCGGATTGCTCTTCGAGCAGCTCGCGTCCAGTGAGGCGGGGACCACGCGGCACAGCGCGCTGCGCGCGGAGCTGATCAGCCGCTGCATTCCGCTCGCCGACCACATCGCCAGGAAGTTCAGCGGGCGCGGTGAGCCGTTCGACGACCTGACCCAGGTCGCGCGGGTGGGGTTGGTGCACGCGGTGGACCGTTTCGACGTCGAGCGCGGCTCCAACTTCCTGTCTTTCGCGGTGCCGACCATCATGGGTGAGGTCCGCCGGTATTTCCGCGACAACACCTGGGCGATGCGAGTGCCGCGGCGTGTCAAGGAGACTCACCTACGCATCGGCGCGGCGATCGACAGTCTCTCCCAGACTCTCGGCCGCTCGCCGACGGCGAAGGAAATCGCCGCCGAGCTCGACGTCGACCCGGACGAGGTGACCCAGGCGGTCATCGCGGGCAACGCCTACCAGCCGAGTTCGATCGACGCGGCCACGCTCGGCCGCGACACCGACGCCTCGCTCCTGGACACCCTCGGTGAGGAGGAGTCCCAGTTCGATCGGGTCGAGGAGTACGTCGCGATCCGTCCGCTGCTGGCCGGGTTGCCGGAGCGGGAACGGCGCATCCTCACCATGCGGTTCTTCGAATCGATGACCCAGACGCAGATCGCGCAGCAGATGGGCATTTCCCAGATGCACGTTTCGCGCATCCTCGCCAAGACCCTCGCCCGCTTGCGGGAGCAATCCAGCCGGGAATGACCGCGCTCAGCGCGGCTTGCGCAGCGCCGCCACGAACATGGCGTCGGTACCGTGCCGGTGCGGCCACAACTGTGCCCCCGGCCCGTCGCCGACATCGGTGACGCCGGGCAACAGTTCGCGGGTGTCGAGCTGCTCGGCGCCGAGGCGGCGCACCGCATCGGCGACGATGGACACCGTCTCCGGCAGATGGGGCGAGCAGGTCGAGTACACCACGACCCCGCCAGGGCGCAGCAGATCCCATGCGGCGGTGAGCAATTCGCGCTGCAACACCACCAGATCCCGGACGTCCGCCGGGGTGCGCCGCCACCGCGCCTCAGGTCTGCGGCGCAGCGCTCCGAGGCCGGTGCAGGGGGCGTCGACCAGAATGCGGTCGTAGCCCGGGGTCAGTCCGCTGGCGCGGCCGTCGGCGACGTGCACGTCCACCGGCAGGTCGTGCACGGCTTTGCGGACCAGCTCGGCGCGGTGCGCGGCGGGCTCGACCGCGTCCACCCGGAAACCGTCGATCGCGGCGATCGCCCCCAGCAGCGCGGCCTTGCCGCCCGGTCCTGCGCACAGGTCGAGCCAGCGACCGGTGTCCGGACCGTCGAGCGTGGCCCTGGTCAACGCCAGGGCCACCAGCTGGCTGCCTTCGTCCTGCACTGCCGCCATGCCCTCGCGGACCGGCTCCAGCTTGCCGGGATCGCCGCCGTCCAGATAGACCGCGTACGGCGACCAGCGGCCCTCCTCGCCGCCGGTGACCAGCGCGAGTTCCTCCGCGGTGATGTCGCCGGGGCGGGCCACCAGGTGCACCAGCGGGCGGGCGTCGTCGGCGGCGAGCACGTCGCGCAGTTCCGCCGCTCGCGCGCCCAGCGCGTCGGCGAATGCCTGCGCGATCCAGACGGGATGGGCGTGCTCGAACGCCAACCGGCCGAGGGGGTCGGCGGGCGCGAGCGCGTCGACCCATTGCTCGGGGGTCTTCTCCGCCGCGCGCCGGAGCACCGCATTGACGAAACCGGCTTTGCCCGTGCCGAATTCGGCGCGCGTCAGCGCGACGGAGGTGTCAACGGCGGCGTGCGCTCCGATCCGGGTGCGCAGCAACTGGTAGACGCCGAGCCGGAGCACGTCCAGCAGGGGTCCGTCGATCTCCTCGATCGGCCTGCCCGCGCCTTCGGCGATCACCGCGTCCAGTAGCCCCAGCGACCGGCACGCGCCGTAGGCGAGTTCGGTGGCCAGTGCGGCGTCCCGACCTGACAATCCCCGTTCTCGCAGCAGCGCGGGCAGAACGAGATTGGCGTAGGCGTCGCGCTCCCGGACCGCCCGCAGCACATCCCTGGCGACCGACCGCGGCGGGTCGGCGGATTCCCTTCGATGCGGTCGTCCGGCGGCTTTGGCCCCTTGGCGCGGCGCGGTTTGCGAAGCCGGGCGCCCGCCGGTGGAACGGTCCGATCGGCCCGCCGCCGAGCGTCGTCCGGTGGAGCCGCGTCGTTCGTCGCGATCACGACCGCCCGCCTCGGCGCGCCCACCGCCGGAACGCCGACCGGTCGCCCGTGACCTGTCCGCCGCGTCGCGATCCTGCTGCTTCCCGCCACCCTGCGCGCGTGCCCGGCCTGCCTCGCCGGAACGATTCGGCGCGGACTCTCGCTCGTCGCGCCGCCGGTCGCGTGCGTTGCCGTCGCCGGGCCGATTGCCGCGCGTCATTCGACCACCGCGCCCGGCTGCAGGCGGGCGCCGCGCGCCCAGTCGAGCGCGGCCATCATGCGCTTGCCCTGCGGCTGCACCTGGTCGAGCCGCACCGCGGTGGTCGCGGTGCCGATGAACACACCGGACTTGCGTACCTCGATCACCCGCTCCGGCAATTCCTCCTCGACCAGTTCGACCGGCCCCAGCTTCAACCGGGTGCCGCCGACCTCGGTCCACGCCCCCGGCGCGGGGGTGACCGCGCGGATCCGCCTGCTGATGGCCAGCGCGGGCAGATCCCAGCGCACGTGCCCGGCCTCGACGCCGAGCTTGGGCGCGTACGAGACGCCGTCGGTGGACTGCGGGATCGCTTGCAAACTCCCGTCCTCCACTCCGTCGAGCGTCGCTTCCAGCAGGCGCGAGCCGCTGTCGGCCAGCCGCTCCAGGAGAGTGCCCGCGGTGTCGGTGACGGTGATCTTCTCGGTCACCATGCCGAAGACCGGGCCGGTGTCCAGTCCGGCCTCGATCTGGAAGGTGGAGGCGCCGGTGATCTCGTCGCCCGCATCGATCGCGGCCTGCACCGGCGCCGCGCCGCGCCACGCGGGCAGCAGCGAGAAATGCAGGTTGATCCAGCCGAAGCGCGGGATGTCGAGCACCTGCTGGGGTAGCAGCGCGCCGTAGGCGACGACGGGGCAGCAGTCCGGCGCCAATTCGGTGAGCCGCGCGACGAATTCCGGCTCCGACGGCCGCCGCGGGGTGAACACCGGGATGCCGTGTTCGTCGGCCAGCAGGCCGACCGGCGACCTGGTCACCTTCCGGCCGCGCCCCGCGACCGCGTCCGGCCGCGTCACCACGGCGACGACCTCGTGGTGCGCCGATTCCAGCAGACGACGCAGCGACGGAACCGCCGGTTCCGGGGTGCCAGCGAAGACGACGCGCATCAGCGGCCCGCTCCGAACGGGTTGGGCCGACCCGCACCGCTCATCGCACGGGCCGGGCGCACCGTCAAGCCCGCTGCGAACCAATCGGATTCGCGGATCACCCGCATCGCCTCCTTGCGCTGAGCCGGGTCGAGACGGTCGATGAACAGCACGCCGTCGAGATGGTCGGTCTCGTGCTGCACGCACCGCGCCAGCAACCCTTCGGCTTCGAACGCGACCGGTGCGCCGTCGACGTCCACACCGGTTGCCCGCACCCGCAGGGCCCGGCGCGTGTCGTAGCGCACGCCGGGAATCGACAGGCAGCCTTCCGGCCCCACCTGCTCCTCATCGCCGACGACCTCCCACTGCGGGTTGACCAGATGCCCCGCGGCGTCGCCCGTGTCGTAGACGAACACGCGCAGCCCGACCCCGATCTGCGGCGCGGCCATCCCGACCCCGCCGTCGTCGTGCATCGTCTCGGTCAGATCGGTCACCAGCTGCCGCAGATCACGATCGAACGCGGTGACCTCCGCGGCGCGGGCACGCAAGATGGGATCGCCGAACAGGCGAACGGGCTGGATGGTCACGGCTGGCTCCCGGAAGCGACGAATACGGTCGCCCCATTCTAGTGAGACGACCGGAAATCCCCGATTCGCCAGCCGGAAGCTGGTACAACTCCTATGCGGTCCGGGCGGGGTGTCGATCCCTCCGCCCGGCCGCCCGGAAAAGCCCTGGTGAGCGACCTGTCGATGACACCTGACCTGCTTCTCACCTGCAGGTTCACAACGCATCGGTGCATTTCAGTACCGAACGTAACGGGATTCTGGTGACGGCGTCAACACCGCAGGTCAGAGCAGTTTTGGTTGCTGTGGTGGTGACGGCGTCACCAGCAAAGTGGTGACGGCGTCACCACCCCGTCAACCAGGTGCTCATACGCATGCGCTGCTGCAGCCGGGCGAACGACGGCACGCCGGTGGCCGGGTCGAGAGCGACGATCATCTCCCTTCCCTCATCACCGTCCACGGCATGTCACGGCACGGGTGGCTGGCGGTTGGGCGCACCTCGCGGCCGCCGGTATCCGCTGTGGTTCGCACTGCGGCGGCCATGGCGGCAGTTGTCGTATCCGGCGGCGCGGGCGATGTTCAGTCGAGCCCAGCGGCTGCTGGGCTCGAATTGGTCGATCCACGACCTGCGACATACCGCGAGCTACCGCATGAGCAACGACCCGCAGATGAATATCACCGATGTCCAGTGGATCTCGGCCACGCTCGTCTGACCACGACCCAGCTCTACACCACTCCCAGCCGCGACGAGGTGATCGCCAGCGTCTTGGCCCACCACGCTCGCCGAGCCGACGCCACAGCGTCGATGCCGCCGCCTCCGGCATCCGGATACAACCCGCGCTCCCTCGAGGTGCTGTTCGGCAGGCCCCGGTGACAGCCGCGGCAGCTGCGGACAGCAGGACGGGCGGCAGGTTCGAACCGATCAAGGCCGCGCGGGGTGTGCTCGCCCAACAGTTGCTGGCGCAGTTTCCCGCCCGGCCCCGTGCACGCCGCATAACACGATGAGCATCGAGGAAGTCATCGCTCACCTTGACAGCCCACGCTTCCGCGGCAACGAGGGAACCCATCGGCATCGCCGCCGGGTTGCGCAGGTGGTGCTGGGCTGGTTGCGGGAGTTTCCCGGTGAAAGCTGGCAGCAACGGTGGCAGACCACCGGCGCCGACGAGAAGCGGACAGGTTGGGCAGCGACGGCGCTGACATCGCTGCGGCAGCGAGGCCGGGGCGGGAAAGCCAATGACCTGCTGGCCGACGGAACCATGGTGGAGACCACCGCGCCCCGCAACTCCTACATCCCCCTGCTCACTCTCGTGCGGGCGTTCTATCTCGACCTCGCCCAGTGGGCCACCGAAGACCCGGCACGCTGGGCAGTCCCCTGCCCGATCAGCGCTACGGAACTCGATTCGCGGAAACTGGATTCCACCGCAAAGCACGCATGGACCAACGCACCCGCGAGCGGCTGCCGCTGCTCCCCGCCCTGGTGGCGACCGCGCAGCGCCGGGCCGAGGAAGCCCGGATCCGGCTGGAGGCCGCGCTGGCGTGCGGTCAGGCGGAATCGGTCACCGTCCTGGGTGAGACGTTCACCAAACCCGCGGGGCGAGGACCGTATCGGGTGCGACGGGCAACGCGGTTGATCGACTTCTTCCGGCCGTTTCCGGGTTGTGCCGCGCCGCGTATCGCGGCGCGCGGAGCCACCGGCGCCGGCCCCAACTGCGCCACCCGATACCACGCGGCTGCCAGGGCCACCATGACCATGCACAGCACCGCCAGTTCGACGCCGGGCTCTACGGTCCGCGTGCACCAGCGCCCCTTCCTCGTGTCGCCGCGGCCTGCCGGGTATTCGTTGCCGTGCACCGGTGTGCGTGGGACGCCGACCGGCTTGGGCAACATGCGCAGCGGGTGGAAGGGAGGCGGTGGGGTCAGTGGGTGTCGGCGGCGATGACTGGCTGTGGCGTGGTGGTTGTCGGGCTTTTCCTGGTGTGACTGTAGGTGATTCCGGCGATGAGGATGGCCAGCAGCGCGGCGGTGGTGCCCCAGGTGCCGAAGCCGAGTCCGCCCTTGTCGTGGGGTTTGGACAGCAGGTCGCCGACGGTGGCGCCGAGGGGGCGGGTGAGGATGAACGCCAGCCAGAACAGCAGCACTGCGGAGATCCGGGTGAGGTAGTGGCCGGCCAGGATCGCGGCCATGACGGCGACGATGAGGGTGGCGCTGCCCCAGTAGCCGAGTCCGGAGCTGTCGGAGAGATAGTCGCCCACGGAGGTGCCCAGGGTGTTGGACAGCAGGATCGCTGCCCAGTAGAGGATCTCCCCGCGGATGTTGGTGATGCTGGTGACGTCGTAGGTTTGCCCGCTGAGTTTCCAGACGCCGAACACGATCGCGAGGCCGGTGATGAGCAGGATGGCTCCGGCTCCGTAGCCGAGTCCGTTGTCGGTGGAGGTTCCCGAGCCGGGTCCGCGGTTGATCAGATCGGAGATGGTGGTTCCCGCGGTGCTCGTGGTGGCGATGACCGTCCAGTACAGGGCGGGGTGGAAGCTGCGTGCGCGGAGTTGGATGGCCAGGCTGATCGCAAACAGTGACAGGAACAGGACCGATGCGGCCGCGTAGCCGAGGTGCAGGGTTTGGGCCAGCAGGTCGCCCCCGGTCTCCCCGAGTGTGGTCGCGGCGATCTTGAGCACCCAGAAAAGGGCTGTGACCTGGGGAAGTTTATAGCTCGAGTGGGTTTGGGCTCGCGTCACCAGGCAGCTTCCTTCGCTCAGTGGGGCGCTGGGGAGTTCACGCCCGGGAGTATGCCGCCTGGCCGCTGAGAGATCGCTGAGACGACTGGGAAGATCGGCGCGGTGCGGTCGATGATGGGGCAATGATCCAGTTGCGCGCTGTGGTGTCGCCGTCGCGGTGGGGGCTGCGCATCCGTTCGGCGGTGGTGTCGGCGGTAGTCGTCGCGGTGGTGTTGGCCGCGGCCGCGGCGGCGATTCTGTGGTTTCTGCACCGTTCGTTGCTCCGGGAGTTGGATTCCACGGCCGAGGCCCGCGCCGCGGACGTCGCCGCCGAACTGACCCGCACCTCGCCTTCCGCGGTACCGGAGGCACTGCTGAACGACGACGGCAACATCGCGGTCGTGCAGGTGCTCGCGGCGGACGGAAACGTCGCTCGCAGCTCTAGCTCGAAATTCACCACCCCGGTGCTTGTCACCGACACCGACGCCACAGGCCTGCGGGGCCGCGGAGAGTACGACGACTGGCGAATCACCACCCGCAGCGTCGCCACCCGGGAGGGTTTGCTGAGGGTGCTGGTGGCCGTCGACAGCGAGTCGGCCGAGCAAGCGGTCACAAAGGTTACCGCGCTGCTGGGGTTGGTGGGGCCCACGGTCGTGCTGGCCTCCGCGGCGGCGACATATCTGTTGGTGGGCAGATCTCTGCGGTCGGTGGAGGCGATCCGGTCACGAGTAGCCCGGATCGGTGGCGCCGATCTGTCCGAGCGTGTGCCGGTACCGGCAGCCCGTGACGAGATCGCATGGTTGGCCGAAACCATGAATGGCATGCTCGCGCGGGTGGAAGCGACACATGCCGCGCAACGACGCTTCGTCGCCGACGCCTCCCACGAACTGCGCAGCCCGCTGGCTACCCTCACCGCCGCGCTGGAACTGGCCCGCGATCAGCCCACATCTTTCGACCAGGACATGATCACCGCGACGATGCTGCCGGAGACCCACCGCATGCGCTCGTTGATCGAGGACTTGCTCACCCTCGCCGCCGCTGATGAGAACGGTCTCGAGTTGCACGCCGAGGAGGTCGATCTCGATGATGTGGCTCGCGTCGAAGCCGCGGCTTTGCGGTTGCGCGGACTGACCCCTATCACTACCGACACCACACCGGTACGAGTGATCGGTGATCCGAAGCGTCTGACCCGGATGATGCGCAACCTGCTCGACAATGCCGCCGCCCATGCCCGTGCCCGGGTGGCGGTCGCCACAGCGGCCATCGGTGATCGTGCTCGCATCGTCGTCGAGGACGACGGCCTCGGCGTGCCGATCCCCGACCGGCAACGGATCTTCGAGCGCTTCGTGCGACTGGATCCCGGCCGCGCCCGCGCAACCGGCGGTTCCGGCCTCGGGCTGGCGATCGTCGCCGAGGTCGTCACCGCTCACGGCGGGAATATCACTGTGACCGAATCACGGTGGGGCGGGGCGTGTTTCGTGGTCGATCTGCCCGTCGCGGGACCCGTCGGGGTCGTCCGGGTCGATCAGCCGGTATCCGACACCCCGTAGTGTCTGGATGCTGTCACTCCCGAAGGGCGCATCGATCTTCCTGCGGAGATAGCCGACGTAGACCTCGACAACGTTCTCCGGTCCGTCGTAGTGCGCATCCCACACATTCCGCAGTATCTGCGTTTTGCTCAACGCGATGCCTTTGTGCCGTAGAAGGAACTCGAGCAGACCGAATTCTCTGGCGGTCAGCGATATGCCCGTGTTACCTCGGCGCACGACGCGGCGGGCTGGGTCGAGCACGAGATCACCTGCGGTCAGCGCAACGGGTTGCTGGGGGCTGCGGCGGCGCAGCAGCGCCCGTAGCCTGGCGATGAGCACGACGAAGGAGAACGGTTTGGACAGGTAGTCATCCGCGCCCAGACCGAATGCGTCCACCTGGTCGTAGTCGCCGTCCTTCGCCGTCAGCATCAGCACCGGCGTCGTCACATCGCGTGTGCGCAGCCGACGCAACACCTCATAGCCGCTCAGCCCCGGCAGCATGATATCCAACACGATCACATCGAAGTCGTCCTCCAACGCCCACCACAATCCGTCGGTCCCGGTATCGGCGAGTTGAACGACCGCACCCTCGGTCTCGAGCCCGCGACGCAGCAATTGCGCCAGCCGGGGCTCGTCCTCCACCACCAGCACCCGCATCCACCCAGCATGCACCACCGCCTGATGCCGCCGACCCCCACCTCGACGCTCTCAACATCCTCTCAGCCGACATCCGACACCCTCGGCACATGCATCCGACTCCAGCGCCCGCACGGCCCCGCCTGCCCTCACCCGATACTCCGGCGCTGGTGTCCTGGTTTCGCCCACGCCGATACGAATCGTTCGGGCTGACTCGGGTTGTGCGTCATCGTCCTGACTGCTCTCGTGGCGGTCGAACACGGTCGGCCCATCGCCATCGACCAGCAATGGCTGCAGTGGACGATCGCCCACCGCAACAACGGTCTGACCGCGGTCGCGAAGGCTGTCAGCGTCGTGGGCGGCACCTTCGTAATGGGAGTCCTCGCCACCGTCGGGTGTGTGGTCCTGGCGTGGCGGCGCCTGTGGCGGTCGGCGGTGGTGGTCGCGGCCGCGGCGCTCGGAGCATCGATTCTGGTCGTCGGTGGCAAACACCTGGTCGGGCGCTCGCGCCCCGCCCCGATGTATCAGCTGGTCACCGAAACCAACCAGTCCTACCCCTCCGGGCACACTCTAGGATCCACGGTCGTGATCGGTGTCCTGCTCACGATCGTCCTTCCCTACCTCCGCAGACGCCTCATCCGGGTGGCCGCGATCACCGCGTCGGTGTGCACCATCGCCGCGATCGGTCTGTCGCGACTGTATCTGGGCGTGCACTGGCCCACCGACATCCTCGCAGGCTGGTTGCTGGGCGGGGCCTGGTTACCGGCCTGCCGGTCGATCCTCCGCACGCCGCCACCTCGGCGAGACCAGCATCCCGCTCAGCGTTCGCACAGCGAGACCACGCCAGCCTCGCAGCCATGACGACACTCGCAGAAGACCTGCTATGGCTACTGCTGGACGACAACACCGGAGCACTCCTCATCGACCGACCGCAACTGTCTCAAGTCCTGGGCGCAGCCGTATACCTGGAAACCTCAGGCCCTGCGGTCGTCTCGAAGACGCCGGGCTCGACACGACCTCCCCGGATTCCGCGGTCGACACGAGCGCAGCAAAAAATGCTGCTGGCCGGATTGGTCGCCGAGGGCAGAGTGTGCCAGGCGGTGGACACCCTCGAGCAGCAAAGCCCCGGATGGCACCGCTCCGAGATCCGCCGTGCCGCCACCGCCGTCGAAACCTACCCCGAATGCCGTGTCGCCGCAGACACACTGAGACACGCGAACCAAGACGCCTACGCCACCTCATTCAGCGGAGGAATCCGACCCTGGTTGCCCTGAACGACCTCGCCGCCGTCCCTGGCGAGGTGGTCGAGGTCGTGCTCGCGCGGCTGCGCGGCACCGCGCTCGACGACCGCGTCGAGCGCCGCGGCATGTCGACTGTAAGGCTGGCGACACCAGATCCGTGTTGCTGCATCGCCGCACTCAGGGGGAGCCGGGGCCGAGCTGTTCCGCCGGACTGAGCCATCGCGACAGGCGGCGGACACTGGGCTCCCGGTGAGCTCGGAACGGATTTCCAGATCCGGACGCGCCACCCCGCTCTGGTGACCATGAGCACCCCGTCGTGGCTTCGCAGGCGGGCGAGCACCGCGCGCATCCGTCTCGGCGACGCGACGCCGGGATATCCAGGACGACGGCGTCGACACCGTCGAGCAGGACCGCGGCCACGGCGAGTGGATACTCGCCGGGATCGGGGATGTGCGCGGTACCCGACGAGGGGCCGGACACCATGCCGCGCCATTCCCGGGACGCACTCAGTGCTTTGCTGGTTGTCTGGACCTGGTCGGTCCGGGGATGCGGATCCACATCATGGGCCGGAGTGATGAGCGGGTGCGCACGTGGAACGCGACCAGTCCGACAGTGGCGCTCGCGGCGAACCAGGCCAGTTGCACGGCGAAGCCCGCCAACGGCGTGGTCTCGGAGAAACCGGCCGCGGTCGAAGCTTGCATCGCCCCGTAGGAGGGCAGCCAGCGCACGAGATCGCTGTCGGCCCCGGCACTGGCGATGGGGTTCTGTACGGCCATGTCGAAGCAGCTGATCATCGCGATGGCGAACATGCCCTCCACCTCGCGGCGCAGCAGCGCGCCGAGGGCCACACCCAATGCTCCGTAGGTCATCGCCGCACCGAAAAGCGCCGCAGCGAGCAGCACCGGCTGTCGAGGCGACCAGTAGCAGCAGATGACTGCGGTGGCGTACGAGCAGACCACCAGTGAGGCCACCACCAGGCAGGCGATCTTCGCCAGACCCAATGCGACCCGGGGAAACCCGGCCATCGACAATCGCCGGTCGAACGCTCCACTGCTGAAAGTGGCCGCGAACATCATGAACCCGATGATCAGGGTGACCCCCATGATGGCGGCGCTGATCTGGGCGAGTTGGTTACCGTTGGCGTGCAGTACGAGACCGGTGTGGCGCAGCCGGAACGGTACCTCGATGTCGGTGATGGCCACGCGCGCCAGGGTGATCAGTATGGGGACGAAGGCGGTCACCAATACCATGGCGAACCCGTTACGCGCGTGTTCGACGAGGCCGTAGCGGGTGGCGATCAGGAACAGTCGAATTCCGTGGCTCATAGGGCCGCCCCATCAGGTGGGTCGTGGAGAACCCCTTCGTGCAACCGCCACACCCGATCGAGCTTGTCGGTGTCGTGGGTCAGATGCGAAACGATCAGAACCGATCGGCCGGTGTCGCGGAATGCGGTGACCAGATCCCAGAACCGCAGATACGTCTCCCAGTCGAAACCCTGGTATGGCTCGTCGAGCAGCAAAACCTGCGGGTCGTGCATCACCGCCAACGTCAGGTTGAGCTTCTGCCGCGTGCCGCCGCTGAGCGTCGCGACCCGCTCGCCGGTGTACTCGCAGAACCGGAGGATCTCCATGGTTTCCTCGGCCCGCCGCAGATCCGCAACGGCATAAGCCGCGGCGAAGAAGGTCAGGTGCTGGCGGACCGTGAACGCGTCGTTCAGGATCACCTGCTGCGGGCAGTAACCGAACCGCCCACGGTGCCGGATAGTTCCCCGGTCCGGTCGCAGCTCTCCGGAAAGGGCTTTCAACAGCGTCGACTTGCCCGCCCCGTTCTCACCCACGATGCCCACCAGACTCCCCGCGGGCAACGTGAGGTCGATGCCGCGCAGCACCGACCGCCTGCCGTATGAGTGGTGGACGTCTTCTACTTCCATCGTCGCCCCTTGCCTACCGCCGGTGGCCCGGCGGCCGTAGGGATGCTAGCAATTGCCGCCGAAAGTGGATGCCAGAAAGGCTTATTCGCAGCACGCGCGCTTCCGGCGGTGCGGCCGGGCCGTGCAAGTGCTGGACGCGCTCGAGGCGAGGACAGGTTTGCCGTCGGTGGCAACAGTTGTCGTGCGGAATGCCAAAAGTGTTTGATAACAAGATTTTTGCCGCGTTGTGGTGCCAATATTCAACGGCGTCAACGTGCAGATGATCTATGCCACCAGTGAGGAGCGTACGCGTGTCCGGTGAGATCGATTCCGCTGTTTTCCCACATCTGGATGCGGACCTGGACCGTGTCCGTGACGTTCTGGGGCCGGTGCGGTTTCCCGGCCGCCCGGAGCTGACCGCGCTGACCGACGAGGGGCCCGGGACGTCTCGTCGGATGGTGCGTCCGACGTTGACGTTGCTGTCGTACTACCTGCTCACCGATCCCGCGACCCCGGCCCACGAGAGGGCGGTGCGCGCCGCGGCCGGGGTGGAGTTGCTGCATCTGGGGTCGTTGTATCACGACGACGTCATCGATCACGCCGATCAGCGCCGTGGACGCCCCAGCACGAATGCGGTGTGGGGTTCACATATGGCCGTGCTGGCCGGGGACTGCGTGACGACCTCAGGCCAGCGCATGCTGATCGAGCTCGGCCATCGCGAGGTTGCCGCGGCGGCGATCGCGAGTGAGCAGATGTGCGCGGGCATGGTGCTCGAGGCCGCCGACCAGCATGTGGCCTCCCGCACCGAGCAGTCCTACCTGGAGTCGATCGGCGGTAAGACCGCGGCGTTGTTGTCGTTGGCGTGTCGGGTCGGCGCGATGCAGACCGGCTGCTCCGAGGAACACGTGGAGTCGTTGGCCGAGTTCGGTCGATGCTTCGGGCTGGCCTACCAGTTGTGGGACGACATCCTCGATCTGACCTCGACCGCCGAAGAAATGGGCAAGCCGGTCAATCAGGATCTGGTCGAGGGCATCTACACCTTGCCCGTGATCCTTGCGGCAGCCCGCGTCCGACGTCTCGTTCGCCTGCTCGGCCGACGAATGACGCGTGCAGATGCTTCGCGTGCCCGTGAGCTCGTGCTCACGTCCGGCGCCGTGGACGAAGCACAAGCGGTGGGCGAGGACTTCATCGACCAGGCTCAGGATCAGCTTGCCGGTCTGCCCGTCGCCCCACACGTTCGCCACGCGATGACCGGTTATGCCCGGTCGGTACTCGATCGGCGAACGTCCCGCCCGGCCGTTCCAACGCCATCGACGCGGGCACCCCAGGACGGCGAGTCGGTCTCGCCGCAGGCCATGTCATGGCTGGGGAACTGGATGGCCGAAACCGGTCTCGTCGCCTCTTCGGCCGAGTTCGACCACGACCACAGGTGGTCAGGAGTGTTCCGGTTCCAAGCACAGTCGTTGGCGCCGGCGGACGCAGACCATGAACAAGCCTTCGCCGCCATGACCACGCTGCTGGCGGTATGGGATGACATGTTCGACGATCCTCAGCTGCAGGATCCGGAAACTGCCACCGCGCTGCGGCATGGTCTGGTCGCTGTGCTGCGCCAGGACCCGCAGCAACCAGGCAGGCCCGGCGCGATCGCGACAGCATGGACGAGTCTGTGGCCGCGCCTGCGCGCAGGCCGCACCCTCGCATGGCAGCAGCGGTTCCTCGACAGCCTCGAGGCATGGTTCGAAGCCTGCGAACGCGAAGCACACCACCGCATCAACCGCTACATCCCCACCACCGCCGACTGGCTACCACTGCGGAACTCCACCGGTGCGCTCGACATCGCTGCCGCCATCATCGAGGTGCACCAGGACTGGGAACTGCCACCGACGCTGCGCAACCACCCGGTATTCCGCCGTCTCGAGGAACTTCTCTGGTGGGTGGGCTTCGCGGAGAACGATCTGATCTCCCTGGAACGAGACGAAACCGACCACATCCCCTACAACCTGGTCAGAGCCATCCGACATGAAACCGGATGCACCCGTGGCGAAGCCATCGAGCAAGTGCAGCGTCAGCTGACCGAGAAACGCGCTCAGATCGACGCCGTGACCCGCTACCTCCCCACCCTCCTGCGCGTACTGCCCGGTCTCTCCGGCCGACGGAAGAACTACATCTCACTCTACGAAAACCTGAGGTCCACGGCATACACGGCCCATCACGCCGATCGGTACACGCAAACCTCGGCTTCCACGACGCCGGACTTGGAACGCCTGCGCCGCGAGGTCTACCACTACCCCGCCACCCAGCCAGCCACGTAACGGCCGACCTGTGTCCGACCGACTGACACGGTACCTCACGATCATCGCGGATCAGGCCGGCAGAGTCGAAGCTGGATTGTCCAGTACCTGTGCTGAGGTCAGTTCGGGCAGGTACTTGTAGATCGTCGAGCGGGGAGACGCCCGGCAGCCCGCCGACCGAAAAGACGGACCCCTCCGGCCGGGTGAGAATGGCGCGAGCCCGGCGTATCCGGTCGGTGGTCATAGCCGTTGGGCGGCCGAGGCGCTGCCCGCGCTGCAGGCAGCGCCCAAGCCCTCGTGTGCGCCCTGGATGATCAGCTCGCGGATGAACTCGGCCAGACGATGAAAGACGCGAAAGACCAGGCATCCGCCTGGCGTGTTGGCGTCCAGGACCTTGTGCAGCAACCGGAACCCGATACCGCGCTTATGCAGTCAGGCGACGACCCAGATCAAGACTTGAAGCGGCCGAGCCGGTCCCGAGGGCACGACGAGGGTGTCGCCACGCGCCTGTACACCAGGCATTTCCGAAGCTTCGCGCGTTCGGCATCCTCGCCGGACTTCTTGTCGGTGTAGATCTTTTTGACATCCCGCCGCCGTCAGCACGTGGATCTGCCCGATCCGGGTTCTGGTCCATTGGCGCTGTTGCGCGGTGAACCGGGCGTGTTCGGGGACGTCGCGTCGGACCCGACCGTATACCGGCCGATCACTTCCCTTGCCGCCGATGCACCGAAAACGTTGGTTGCCAGAGCATCCGCCCGCGTCACCGCGAGAGCGGCGGCCTGGCAGGCGGCCGACGAGCGGGCGCCGGACCATCAGATCACCACCGACCACCCGCTGACCACCTGTCTGGATGCCACCCTGCTCGACTCGCACTCGGAAAAAGAAGGCGCTGCACCGACAAACAAAGAAAGGGTTCGGCTTCCATCCACTGCTATCGGGTCGGCAGGAAAGTACTGTTGCGCAACGACTCCGGTGGGCGTAACCCACGACTTCCTCGAGTACTGCACCGCACGCACACGACTGCTCCTGGACGTGTTCTCGATCCCCGTCCGGCTCGCCCACCACGCACGCCGCGTGCACCTCCGGTTATCCCGGCATCACCGCGGAACCGGCCTGCTACTGACAGCCCTGGATTGCCTCCAACCAGACCGACCAGCACAAACCACCCCCACAAGGATCGAAAGGACCTCCCATCCGGGCCAGTGGAACCCGGCAGCCACCCGCCGACCGGGCTACCCCGTGTTACCCACCGACCACTGCTCAGCAACCGAAGACCAACCCGAATTCGATCAGGCCGGACCGAACGCCCGGCAAACCATCGCGGTCAGCTGTTCGTAGGTGAGGTTGCCGCAACACGAATTTATCTTGCTGATGCGATTGCTCCACGGCAGTGATTGGCGCATGCTAACGTAGCCGCGCGAGGATTCTGCGTCCGGTTGGCGGTGTAGGTGATTTTCACCATCGGCAACGACGAGTTTCGTCTATCGTCATGTCTAGCGTCATCACTGGGTTCAATTCAGTCGCACAGCAGAACAAATGGAACACGCCTGTGTCGATAGCGATTGAATTCAACAACTTGTCGCGAAGGAGAGCGTCATGACATACACGACCGAATCGAGGGCACGGGACGCGCTACGGGCCCGGTTGAAAGACAACTTGGACTCACTGGCCGTTTCACGGATCGGCGATCTCAGCGATGACGATGTGCGAAAGCTGCAGATTCGCCTGGATGTGCTGGAAAAGTGGGCCAGCTTGAACGACTCAGCGATTCGCGAGCTGATGCACGACGACGACACCAATTTGCATCATCACCACACCATCGAGGATGTGGTTTCACCAGCCGTCAACGAGCAGCCGTAACGCCTGGCTGCGCTTCTCGCACCAAATCATCAGCCGAACAAGTAAATACACCAGTAGACGATGGGACAGGACGTTGACTCGAGTGAGCGACGAGGCGCTGCCGCGTGAGGTGTGTGCGATTGTCGAGAACGCGATGGCGAGCCAGAAACCGTTCGGCGACCCAGTGTATGTTCTGGACCGACTGCAGGAGTGCCTGTTACTGCGGCTGCAACTATTGAGCGCGCACCTACCGGCCGCGGCGGAGCTGTTGGATGCGATGGCGCAGACTTCGTCGACGACGACCTACAAGTTATTCGCCGACCCGACCCTGCGGGCTGCGATTGTGCACGCGCACGAGCGGACCGCGTCCGGAGTCCCGCAAGGACCCACCGGACTGCGGCTCGCTGATTGCAGCAACTTGTTTCTGACCGCGGCTGACTATCTGCGAAACGGGGGGACCGACACGCCACTTCAGGATGGCTCCCTCGTGGCGCTCGGACCCGGTGAGAACCTGGGCTGGATCTGGCGAGAGGAACATTCGGACGACACCTACGGTAGGGCGTTTCGCAAGTTGGTATTCGAGCGCTACAACACGCTACCGGTCACGCCGTCCGACGAAGCGCTCGACCAACTCGTCGTCGGCGCCAGACTACTCAACGAGCTGCTACCCGACCTCGCGCCGAGTGCTCTTCAACACGCGCGAGTCATCGCGTGCGTTCCGCAGGAGGGCGCATTCATCGGGACCGGTTCCAGTTCGCAATTCCACCTCGGCGGCGTGATCTTTCTCAACGCACGACTGGGTAGTCCGTGGTGGGTCGTCGAGCACCTCCTGCACGAGGCTCTTCACCAAAAGTTCTACGACTTCCGACACGGACACGTGGTTACGCGGTTGGAATGGATCGAGGACGACGCACGGCCGGTCATCTCGCCGTGGAATCCGTCGCGACTCGCCGGTTCGAATTGGTGGAGCGCGCCGCGTGTATTTGCCGCATTCCACGTCTATGTACACCTCGCGTTGCTATCCCGCGTGGCCGAAGACCGACACTCTCAACTGGAATCGACCTACGGTCCCTTCAGCGGCATGATTGCCAGCAAACGGGCGCAAGAACGCGCCCACTACCTCGGTCGACAGCTCAAATCGTTGTGCTGGGACAGGTTGGACACTGCTGGCCGCGCGTACGCCGACTGGTTACACGCTCTCCTGGATGCGCTGGATCCGGCGCCACCTCCGGTCGGCTCGACTCTGCACCTCTATCTCGATTTGTATCGCAGGGAGACTGGTTTTCTGCACCGAACAGCTTCGGAGACTCCCCAGCTCTGGGCTGGGCGTGCCGATGAACTCACCAACCTTGCGGGGCGCGAACTCGACACCGTACGGAAACTCCTTCGCGATCTGGGCAACGTTGACCAACTCCAGCGTCTCGATGCAGCAACCGCCGGACTTCCGGCAACCGATCCGGCCCAGCGCTACGCCGACATTCGCCGCTACGTCGAGGCGAGCCTCCTTGCGGCCTCTGTTGACGGCTACCGCATCGATGCGTCAGGCGATTACGAGGCGATCGTGCAAGATCTCGTCGGCGAGACAAGCGACAAGATCTACGCGCTTTCCAACGGAATCCCGATGCCGGTCGCCGAGGCGAAGCGTCGTGCAGTTGAATGCGGCTTCCGGCAGTCTTGTCATGACGGCGTCGGCCAACTCCTCGCCGTACTTGCGGGAAATTTGCCGCAGCAGGCGAATGTACTCGAACTCGGCACTGGCGTCGGTGTCGGCACCGCATGGATAGTCTACGGTCTCGGTGCTCGCACCGATGTCCACGTCTTTTCGGCGGAAGTCGATGAATCACTCGGCGAAAGTGCGTCGAGTTTCGAATGGCCCCCATACGTGAACCTGAAAATCATCGACGGGGCATCCGTTTTGGTAGACCATGGTCCGTTCGATCTCATTTTCGCCGATGCACCGCCCATCAAGTTCGGCCATTTCGAAGCGATTGTCGATGCACTCCGTCCGGGCGGCACTCTGATCGTCGATGATATGGGACCCAAAGCACAGTCCAAGAACCCCGACAGCACGAAGATTCCGCAGTTGCGAGAGGCGATCCTTGGACACCACGAGCTCGTGACCGCCGATATCGATTGGTCCACGGGAATAATCATTGCCACCAAGAGGCCATGACGGTTGGCGAGGAATCGGCAGCGGGCTTACCGCATACAGCGAGTGCGGGACGCGAACTCGCACTTGGGCTCGCGCGCGCTCGGATCGACGAGGGACTGCTGTCCGCAGCACTTAGGGCAGGCATCCGGCGCTTGGACACCGCCTACAACTACGGCGGGTTCGAAGGGTTGGACCAACTAGGAGAGCTGCGCGCACCGCAACGGTTCGCGATCACTTCTAAGGTCGGCTTCTTCCGTTCCTCCGACGGCTCCGGAATCCATGCTCTCGATCCAGATTTGCTCTACCACGCAGTCGAGGACACTGTGCGCCGACTGCGTGCACCGCTGGACACGATCCTGCTGCACAATCCGGAGGAGGCTGTGGCAGGATCGCCAACATCTCTCGAGAATTCGCTGGGGCCCGCTGCCGAGGCACTTGTCCGGGCAGTGCACGACGGCCTGGCAGGCCGATGGGGAATATCGGTATGGCGGCCCGACCCGGTGTGGCAGGCGTTGCGACGAAGCAACATCAGACCCGATGTCCTGATGACCCGCGCCGGGCTTGGCGTCGGTCCGGATGCGATGGTGGCGGTGAATCACTGCCGCCATGCAGTGACATGGCCCGGCATCGAGTTCCGCGGAATGGCACCCTATGGTGGTTCGCGCGCGGCACGTCTGCTGCGTGCCACCGACCTCACGTCGTTCGTCGACGGGCGCTCAACCAATGCGCAAGCGGCGCTGAGGTTGAGTTTCGAACTGCCCGAGGTCCGGGTGGTCGCCTTCGGCACCAGCAACCCGGCGCACATGCGTGAGGCGATGGCTGCATGCGCAATGGAGATCGACCACGAGCAGTTCAGTGCATACCGCGATATCTTGTCGTTGCAAACCCGGCCGACGTGAGCTGCTTGCGACAACTCCCGAGGCCGAGCAGCCGTAGCGACAACGCCTGGACGACCGATCGGGCCCGTGGAACCCGGCAGCCGACCCGCTGAACTGGACCCGCTTCATTCCCCTTTGCAGCCGGAACGACCCAAGACACCGATCCGAGTCCGAACTGGCTGGCACATCAGCCCCACGAAAGATCCGGGCTATT
Organism: Nocardia sp. NPDC004718; assembly: GCF_053601535.1. Lineage (NCBI taxonomy): Bacteria > Bacillati > Actinomycetota > Actinomycetes > Mycobacteriales > Nocardiaceae > Nocardia > Nocardia sp. NPDC004718. Next base: position 22,732 of record NZ_JBSGCA010000027.1, read on the forward strand.
CGGGCTGCCATATCGGCTGGCCGTCGTGGGCCGTGGTGATTCGGCCGAGTTGGACGTCGGCGAAGTGCAGGCCGAAGCCGAAAGTGCCAGCGGTGGTGAGCTGGTCGATCACGCCGCGGCTGGTGATAACGGATTGGGCGGAGTCGTCGTCGATGGCGGCGGTGAGTTCGGGGTGGGCAACTGGCAGGGGGGGTTTGCATCGCGTCGCCGAACACGATCAACCGTTGCCCGGGTGAGGTGATCACGTAGCCGAGGTGTCCGAGGCTGTGGCCCGGCAAGGCCAGGGCGTGGATGCCAGGAAAGATTTCCTCGCCGTCGGTGATGGTGCGGACTTGGGCGGCGAAGACGTCGAGCATCTCGGCGCTGGCACCGGTCGTAGCGGCAAAGGCTTTTCGCTGCCATTCGGTGTCGCCGACCAGGACAGGGATGTCGGCGAAGGGGCTGGATGTTGTGGCGGGAGCGGTTTGCCACAGCCAACCGATGTGGTCGAGATGCAGGTGGGTGATGGCGACGACTTCGATATCGGCCAGGGTTTTGCCCGCGGTGGGTGATCGCGGCCCAGAGCTCGTCGTCGGAGTCCGGTAGCCATGCGCGGGGTTCGAGCAGGGCAACGCCATCGGGGAGGTAGGTGATGCGGTGATCGCCGCGCTGGTGGTGACGGCGTGTGGCGGGTCGGGTGTAGTGGTCGAGGCTGAAGGTCATGCTCGCCCTGGTCAGCCGTCCGTCGGTGACCGCTGACCAGTGGTGGCCCGCAGCTCGCCGAGCAGGGCGTTCGGCAGCGGGCAGACGGGCTCCGGCCGGAAACCGTAGTATCGGCGCACCATTCGCTCGTATACCCGGCTCGGGAGCAGCCTGCGGGTCCAGAAGGACAAGCGGACGTCACGGCCGCACAGGTAGGTCTGCCGTGGCCGGTCCGAGGACAGGATCATCGCGACCTTGTCGGCCGCCGCGGCGGCGGGCTGTCCCGCGGCCAGGTAGCCGCGTACGAGGTCCAGCACTGCGGCACGGTCGTGGTCGTAGGCGGAGATCGGGCTCGACACGTGTCGCGCCGTGTCGATGATCGGGGTGACCGTCCATCCCGGGATGAGCACCGACACCTGGATGCCCGACCCGGCGGCCTCCATGCGCGCAGCCTCGCCGATCCGCTCGACGGCGGCCTTCGTAGCCGAGTACCAACCGCCGTACGGCTCGGCGACGGCGCCCGCTCCCGAACTCACGACGATCACGCGGCCTGCGCCCCGCGCGCGTAGCAACGGCAGTACCGCGCGCAGTACTCGGTGCGTGCCGAGGACGTTGGTGTCATAGAGCGCCGCGGCCTCGGTGGGCGTGGTCTCCTCGACCGCGCCGACGACGCCGTATGCCGCGAAGGTGACGACCGCATGGATGCTGCCGTGCCTGGCATGCACGTCGCGAACCCAGCGGTTCACCGCCTCTTCGTCGCGCACGTCGACCCGAGCGATTCCGGACGCGGCGACCCGGTCGCATCCCTCGACCGTGTACCCCAGCGCCGCAAGCCGTTTCATGGTGGCCGCGCCCATGCCGTTGGCCGCTCCGGTGACGAGCACCACCGTCACGCGGCACACACCTTCAGTACCCGCGGCAGAACCTCCAGCCGCGCCGACTCCACCATCGTGACCTCGCCGTCCAACTCCAGCGGCGCCGGACGATCCGGCCGCAGCTCCACGACCGAATCCCGATGGCATACCGCCAGCGGCGACCGCCGGAATCGGCCCGCGTACAGTCCCGCGACCAAGCCGAGCGTCCTGAGCTTCCCCGCCTCGGCCCAGATGTTCACATCGAACCGGCCGTCGGCGCGGGTGACCGCGGTGTCGTAGCGCATGCCGCCGGCGAAGTGCACGCTCTTGAGCACGCCGATGTTGGTGATCGGGGCCGCATGGCTCCAGTCGACGCCACGAACGGCGACGGGCAGCGGCCGATGAGTGGCAAGGGTGGCGAGTGCGGTGGCGATGATGGCGGCCTCCACGCTGCGCGACTTGAGCCAGCCGACCACCCCGGTGGCGTGGTTGAAGGAATGATTCCCCGCGGCGACCAGCCCCATGCTGGCGTTGAGCAGGAAATAGCGCACCGCGCGCGTGCCGTCGGCCAGCAGCACGCAGGCCTTGCCCACGTCGACGAATTCGGCGCGCGCGGCGTCGACCCGCACCGGAACGGTGCCGATACGTCCGGTGCCGGGCACCGGTTTGTGGAAGTCGTTCGAACTGCCCAGCCCCACCGCGCCCAGTGCGCAGCCGGGAGCGCGCGGTTGGTCGGTGGCCGGGTCCATGAGCGCGTTCAGCACCAGGTTGACCATGCCGTCGCCGCCCGCGGCGACCAGCACCGGCGGCGGATCGGGCCGGGTGACGGCCGCGCGCACGAGGTCGGTGGCGTGCCGCGCGTCGGCGGGCAGTTCGACCGACAGGTGCGGGTGACGGGCGCGCAGGGCGGATTCCACCGGCTCCCAGCGCCGCAGCGCGGTACCCGCGTTCGCTCGTGGGTTCAGGACGACGAGCACGAATCCTCCTCGATGCCGAGCCATCGGCGTAGTGCGTGGTGATCCCCCACCGTGACCAGTCCGGTCCGGGCCACGGCCGGCGGTATGCCGGTGGTGGGCGGGCCGATCAGGAAGACCGGGATGCCCAGTTGCGCGCCGGGACCGTCGTGGGCCGGGTCGTTGCCGACCATGACGCAGTCACCCGCGGCCGCGCCCAACTGGTCGAGCAGTTCGCGATAGAACTCGAGCCGCGGCTTGGCGCGGTGCATGGTGTCACCACTGGTGACGAAGGCGAACGAAGCGAGATCGATTCCGCCCCATCGGATCCTGGCCTCGACGGTGCTGCGCGGCCACAACGGGTTGGTCGCGACCACTTGCCGCGCACCCGCCTCCGCCAGCCCGCGCACCGTCGCCACCGCCGCCGGGCGCGGCGGGAAACACGCGCGCAGCCGCGCGAATTCGACCTCGGCCAACCGGGTGAGGCGGTCCGCGACCACGTCACGGCCGGCGCCGAGACGCTCGGCGAGCAGCAGCACCATCAGCTCCGTGTTGGTGTGGTCGCTGTCGTTGGCGCGCACGTCACCCAGCGTGCGGCGCAGCAGTGGCAGGAAGTGGTGCGGCGGGACGAGATCGCGGAACACCCAAGCCGCGCCCGCGGGCATCAGCGTCGCGAAGGTGCGCCGCCGCTGCCCGATCAACGTGCCGTCCAGATCCCACAGCACGGTCGGTCGTGGGCTCATTCCTGGCTGTCCAGTACCGCTCGCAGGTCCGCTCTGGTCAGCCCGAGGCGGGCGGCGTAGTCGTCGATGCCGGGCGGCCGCGCACCGCCGAGCCCGGTGCGGGACCGGAGTTCCCCAGCGTATGCCGCGCCGAGGTCGTAGACCGTCTTGGCCAGCGCGGCGGGGAACAGCCACCGGCCGAGGTCACGCTGGAACACCCTGGTCAAACGGTAGGGCGCGACCAAGCGGGCCCCGACGGCGGCCACCGCGCCCGGATCGCGCAGCGAACTCATCCTGGCCGCCTCGGCGCCGGGGACCAGGAGCAGCCCGGACCACAGCCGCGCGAAGCCGTCCAGCTTCTCCCGCGCGTCGGCGGTCATATTGAATTCGGTGTAGGCCTTCTCGATCCGGGAGGTGTGGGTGGAACGACTGCGCAGCAACGTGTGCACGTCGGCGACCTTGCGCGCGGTGTCGGCGCGGGTGAAGCGGTCCACTCGCGGCGCGATCCGGTCCAGCAGCGCCGCGAAGCCGGGGTTCGGCACCAGCCGGTGCGCGAGGGCGAGGGCGTGGTACATCAGGCCCTCGCTGCCCGCCGCCGCGATCTGAGCGGAAAGCAGGTCGTAGTCGAGGTCCGTGCCCGCGTATCGGGCCAGGTTCCAGATGTCGCCGAGTTCGCGCACGCCGGTCTTGTAGTAGGGCAGGTGGATGCCCAGATGGTGCAGGTTGTCCTCGTGCGCCATCGCCCACGCGGGTACGCCGTGGAAGTCGATGGGACGCACACGTTTCCATATCGCGGCGTAGTCGACCGTGTAGGGCGCCAGCGGCGTGATCAGGCCCCAGTGCGTGCCCACCACGAGCGCGCCGTCGCGCGAGACGAACGACGGCAGGTGGTGGGATCGCTCGGCCCGCGCCTTGGGCGGCTTGCCGAGCAGCTCCGAGGTCGCGAACAGGCCGAGTTCACGGTAGACCTCGACGGCCGTGTCGACCTGGTCCGGTTCCAGCAGGATGTCCAGGTCGTTCATGCGCTTGTAGCGCGGGTCGCGGTAGATCTCGGTGGCGAAGAGCATGCCCTTGAGCACCACGCAGCGCACACCGCGTTCATCCAGCCGCCGCAACAGCTCCACCGCCCCGGCCAGGCGGCGGTCGTTCGCCGTCGCGATCCGCTCGGTGACGGCGTCGAACCGCACCCGGACCAGGGGCGGCACCAGCTCGTACACCTCGGCGGCGATCAGCGAGCGCCGCGCCAGCGGGACGGTCGCGTTGAGCTGTGCCAACTCGAGGAAGGCCGCCCAGTCGGTGACCCGGTGGGCCAGCTCGACCAGTTCCGCGCGTTCTTCGCCGCTGGGTGCGGCCAGCGCGGCGTGCACCAGCAGCCGTTCGGCGTCGGTCCCGTCCGCGGCGATCACGGTGTCGGTCATGTCAAGCGATCCCTTCCTGTTCGGGATGGAAGCCGAAGCGGCGGGCGACGGTGTCGATGCGGTCCAGTGCGCGGTCGAGGTGGTCGCGGGTGAGCGTGGCCATCATGCTGATCCGCAGGCGCTGCTGGTCGCGGGGCACGGCCGGGAATTCGACGCCGTTGACGAACACACCCTCCCGATGCAGAGCGGTGACCACATCGGCGACGGCGAGACGCTGTGGTACGAGCAGCGGGATGATCGCGGTCTGCGGGTCGACGGCGAAACCCATCGCGCGCAGCCCGCGCACGAAGTAGCCGACGTTGTCGTGCAGTCGCGCCACGCGTTCGGGATGCGCGGCCAGGAAGTCGATTCCGGCGAGCACCGCCGCGACCACCGAGGGGGCGAGCGCGGCGGAGAACATGTAGGAGCGGGCGAAGAAGCGCAGCGTGTCCACCAGGTCTCGCGACCCGGTGACGAAGCCGCCGGTGCCCGCGAAGACCTTCGAGAACGTGCCCATGGTCAGCTCCACCGATCCCGGACCGAGCCCGAAATGCTCGGCGGTGCCGTGCCCGCGCGCGCCGAGTACTCCGGTGCCGTGCGCGTCGTCCACCGCCAGCCACGCGCCGAAGGCGTCGCACAGCGCGCGGATCTCCGGCAGCGGTGCGATGTCGCCGTCCATCGAGTACACGCCCTCGACGGCCACCACCACGTTCGCGCCTGGATTGCGCCAGCGGATCTGCATCAGCCGGTGGCGCAGATGGCGTACATCGTTGTGTGCGAAGGCCATCGAGCGCACCCGGCCGAGCTGGATGCCGTCGTACAGGCTGGCATGGTTCTGTTCGTCGTAGAGCAACACATCGCCTCTGCGCAGCAGGCCGGTCACCCAGCCGACATTGGCCGCGTAGCCCGAGGAGAAGACCATGGCAGACTCGCAGCCCTTCAGTTCGGCCAGCCGTTCCTCGAGCCGCCGGTGCAAAGTGGTGGTGCCGTTGAGCAAGGGCGGGCCGCCGTGTCCCACGCCGTATTCGCGAATGGCGGCGATGGCGGCCTCGACGATGCTCGGTTCGTTGCCCAGGCCGAGGTAGTTGTTGGACCCGAGCATGATCAGCTCGTCGGTCGCGCCGGTCGCCGGATCGCGCACCTGGACGACCGCGCCGGACGGCCCGGCCACTTCTCGCAACACGAACCCGCTGCCGCGCGCGTGCTGCGCGTAGGGCCGGAATTCCGCGAAGCGCTGGTCGAACGTGTGCGCGGCGGGGTCGAGATAGTGCTCCAGGCTGAAATTTTCGCCGTGGGCCAGATCGGGTGCGGTCATGGTCGTCGCTCCTGCCCGAGGGTCACGGTTCCCGCGCGGCCGTCCAGCACCAGGACGTCACCGTTTCCGATCAGGCGGGTGACTCCGGGCACGCCGACGACCGTGGGGATGCCGAGTTCGCGTCCGATGATGGCGGTGTGGGAGAGCAGGCTGCCTCGTTCGCTGACCAGGCCGCCCGCGGCGACCATGAGGAACACCCAGCCCGGGTCGGTGGTCGCGGCGACGAGGATCTGCCCGTCGATCGCGACGTCCGGATCCGGGGTGTCCAGGACCAGCGCGGGAGCCTCGACGCGCCCCGGGGCGCAACCGATTCCGTGCAGTACGCGCGCTCCCTCGGCAGCGTCCGGGCCCGGTTGCTCCAGTGCCGGATCGCTGATTCCCGACGCGGCGATCCCGGTCGTGACGATGCGGGAGGGCAGGCGCTGAGCCTGCCAGCGGTCGTAATCCGCCTTGCGGAGGGCGACGGTACGCCTGATGTCGGTGTCCACCGCCGTTCCGCGGGTGAGGGCCGCGATCTCCTCGTAGGTGAGCCAGAAGACGTCGCGCGGATCACCCACCAGGCCGTCGGCGTGCAGCCGCCTGCCGTACTCCCGGAACACCCGCTTGAGGAGACCGAAGGCACGGCTGCGGCCCAGTCGCATGTTCTCGCGCTGCTTCACGTGTTCGCGGGCGAGCCGGAGCGCGAGCCGGAAAACCCACCGCCGCACGCCTTCACCTGCGAACAGTTCGGCCGCCGTCCGCTCGGCCGCACACCGGATCGCCTGCTCACGCGCGATCATGTCATCGGCGTTCTGCCCGCCACGCAGGTAATTCCGCAGCATGGGCACCAGTCGTTCGGGATGCTCGCCGAGCGGATCGGTCTCCAGCTTGAGTTCGTCCACCGTACGGTCGCCGAACTCGGCGATGTGGCGCAGGCACGCCGCGCGGAAGGTCGCGAACCGGTCTTCCGACAGGGCCGCCCACACTTGCCGCGCGGTGGAAGGACCGTCGAACAGCGCACGCAACGCCGAGTCGGCGCGCACCCGCGCGGTCAGTGCCAGTGCCGACCGCACCGGATCGACGCTGTCGACACCGTCCTCGCCGCAGAACAATTCGTTGCGCAGGGTGAGCGCCGCTTCCTCGGCGAGGCCGGCGCGGCGCAACTGCAGTCCGACCACATGGAACATCTGCTGGGCGAGGAAATCGTTGAAGATCTGCACCGAGTAGGCGGGCACGAGTTCGTCGAAGAAGCGTTCGGTCCACGCCAGCAACGCGTGTGCGTCGCGGTCGCGCTCCGGCCGGTCCTCGGCCAGCCTGCGTTCGAGGTCTGTGGTGGCCGCCGCCAGCGCCGTGAAGAACGTGCGCAGTCGCCGTGGCAGTCGCAGCCAGCCGAGCAGGATGATCGCGAAGACACGCAGACGAAGCGCGATCGCGCGCAGCCGGGCGACGCCACGGGCCGGCGCAGGCGGTCGCTGGTATCGGTTCTCGATATTGAGCGCGGCCTCCCAGCCTTCGATGGCGAATTCCATGCCGGGGATCTCGAGGAACAGGCGGTACCAGTTGCTGATGTTGTAGTAGATTCGGCCGCGCGCGGTGCCGACCAGGTACGGATACAGATCGGCGGCGTTGCGCTCGACGATCCGCGCGGTGGCGCCGAAATCGCGGTGACACGCGCGGAAGACCCGCTCATAGGCGGTACGCAGCACCGAGAACGTCAGCGGGCTCGACAGCCCCGGATACGACTCCGCGACATTGACGTTGTCGAAGACCGTCTCGCGTGCGCCGGTCGCCGTGACCGGTCTCGCCTGCAACAGGTGCAACCGCCCGTCCTGCGTGTAGGCGAACTCGACATCCTGCGGTGCGCCGAAGCGGTCCGCGAGTGCGCCCGCCACCTCGGCCAACTCCTGGATCTCCGTGTCCGACAGCGCAGCCACGGTCAGCGGGTCGGCGAGTTCTTCGACCGTGGTGCCCGCGCCGTTCGGCGAGGGTGCGACGCGGCTGCGCTTGTCGGCGACCACCCGTGAGGTGATGGCGCCGGTGCCGCGGTCGACGAAGTAGGTATCGCAGTCCACCGTGCCCGCCACCACGCCTTCGCCCAGCCCGAGCGCGGCCGCGACCACGGCTTCGGAGGGATCACCGCTCTGCGGATTGCAGCTGAACACCACCCCTGAGACGGCACTGTCGAGCAGTACTTGCACCACCACGGCGCAGGCGACCGGCGCATTGTCGAGACCGCGGCGCGCCCGGTAGAACAGCGTGCGCTCCGACCACGCGGAGGCGAGTACCGTCCCGATCGCGGCGGGCAGATCAGCGGCCCCGACGTTCAGCACGGTGTCGAGCTGTCCGGCGAAGGAGTCGGTCGCCGAATCCTCCCCGCGTACCGACGATCGCACGGCGAAGCGCACCTCGCCCGCGGCAGCCGGACCGGCGGCGGCCAGCTCGGCGACCACGGCGTCGAGTTCGGCGGCGACGTCGCCGGGCAGGGGGCGTCCCTCGACGAGGGCGCGGATCCGGGACGAGACCGACCGCAAGGCGGCCGGATCGGCCGGATCGAGTTCGGCAAGCAGTTCCGCGATGGCATCGGCGGACGGAGCCAGCAGCCGCGCGCACGTATCGGTGCCCAGCACCGCGAACGGCGGCACGCGATATCCGGCGGCCTGCAGTCCGGCGAGGTTGGCGGCCTTGGCTCCGGCGTGCGCCGCGACCGCCGGGTCCGCCGCGAGGGTTTCGGCGCGCAGTATCGCGCCGGTGGTGGCACTGGTCATCGTGCGGCCTCCTGTCTGGTCCGGGTCGCCGGGACGGCGCGCTCGCGCCGGGTCAACCGCACCAGGACCGGGTCGGGGGTGTTGGAGATCTCGGGGTGCTCGCGCACCCGCATCCCGTTCACCAATTCGATGTCGTAGCGCGACAGCACCATCGCCAGACCCACCCGGATCTCGATCAGCGCCATCTGCTGGCCGACGCACAGATGCGCGCCCCAGCCGAAGGGGAAGTACCGGAACGGCGGGCGCGCCCGGTTCCGCTCCTTGGTGAACCGGTCGGGATCGAAGGTCAGCGGCGCGTCCCAGAACCGGGGCAGGCGATGGTTGACGAACGGGCTGATCACGACGATCGCACCGGGTCGCAGGTCGAACCGGTCGAAATGGTCCGGCTCGAGCGCGGTACGGCTGAACGCCCAAGCCGGCGGATGCAGGCGCATCGCCTCATCGATCACGCGGCCGGTGTACTCCAGGCGGGGCAGCGCGGCCCGCACCGCGTCCGGGTCGTCCGGCGCGTCCGGCAGTGCGTCGATCTCGGCGCGCACCCGGTCGAGCACGGCGGGGTTGCGGCCCAGTTCGTAGATCGTCCAGGCCAGCGCCGCTCCGGTGGTTTCGTGACCGGCGAGCAAGAAGGTCAGCACCTCGTGCCGCAGCTGCGCGTCGTCCATCGCGTGTCCAGCGTCGTCGCGGGCGGCGAGCAGCCGGGCGAGCAGTGACCCGGCGTCGTCGTCGGTTCGCCGGTGCCTGCCGATCACCTCGTCGACCACGTGGTGCAACCGGCGTCGCACTGCCCACAGCCGCCGGTTACCCGGAGTCGGGAGTCGTGGCGGCAGCTGGATCGGCGCGGCCATATGCCGCATGACCCATGAAACGCCCTGGCGCACGTCGTCTTCGATCTGCGGAAGCACGCCGTCGAGGTCCGCGCCGAGTACCGCGCGGCACACCACGTCGGCGGCGAATCCCATCAGCTCGGGCACCAGGTCGAAGGCCGCGCCGCCGGCGGCGCGGGCGTCCAAGCGGGTGCGCATCCGCTGTCCGCACGCGACCATCAGCGGGATCTCGGACTCCACATGACGGCGCGTGAAAGCCGGTTTGATCAGGGCGCGCTGACGTTTCCACAGCTCGCCGCCGCTGGTCAGCAAGCCGGGACCGAGCAAATGGTTCAGGCTTCGGTAGCTGATCCCCTTCTCGTAGCGCCCCGCACGGGTGACCAACACTTGCTCGATGTGCTCGGGTTCGACCAGCAGGTGCACGTGCTGGTGCGCCAGGCGCAGCCGGACGCTGCCGTAGTGGAGCGCGGACTCGTAGAACAGACCGAGCGGGTCGGTCCGGTACCGGGCGTAGACGCCCAAGGGATGCCTGGGGGACGGGCCGTCGAGGCGGCGCTCGCCGGTCCCGGTCGTCGGTGTCACCGCGCCACGTCTCCCCCGCGCACGGCGCCGACCAGTTCGTCCGCGTCGCCGTCCAGCAGGCGCCGCGCCGCGCCGCGCTGGACTTTGCCGCTGGTGGTCTTCGGGATGCTGCGCGGCGCGACGATCCGCACACCGGCCGCCAGCACGCCGGTGCGTTTGCTCACCGCCGCGCGTACCGCACGGGCCAGCGCGTCGTGCTCCGTCCGCGCCACGGCGGATTCGACGATCAAGTGCAACTCCTCCGATCCGGCGTCGGCATCGGTTCGTCCCAGCGCGACCACGCCGCCCGGCCGCACTCCCGGCACCTGCTCGGCGGCGATCTCGAAGTCGGTGGGCAGGTAGTTCGCGCCGCGGATGATGATCAGGTCTTTGCGTCGCCCGGTGATCCGCAACCGCCCGTCGCGCAGGTAGCCGATGTCACCGGTGTCCCACCAGCCCTGCGTCCGGGTGGCGGCGGTGGCTTCGGGCAACCGGAAGTAGCCAGGCGTGGTGGACGGCCCACGAAATTGCACCCGGCCGAGCACGTTCGCGCCGCACGGCGTTCCGTGCTCGTCCACCACGCGAATTTCGGTGCCCGCCACGGGCGCTCCGCAGTCGACGATGTCGAGCGCGTCGCCGTCACCGGCCGGGACATCCACCGCGACGCCGTCTTCGGCCAGTCCGCGCCGGGAGACCGAGTCGAACGCGATCGGCGCCCGCGGATCGGACACCGTCACCGCGAGCGATGCCTCGGCCAACCCGTAGCACGGTACGAGCGCGTCGGGAGGCAGCCCCCAGCGGCCGAACCGGTCGACGAACCGCCGCACCGTGGGCGGATGGATCGGTTCGGCTCCGCAGAACAGGAACCGCCATGCGGACAGATCCACCCCGTCGAGTTCACCGTCGGCGATGCGCGCAGCGGCGTATCCGTACGCGAAATTCGGTGCGGCGGCGAGGGTTCCGCGATGCCTGTGCACCGCGCGCAGCCAATCGGCCGGGTGGCGCAGAAACCGGTTGGGCGGGATCAGCACCGCGTCGATGCCACGGAACAGCGGTGTGAGGAACCCGCCGATCAGCCCCATGTCGTGGTGCAGCGGCAGCCAGCCCACCCAGGTGTCGCCGGGTCCGATCGCGGCGGCGCGGGCGATCTGCTCGCAGTTGGCGGCCAGATTCGCGTGGGTGACCTGAACCCCCTTTGGCGTGCCGGTCGAGCCGGAGGTGGCTTGGATGAACGCGAGATCCTCCGGTGCGGGCAAGTGGGGCGCGAGCGCGGGAGCGCCCGGTGTGCCGGCCAGCGCATGCAGTGCCGAGGCGTCGATCGTCGCCACCGACGCGGGCACGGGCACGGGCACGGGCACGGGCAACGTGGTGAGCACCGCCGCAGTGCTCACCACGGCCGCCGGTTCCAGATAGGCCAGCAGCCGGGTGAACCGGTCCAGGAAGATTTCGGCGGTCCCGAAGCCACCCGGCGTGGCGATGGCGGTGGGCACCGCGCCGAGCGACAGTGCGCCGAAGAAGGCCGTGACGAACTCCGCCGAGGTGGGCAGGCACAGCAACACGCGGTCGCCCCGGCGCACGCCGTCGGCGGCCAGGCCCGCCGCGGCGCGGCCCGCAGCGCTCACCAGATCATCGTGGCGCCAGTGGATTTCGTCGTCGTGCCGGTCAGCGGCGCGCTCGGCCAGGATCACCGTCGACGCCGCCGCCTTACCTCGGTCGCCGCCGGACAGCAGCGCGTGCACGATGCTCGGGTGTTGCGGGCGCAGTGTCCCTGATGACGCGGTCATGGCTGGTCCTCGACATAGCGCACGATCGTCTCGACCGTGGTCAGCCGGACGGCGACGTCTTCCGGAATGCTCACGGAGAACTCCTGTTCGAGCTGAATGGTCAGTTCGATGGCGGTCGGCGAATCGAGTCCGTAGTCGATCAGCGGTGCCGCCGGATCCAGATCGGTCGCGGGCACCCACAGCACCTCGCCGACGATCGCGCGGACCCGCGCCTCCAGGTCGGCCGAGCCGATGTCGTCACGTGCACTCATCCGAGCAACTTCCCTTCCGTCACGCAGGCGCGCACCGATTCCTCGAGGTCGACGTCGTCGCCGGTGTCGATGCGGTGAAACGCCACTTCCGGGAACGCGGTCGCGAGGGTCTCGCGCACCCGCTCGTATCCCGAACGCAGGGTGGTCAGCCGCTCGGCGGTCTCATGGGCCTCGACCGGCCCGTGTGCCGACCGCCGCGCACAGCGGGCCGCGGCCTGGCCGGGCGGTGCGTCGAGCCACAGCACCGCGTCCGGCAGCGTGGTGCGGAACCGTTCGCCGAAGCCGGATACCGCGCCTGCGATGTCGCGACCGACCAATTCCGCGATCTCCGACAGCAGCAGCCACGGGTCAGGCGAGCTGCCCAGCCGTTCGGCCTGGGCGTGCTGCCACGCGAGGATGTCGGCGAACGTGCCCGGTCGATGCCGTTCGAGCACCGCCGCGATCTCGTCCTGTCGCGCGCGGCAACGCCCGTCCGTGCCCGCCAGCGCCACGTACAGCGGACCGTAGACGAGCAGTTCGATCAGCGGATGCCGTTCGCACACGAGCACATCCGGTTCCCAGGTGCGCAGGAAGTGCTGTTCCACCGGCCCGAACAGGGTCATCTGCAAATACATCGCGGTGGCCTTCATCGCGACGTCGCCGATCTCGTCACAGCCGACGCTGAAGGCCCGCAGCTGCCGGGACAGATCGGCGAGCGGAACGTCGCGGGTGTCGTGGAAATCGGGGCAGGTCATCGACGCGAACCCACCGGCGTCGGTCCGCACCGCCAGCGCGCGGAGCGCGGCCAGCACCGAGGACTTGCCCGCGCCGTCGATGCCGACCAGGGCCACCCGGCGGGTGTACGAGCCGCTCATCGGTCGTCCTCGCGCAACTGGGTCAGCACCGCGCTGGTGATCTCGGCCTGCGTCGCCGTGCCGTCGAGCCGGATCCAGCCCAACTCGTCCGACAGCGCGTCGAGCGCCTCGTGGCTGCGCTGCTGGAAGGCCAGGAACGACTCCTCGTCGCCGTAGCCGCTCTCGTAGTCGCTGCGCAATCGTTTGCGGCTCAGCGCGTCCTGCGGCCGCACCGCGAGGTAGAAGGTGCGATCGGGTTCCGGGAACCCCGCCGCCAGGCTGCGCAGGACGGCCGGGTCGCCGCCGTGAGCGACTTCGGTGGCGTAGTACTTGTACCAATACGCGTTCGCGAGCACGATGTCCGCGCCACGCTCGGCGGCCAGGTCCAGTGCCAGCTGCATGGCGTGGAACAGGAAGTGCGCGCGGCTGAGCGGGGTGAGCAACTGGAGGTAGCCGTAGATCTCCGCGGGACTCCCCCAAGGGAGTTTCGAGGAGACCTTCGGGTCGAGGAAGGCGTCCCAGATCGTCACCGCTGCGACACTGTGGCCCTGCGCCTCGAATTCCGCGGCGATTCTCGCCACCTGGGTGGTCTTGCCCGAGCCGTCACCGCCTGCGAGACAGATCAGGCGTTTACGTGCGGTCAGTGTCGTGTCCTTTCCGGAGCCGCGCGTCACGTGAGGCGATGCGACAGGATCTGCCACCTCCGTGGAGGTTTCGGGGAGAGCCGGGGGCGGCGGTGAGTCCTCCTCCGGTCGTGCGCGAGCAGCGACGTCCGCCCGCCGGTGATCCGGGGACGGTTCGCCGCTCACGGGGGCCGCGACGGAGTCCGCGTCCAGGATCCGCACCACTCCCGCGCTGCCGTCGATTCGGATCCGCTGACCCGATCGCACGACACTCGTGGCACCCGCCACATTCAGTACGGCGGGGATGCCGTACTCGCGTCCGATCACGGCGGCGTGCGACAGCATGCCGCCCACCTCGGTCACCACACCCGCCACCAAGCCCAGCGCGGGAGTCCAACCCGGGTCGGTGAATCTCGTGACGAGGATGTCGCCGTCGCGCAATTGGTCGATGTCGGTGAGCGCGGTGATCACCCGCGCCGTTCCCTCGGCGACACCGGGACTGCATCCGAGGCCGGACAGGTCGCCGTCGGCGACGGCGCGCACCGCGGCCACGGTCACCCCGCCACCGAGTTCGTGCGGCGGCGTGAGATCGCGATAGGCCGCGTACATCGCGCGGCGGTAGGCGATCACGGGCGCGAGGTCCGCCGCGTCCGCGCGGCCCGCGACCAAGTCGGTGAGCTCGTGGATGGTCAGCTGGAACGCGTCGTCGGCGTGCTCGAGCGCGCCCGCGGCGGTCAAGCGCGTGCCCGCCTCCACCACGTAGGCGCGCACGACGGCGTAGCACTGCGACGAGAATTCCCGCATCCGTTCCCTGGCCACGAGGTAGCGGCGCATCCGGTCGATCTGCTTGTCCAGCGCCTTGGCGTAGCGCACCCGTGTCGTCGGACGAGCCCGGACCCGGGCTCGGACCGCCGCCGACTCGGACTCGTAGCGCTTGCGCTGCTCCACCAGCGTGGCCGCCGGGTCGGCAGGCGCGGTGCCGTGTTCGAGCATCACCGCGATCATCGATCGCACCCGCTGCGGGTCCTCCGACCAGCGCGGGCAGGTGAGGTCGAGTTCGGCGTCGGCGTGGAAGCCCTGCTCGGCGAGGAAGGCCGCGAGCGCCACCTCCCACTCCGGGCGGTCCATGCCGAATGCTCGTGCGACACGGTGTAATTCGACGATCCCGCGTTGCAGCGCCATGTGGCTGATCTCGGCGAGACCACCCATCAGGTCGATGGCGGAGCTGGTCGCGCCGGTGGCCGCGTCGACCTTGTCCAGCAGCTGTTTGAAGTCGGTCTGCACGCTCGAGTTGTGATAGATCGTCGTGAAGTAGGTGCGCTCGGTCGTCGCGTGCAGGGTGAGCAGGCAGTCGGCGAGGTCGGCGGCGAAGGTCGCCCGGTCGGTCCGGGGCAGCGCGCGCACCCGCTCGCGCCACGCCGCGTACTTGGCGGGCCAGCTCTCGGCGAACGCGTCGACGGCGGCGAGCTGTTCGCGATAGCTGCGCTGCACCGCCAGCGCGACGGGCAGCGCGCGGGCGATGGTCAGCGGCGTGTTCGGCGTGCGGATCGGCCCCTCGGGGCCGTACTCGTTGAGGACGCCCAGGTCGTCGTCGAAGTGCTGTTCGTCGAAGCCGGGTATGCGCTGGAAGCACTGCTTCACCGCGCTCACGTTCCAATAGGCCCGGCCGTAGTACATCGCCATCCAGTCCGGCTCTTCGCCCGCCGCGGCCAGGCCCAGACCCTCGAAGAATCGCTGCATCGAGTACTGGAAGGCGTTGTCGTACAGCGAGAACATCATGGGTGTGCACACACGGGCCGAGACGCCGCCGTCGCGCAGGTCCGCATCGGAGAACTGGTCGATGTCGGTGCGCCAGCTGATCGCGGTGACCGCACGCGACTGCAGCAGCCACAGTGCGCCGTCGCCATCGATCGCCCATTCGATGTCCTGCGGCCGATGCCTGCGGGCCTGCACCGCGAGCAATAGCGCCGCCAGTGCTTCGGTGTCGGCGCCGTCGAGCCGGACGTCCTCGTCGCCCGCCTCGCGCGCGACCACGCCGCCGTCGGACAGCCGCAGTGTGTAGCGAGTGGGGGTGACCTGCCCGGAGACCAATCGCTCGCCCACGCCGTGACAGGTCTCCAGCACCGCGTGCTCCTCGATGCCGGTGAGCACATCGATGCTGAAACCGACCCCGGCGCAACGTGCCTCGACCATGCGCTGCACCAGGACGGCCACCGTCGCCTCGGCGTCGGCCATGCCGCGGCGGGACAGATACGCCCGCACCCGCTCGTTGCGTACCGAGGCGCGGCACCGTTCGATGTGCGTCCGCAGCGCGTCCGTGTCCGCGATGTCCAGATAGGACTCGTACTGGCCCGCGAAACTGGCGTCGTCGAGATCCTCGAGGACGCCGCTGGAGCGCACGGCCACCGGGAACCCGCCGATGGCCCGTACCCAGCCGGACAGATCGTCGTCGCCGACGCCGTCGAGGTCCAGGTCAGCGGGCACGACGAAACCGGCTGGGACGGCGAATCCATCGGTCAGCAACTCGTGCAGAGTGGCGGCCTTGCCGCCCGCCCGAGCGGCGGCGAAATCGGCCGCGCCCAGGAACATCGGGGCGGACGCGGTAGTCGGAGTGATCACGGTGGTGGCTCCTGTCGGCAGCAGAACCGGGCGCAGGTCGTGACGAGCGGCCAGACTTCGTGCCGCGCGGACACCGGCCACGGTGAGCGCGCCATAGGACGGGCTCGCGGTGCGCGGCTCGAAGCCGAGCAGCAGCGTTTCGGCCATGCACGCGTAGACGATTCCGGCGGGCAGCCCGGTTTCGGGTAGGGACGGGGTCTGGCCGAGCGGCAGCGCCATGCGGCCGCCGTCGACCAGGGTGAGATGCGGATGCTCGGCGACCGCCGGGTCCACGTCGCCCGGTACGGCCAGATCGCAGACGAGCACCGGGTGGTGCGCGGCGAGATGTCGCGCGGTGATCAGCGGCCGCGCCGAGTTGGTGGCGGTCACGACCACCCGGCAGTCACGCAGTGCGGCCAGGTCCTCGCTCACGACCACCTCGCCGGGCAGCCCGGCGGCCACCCGGCGCAAGCGCGTCCCCGCGCCCGGCCTGCCCACCAGGACCAGCGAATCGGCCAGCGGAGCGAGTAGTTCGGCCATGACCGCGCCGATGTTGCCGAGTGCGCCGAGGATGCCGACCCGCCGCTGCCCCGGCGGCAGCGCGGCCAGTTCGGCGCTGAGCACCTCGTAGGCGCAGGCCGCGGTGAGCGAATTGCCGGAGGTGACCGTAACGGCGTCCTCCGTCACCTCGCGTGCGGCATCGGTGACGATCGAGGTGTAGCCGCCGAGCCCGATCACCGTGGCTCCGGCCGCGATCGCCTGCTCTACCGCGTGCCACACCAGTTCGCGCACGTAGGTCCGCTCGCCGGCACGCTGATGCGCCACGATCTGTTCGGCGGTCAGCGGCAGCGCGAACACCATCATCTCGGCCTCGGCGCCGGTGGGCGAGGAGATCGTCCGCCTGGTCAGTTCGAAGGGATCGGCGACGGGGCGCAGACGGTCGAGCAAGGCGGCGAATTCCGAGTCGCTCCAGCCATCCAGCTCGGGGGCCAGCCTGCGCAGGTCGGCCGTCTCGGGCAGGTTCGCCAGGAACGCCACCTTGGTCGGCGCGTGCGGGTCGCGCGGCGGTGGCATATCGGCGCGCCGTGGCAACGGAGCCCGCTCCGTCACCGTGGGCTTCGTGGTGACGGGAGCGGCCAAGTGCGCCAGCAGTACGTCGTATCGCCCACGGTGCAGCAGTGCCGCGACGTCGTCCAGCGCCGCCGCCAGCCGCGCCATGTCGCCTTGGGTGATGAACGCCGAGGGCTGGACGCGCAGGGTGGTCGGTGCCGAGAGGGTGGGCAGCACGCGGATCGCGTGCCGGTGCAGGAGGTATCCGGCGACCACGTAGCCGAACATGTCGGGCGCGCAGATCTCGCGCAGCAGCGCCGATTCCGGCTCCGGCGCCCGCAGCTGCACGCCCTGCAGGAGCCCGCGCCCACGCACCGCCACGATTTCTCGCGGCCAGCGGCGGGCCACCTCGTCCAGCTGCGACCGCAATCGCGCTCCCGCATCGCTGATCCGGAGTTGGTTGTCGCGCAACAGGTCCAGCGCCGCGTCGGCGACCGTCGCCGACAGCTCGTCGTCGGCGAAGGTGGAGGTGTGGTAGCGACCGAAGTCGCTCACGGCGTGCGCACGGTCCACCAGCAGCGCGGCGATCTTCACCAGTCCGCCGCCGAGCGATTTCGACATCAGGTAGTAGTCCGCGCGCACACCCGAGGGAGCCGACGCCAGGAACGTGCCGGTCCGGCCCATGCCGCACTGGATCTCGTCGAAGACCAGCGCCGCGGTGTGCCGATCCGCGAGTTCCCGCAGGGCGCGCAGGGTGTCGGCGGGAACCTCCCGCACACCGCCTTCACCTTGGACGGGCTCGGCGAACACCGCCGCGACGGGCGACAACCGCCGCCACGTGCGCACGGGCGCGCCGTCGGCGCCGAAGCTGATGACACCCACGGTGCACAGCTCGTCGGCGAACGCGCCGGCCACCTCGTCCGGCGCCCAGGTGCCGAGCCGCCACCGCGGCGGGCCGGGCACCACCAGGTCGGCCGGGGTATCGGCCTGTTCGGTCAGCGCGAAGGCGCCGGCACTCTTTCCGTGGAACGCGCCCGCGAGCGACACGAACACCGGCCCGCGCCCACGCAGCCGCGCGATCCGGCCCAGCGATTCGGTGAGCACGACCGCGGCGGTCCGCGATTCGGCGTCCCCGGCGGGCGTGGACGGGCGCACATCGTGCAAGCGGTCGCGGCGCAGCCGGCGCAGCGTCCGCCGTAGCTCGGCGTCCAGTTCGCTGAGGGCGCGCGCGTGCGCGACCGCCGCGTGCCGGATCGCCGCCTCGACCGCGTCGGCTCCGGTGGAACCCAATGTCACCACGTACTCCCGGCCGGTAGACGCACCGACCGACTCGGAAAGCCGCCGCGCCAACCGCGCGGCGCCCGGCCGGACACTGCCCTGCGCCACGAATGGCACCTGCTGGTTCAGTGTCGCGGTCGCGGCACGTACCAGCGCCGGATGGTTGTGACCGAACAATGCCGCGCCGAAGCCGCCGACGAGATCCAGCACCCGGGTCCCGTCCGCGCGGACGAGATGGTCGCCCTCCGCGGCGGTGTACATCACGTCCAGGTGGCAGGCTCGCAGCAATCCGGCCAGGCCGGGTCGGTTGTAGTCGGCGAAATCGCCGAACGAGTCGGATCCGGTACGCGGCAATTGTTCCTGCCACCCCGCGCCCGTGGTCACGCGCACGCCTCGGCCCGGGTGCGCCGCGTACGGGTTGTCTTCGCCGCAACGCACGCGATCACATCGCGCGCGGTGTGCAGCATGGCCGCCTCCTCGTCGGAGATCGCGATGCCGAACTCCCGCTCGAGCTCGATCACCAACTCCACCGACCGAACCGAGTCCAAGCCATAATCCAGCAACGGTGTGTCCGGTGCTATTTCGACCACGTGCAGACCACGCGAGAACATCGTGAGAACTCGTTCGGTCAGGGCATCGAATTCATTCATTCAGCGCCTCCTTCGTCGCGCGCCAGACCTTTCCACCGGCGCCGAACATCTGTGCCGATCGACGGCCAGCGGCCCGTTCGAAACCGGATATACACAGTTCATCGCAGGTTTTCGCACCCGCAGATTCCGCGCCCACTCGCCCTCCGATATCCGCGAACGGGACTGTCGATTCGAACCGCTCGCCTTCCCGTGCGGCGCGCCACGACACCGTCCCGCGTTCTCACAATCTGTACACCCGCACTATGCGGGCTGCAATCCGAAACCCGTTGCAGAAAAGCATGTTTCGCCGGAAGGCAATTTTTCAGACAACTTCCTCGACTATGTTTCCGGAAACAAAGCCACACACCACGGGAACCACGTCGGCAAACGCACTGTCCCAGACGATTTGACAGCCGGGCGAGCGCAGTGGATTTACGTCACCTGTCACCGCTCGACACAATAAAGTGCCCGCTTTTGGAAACCGTGCAGTTCATGCGGCATTCATCCGCTGGACGAGCGGGAAGAAATACCAACCTATCGGTATTTAATACGCGAACTCCCCCTACCGCATCGCGGCCAGAACATGAAGTAACGTAACGGCGTTTTTATGCTGCCCGCCAACGTGTTTCACCCATCTGTAGACCAGCTAACTTCTGGACCGCCATCGGAGTGTGACGCCTCTCATTACCAGTGGGTAGTATGCGTAAATGCTGTGACCGACCACAATCGGCTCACGCGCCCTTTAGGGCGGTTCATACCGAGGGCACTCCCCGGGGGCTGCCGTCGTGTCGGATGTCGCGATTAATCTGCCGGGCATGGTCAACCCCGATACGGCACTGCGCCGCTTGCTGCGCGAAACAGGAAAACTGCTACAGCCGTATGGGTTCCACGGCATCGAGCCCACCTGGACACGAGTCGAGGGCCGCGGCGTCGCGTCCGTCGGCCGTACCCGCGTGACCCGCACATGGACCGACGGACAACAGGTCCTCGGCTTCGGGCTGACCTTGAAGGCCACCCCCACCCCGTGGTGGGAGTACTGCAACTGGCGGAACACCCGACTGGGCCTGCCCCATGTACCGCTGGAATCGGCCACCGGCCCCGACCTGATCGACACTCGCTCGCTGTCCGATGAACTGACCACGCCGTGGATCCTGCGGCTCGACCCAGCCCAACCGGGCCGGCAGGCGTTGCAATCCGACATCGACGCCATCCGCGGCCAACTTCCCCGCCGCGTGCATGCCTACGCTCGCAGAGCGCTACGGCTGCTGGAAGCCGATCACTACCTCGACGAGTTATTCTCCCAACCCGGTCCGGGCATCCGGACCTGGGAAGCGATCGTCGTCCTCCTCGCCGACCGCGGACCAGGACCGCGCCTCGATGAGGCCATACGCCGCTTCCAACAGTGCACCACGGGACCGGACGCCTCGGCCTACGCGGACGAAGTCGTCACTTACGCACGCACCCGAACAGCGGTCGGCGAAATCGCCTGCGAGCGCTGAGTATGCGGATCGCGCCGGTGATCCGGCGATAATCGCGCCGATCAGGCTGGGGCCTATCTTCGGCTCCCGGCGGCGCGGGCGAGGTCGCCCCGGCCGGCGCGGCCACTTCGGAGCGGCGCAGTCCGGGGACACGACGGTGCGGCCCCGGCGGGAGACCGGCCCGGTCCGGGGGTCGACCGGCCATTGCCACTTCGACAAAGGCATCTGGTCGCCGAGGTGTGAGCCGAGCCGTCAGCGGTATCCCGGCGCCGAGCCGATCGACAACGGACATCGCTTGTGAAGGAGGACCGAATCATGCGCGGAGTCGTCATGCACGCCCCCGGTGACGTGCGCGTCGAGCAGCGGGAGGACCCGAGGATCGTGGAGTCCACCGACGCGGTCATCCGCATCGCCGCGACCTGTATCTGCGGGTCGGACCTGTGGCCCTACCGCGGCATCGAGAAGCTGAGGGGACCCACCCCGATGGGCCACGAATACATCGGCGTGGTCACCGAGATCGGGCCGGAAGTGAGGACCCTGAAAGTCGGCGACTTCGTCGTCGGTTCCTTCTTCGCCTCCGACAACACCTGCGAGATCTGCCGCGCCGGCTATCAGAGCCGCTGCGTGCGCAACGTACCGATCGGCATGATCGGCACCCAGGCCGAGCGGGCCCGGATCCCGCTGGCCGACGGCACCCTCGTCGTGGTCCCCGCCAACCCCACGCCCGAGCAGATCCCGCACCTGCTCGCGGCGTCCGACGTGCTCGGCACCGGGTGGTTCGCCGCCGTGGCCGCCGAGGCGGGTCCCGGCAAGACCGTCGCGGTCGTCGGGGACGGCGCGGTCGGGTTGCTGGCCGTACTGGCCGCCGGGCAGCTGGGCGCGGACCGCGTCATCGTCATGAGCCGCCACGCCGACCGCCAGGCTTTGGCCCGCAAGTTCGGCGCCACCGATATCGTCGCCGAACGCGGTGACGCCGGTGTGGCCCGGATCAAGGAACTCACCGGTGGCCTGGGGGCGCACTCGGTCGTCGAAGCCGTCGGGACCCAGGAATCGATGGAACAGGCCATCCGGTCGACGCGCCCCGGCGGACACGTCGGTTATGTCGGGGTGAGCCACGACGTCGCGCTCGACGGCATGGAACTGTTCTTCTCCGGTGTGCACCTGCACGGCGGACCCGCACCTGTGCGCCGCTTCCTGCCCGAATTGGTCGACCTCATCCTCCGCGGCGACATCCATCCCGGTGAGGTCTTCGACCGCACCCTGCCCCTCGAGGAAGCCGCCGAAGGCTACCGCGCGATGGATCAGCGCCGCGCCACAAAGGTCCTACTCACCCTCTGACACCTCGGGCGCGCGCGATGCTTGCTCGGGATCGACGGCACCGCGCTGGTGGTGTGCGGAGAGGATGCGCGTCCTCGGTGCCGGCCGTACGGCGACTCCAAGCTCTCGGGTGGATTCCGATATCGCACCGCGCGTGAAGACGACATCGGTGGGTAGGCCACGAACGTGACCGAACCCGGAAACAAGAAGGCACCCGAACTGGGCGACCAGACCGATACCTCCCACCCCGACGACCTGGACCTCGAAACCTACGAAACCCCGCGGGATGAAGACCGCAACGAGGAGGCGGGCGCGGTGGAGCCGCCCGACTGAGCACCGTTTCGCCCATGGCGACAGGGGAATTCCGCCCCCATGGGTATTACCGTCGCCGTCACCGGACCGACCGGTGAGATCGGCATCTCCGCCGTCACCACACTCGAACGCGACCCGGCGGTGGGCCGGATCCTCGGCATGGCCCGCCGCCCCTTCGACCCCGCCGCGCACGGCTGGACGAAGACCGAGTACCGGCGCGGCGACATCCTCGACCGCGCCGCCGTGGACGCCTTGGTCGCCGACGCCGAGGTGGTGATCCACCTGGCATTCGTGATCATGGGCTCACGGCAGGACAGCGCACGCGTCAATCTCGAGGGCACCCGCAACGTCTTCGAGGCGACGGTGGCCGCCGAACGAGCCCGCCGCCTCGTCTACACCTCCTCGGTCGCCGCCTACGGCTACCACCCGGACAATCCTTCGCCCCTCACCGAGGACGTTCCGCCGGAGGGCTCGACCGAGCACTACTACTCCCAGCAGAAGGCCTCCTGCGAAGCCGCGCTCACCGAGATCACGGCGGGCTCCGACCTCGAGGTGTTCGTGCTGAGGCCGTGCATCGTGGCGGGTCCGAAGGCACCGGCCCTGCACGACCTACCGTGGGCGAAACTTCCCGGCCCCGTGCGCGCTCTGGCCCGAGCCAATCCGCTGTTCAAGCCGATCGTTCCCGACCCTGGACACCCCCTGCAACTCGTCCACCACGACGACATGGCCGCCGCCATCGCACTGGCCGCCACCGCGGACGCCCCGCCAGGCGCGTACAACATCGCGGGCGACGACACCCTCAGCCTGTCCGACGTGGTGACCGCGCTGGGCGGCAGACCGGTGCGCGTCCCCGCCTTCGCCGCCACGGCGACCTCGACGGCCCTCACCTATCTCCCTTTCGTGCCCGCCACCCTCGAGTGGTTGCACATCGTGCGCACGCCCGTCGTCATGGACACCAACCGCGCGAAGCAGCATCTCGGCTGGAAACCGGCGTACACATCGGCCGAAACCCTCGCGGCGCTCGCCGCCAGCCGGTGACCCGGACGCGATTCGCCTGCTGTGCGCTTCAGACGGAAGTTTCCAGCCACCGTCGGAACTACGCAATTCGCCGTCGGCCGACCAAGCCGTCGGCCTTCTGCTCGGTGCCGGGCCGAACACGCCGCAGCGAGTCAGGATTCGGTCGCGTGCAGATCCCGAGACCGCTGGAGGCGACTCGTGTGTGTGCGCACCGCGTCGAGGTATTCGGCGATGGCCTCCCGGTTGCGGGTGAGGCAGTCGATGCGCCGGGACATGCGGGTCAGTTCGTCCTCGAGCAGGGTGAGCATTTCCGGCGTCGCCTCGTCGAACATGATGGAGCAAGGCTGGTCGAGACAGGGCAGGATCTGTTTGATGATGCGGGTGGGCAGGCCGGCGTCGAGCAGTCCCCGGATCTGGCGAACGCGGTCCACCAGACGCTCGTCGTAGGTGCGATAGCCGTTGTCACAGCGCTGCGCGGCGATCAAGCCCTGCTCTTCGTAGTAGCGCAGCAGTCGCCGAGACGTGCCGGTTCGCTCGGACAGTTCTCCGATACGCATATGTGTTCCACCTCATACCGACCCGGGTTGACCATCACATAGATGTGAAGGTTCGAGCATAGGGCTCATGAAGATAGGCATCACCACCTTCGTCACCGACGAAGGGATCAGCGGTCCGAAACTCGGTGTGGCACTGGAGGAGCGGGGGTTCGAGTCGATGTTCTTGGCCGAGCACTCCCATATCCCCGCGAGCCGCAGGTCCCCCGCCCCGGGCGGCGGCGAGCTGCCGCGGCCGTACTACCGCGCGGTGGATCCGTTCGTCGCCCTCGCCGCCGTCGCAGCCGTCACCGAGCGGCTGATCCTCGGAACCGGCGTTACCCTGCTGATCCAGCGCGACGTCATCCACACCGCCAAGGAGGTCGCGACGCTCGACCTGATCTCCGGCGGACGCTTCGTCTTCGGCGTCGGCACGGGCTGGAATCGCGAGGAGATGGCCGATCACGGCACCGATCCGCGCACCCGCGGCGCACTGCTGGACGAGCAACTCACCGCCATCCGGGCGATCTGGACCGACGAACTCGCCGAATTCCACGGCAGGTTCCTGGATTTCGAGCCGATGTACGCCTGGCCGAAACCCGTGCAGCAGCCGCATCCGCCGATCTTCCTCGGCGGCGCGGAGGCGGCGGCGGAACGCGCGATCCGCCACGGCGTCGGCTGGATCCCCGCCGCCGTGACCGATCCCGCCGAAATCCCCGCTCAGCTGTCCCGGCTCCACGGGCACGACCTGCCGGTCACGGTCGCATTCGTCGCGACGGATCCTGCCCTGATCGCGGGCTATGCCGAGGCCGGAGTGCAGCGGTTGCTCTTCGGCCTGCCGACCCTTCCGGAATCTGAAACACTGCACGCCCTGGACGAGATCGCGAAGGTGGCCGACCGGTACCTGGTTTGATCCCGCCACGCTCGACTTGCGTTGACGTCGGCGGCAAGGTCTACCGTTGCGACGCCGGTGTGGTGCGGAGATCGCGAGTACGGCGATGCGGGACCACACCGGCTCCGCTCTCCATCCGAGATGCTCCGCCGCTGGATTCGCGCCGGCGCGCATACGAAGGGATGTCTGTGAAATTCGCGATCAGTTACAGCACGCCGTTCAACGGGACCGACCCCGATCGGCTCATCAGGTTTGCCCAGCATGCCGAGGAATGCGGTTTCGAGGCCCTGTACGTGCAGGATCACATCGCGTTGTACCCCGGCGCGTCCTACGGCGCTGGAGAACTGCCCGCGACACTGCCCTACTTCGATCCACTCGACTGTCTGGGCTTCGTCGCCGCGGCCACGCGACGACTGCTGCTCGGCACCGGTGTCCTGTTGCTGCCGTACCGCCATCCCGTGGTGCTCGCCAAGCGCCTGGCCACCATCGATGTCTTGTCCAAGGGCCGCATGCGGCTGCTCACCGTCGGAATCGGGGCCATGCCCGGCGAGGCGCAGGCGGTCGGGGTGGACTTCCACACCCGCGGTCGACGCGCCGACGAGGCGATCGACGTGCTGCGGCTGCTGTGGTCGGGCGGTCCCGACGGCGTCGGCTATCACGGCGAGTTCTTCGACTTCGACGCTCTCTGCAGTTACCCGAAGCCGCTCGCGGCGGCCGGACTTCCGATCCACGTCGGCGGATCGAGCCGGGCTGCCGCCCGCCGCGCCGGACTGCGCGGCAACGGCTACTTCGCGGGCGGAATGCTGGAGGAGGCCGAGCGCGATCTGCAGATCGAGGTGGCGCGCAAGGCGGCCGCGGAAGCGGGCCGTGACCCGGCCGCCTTGGAGTACACGCGCTGGGGCTCGTCCGATCTGTCGGCCGAGCAGGTCGGGCAACTCGAAGAACACGGTGTGACCCGGATCGTGGTCAACCTGACCACGGCGAGCGCCGAAGAGCAGCGCGACAAGATGTCGGAATTCGCCGAACGGTTCGGTCTCGCAACGAAATAGCGGGCGGCAGCCGATCCGCGAACGCTCACACCTTCCGGAAAATCCACTTCTCCCGGTCGCTTTCCCGGTTGATCAACAGCTGCGGTCGATTGTTCTGGATCACCCCGACGACGAATTCGTCGTCGCTGGTCGCGATCGGAGAAATCTCCGGGAAATCCGGCAGGTCCCATCCGTAATGCTCCTCGCTGCACACCAGGTGCCCATTCGCACGGATCGCCGCGAGATGGCCGCCCGTTTTCTTGTTGACGATGCCGAAATCGCCCTCTTCGGGATTGGCCGGACAGGTCCACAGCTGCGCGTCGTCGTCGGCGGCACGCTGGCGCATGGTCACGCTGTCCGCGGTGCCGTCGACCGCGAGTGCTTGGCCCGTCTCGTAGTTGATGATCTGGTAAGTCGTGGCAGTCTTTTCGGCCATGGTCTCGTCCTCACTGTGTGAGCGCACCGCTACCGGGCTCGACACCGCCCGTGACGCTGCGCTGATCTCGTAGTCGTCGTCCAAGGCGAATCGCCGACAGCAAGTACAGCAGAAACGGCTCCATATCGGAGCGGATTCCCGCAGCTGTATCCAGATCGCCGTCTCCGCTCCTCGATGCGGGAGTAATTCATCCGAAAGAGGTGAGGGAACGCACGGCCGCGAATTCATATGCTGCACCGGGCGAACGAGGTTCGCGCCATCGATTGCTGTCGAGCGCACGACCTGAAGGGAGACGACCGATGACCGATACCGGCATGGGAGCCAAGCGGAAGATCGTGTCTTTGTCCGCACCGACCGAGCAGCCGCCCGCGCAGAAGAGTTCGCCCGGCTGGTACAAGCTGTACAACGACACGGACATGTACGTTTCGGTTTACCGGCAGGAATGGGACCAGCCCAAATCGCTGTTCATTCTCGCCCCCGGACAGACCAGCTCCGAGTACGAGGCGGGGCACGAGATCTACATCCTGTGGATCACCGATGTCGGCACCGAGTCGACCCCGATCACCTGGGACAGTTCCGGCGGTTTCAGCTGCGAGTACGTGCTGAGCGGGTACACGCAGGCGAACCAGGTGAACAACGTGAGCTCCTTCCAGTAGGCGTGGCGATGAAGGCGCTGCGGTATCGAACCATCCGGGCCGCCGCTCGCCTACCAGTCAGCCGCACGAAGGGAAGATCAGCGGGCGCGCGGTGATCCTCCCCAACGGATGAGCCGCGGGTAGGGTTCGGACGCCGATTGGCCGAAAGTATGGATTTTCTGACCTCAGGTGTTTGGCATCGGTCTTTGTCCAGGTCATAGCGTTGTCGTCATGAGCACACCTTCGATCGTCATCATCGGCACCGGTTTCGGGGGGCTCGGCATGGCGATGGAACTCCAGCGTGCGGGCCTGCACGATTTCCAGATCCTGGAGCGGGCCGAGGACGTCGGCGGCGTCTGGCGGGAGAACACCTACCCCGGCGCGGGTTGCGACATCCCCTCGCCGCTGTATTCCTACTCCTACGCGCCGCGCACCGACTGGCCGAAGCGGTTCTCCCGGCAGCCGGACATCCTCGCCTACCTGCGCGGGATCGCTCGCGAGCACGATCTGCTGCCCAAGATCCGCTTCCGCACCGAGGTCACCGAGGCCGAGTTCGACGACGCCACCGGACGGTGGACCGTGCGCACCGCCGACGGCGCCGAGCTGACCTGCGATGTGCTGATCTCCGCGGTCGGGCAGCTCTCGCGGCCCGCGCTGCCGAACATCCCCGGTGTGGAGACCTTCCGCGGCACGGCCTTCCACTCCGCCGAGTGGGATCACGAAGCCGACCTGACCGGCAAGCGGGTGGCGGTCATCGGCACCGGCGCGAGCGCGGTCCAGTTCGTGCCCGCGATCGCGCCCTCGGTGGCGCAGTTGACGCTGTTCCAGCGTTCGGCCGCGTGGATCATGCCGAAACCGGACGTCGAGTACAAAGCCTGGCATCATCGCGCCTTCCGGCTCCTGCCGATCACCCGCCTGACCGAGCGGTTCGCGTTCTGGCTGTTCTGCGAGTTCCTCGCGCTGGGCATCGTCGACGTGCCGGTCATCCGCAAGCTGGTGACGCGGATCGGCCTGCGGCATCTGAAGCGCCAGGTGGCGGATCCGGACCTGCGGGCCGAGCTGACCCCCGACTATCCGGCCGGCTGCAAGCGGGCGCTGTTCTCCAACGACTACCTGCCCGCGCTCACCCGCTCCAACGTAACGGTGGAGACCACCGCGATCGCCGAGATCACCCCGGAGGGCGTGCGCACCGCCGACGGCGCGCTGCACGAGGTGGACGCGGTGGTCTACGGCACGGGCTTCAAGGGCACCGAATTCCTCTGGCCGATGCGGATCTCCGGCCGAGGCGGGCGCAAGCTGGCCGACGAGTGGTCGCAGGGGGCCCGGGCCTACCAAGGCATCACGGTTCCCGGTTACCCGAACCTGTTCCTCGTCTACGGCCCCAACACCAACCTCGGCGTCGGTTCGATCGTCTACATGATCGAATCCCAGGCCCGCTATATCCGCCGGGCCGTCCAGCGTCTCGCCGAGCGGCCGGGCCACGTGCTCGAAGTGCGCCCCGATGTCGAGGCCCGGTTCGATCGCAGGCTGCAGCAGCGGCTCGACCGCACACCGTGGAACTTCTGCTCGAGCTGGTATCGCAACGCGGCCGGGCGGATCACGAACAACTGGCCGGGCACCGTCACCAGCTATCGGTGGCATACGCGCAAGGTCGACTTCGCGGACTACGACTCGAGGCGCGTCTCTTGACGCGACCTTCTCTGCGGCAACAACTTTCGACGAGTGGTGGAGATCAAATGACGTTCGACTACGACGTGGTGGTCGTCGGTTCCGGGTTCGGCGGCAGTGTGACCGCGCTGCGGCTCACCGAGAAGGGCTACCGGGTCGGCGTGCTCGAGGCGGGACGGCGTTTCGCCGACGACGAGTTCGCCACGACCTCCTGGGACGCGAAGAAGTACCTGTGGGCCCCCGCCCTGGGTTGCTTCGGCATCCAGCGGCTGACGCTGCTGAAGGACACCTTCATCATGGCGGGCGCGGGCGTCGGCGGCGGCTCGCTGGTGTACGCGAACACCCTCTACGAACCGCCGGACAAGTTCTACCGCGACCGCCAGTGGGCCCACATCACCGACTGGAAGGACGAGCTCGCTCCGCACTACGACCAGGCCAAGCGGATGCTGGGCGTGACGACCAACCCCGCGACCACGCCGTCGGACCGCGTACTGGCCGAGATCGCCGAGGAGATGGGCGTCGGCTCGACCTACCGCAGCACCCCCGTCGGCGTCCTGTTCGGCGGCAACGGCGCGCGGCCCGGTCAGGATGTGCCCGACCCGTTCTTCGGCGGCGCGGGCCCCGCCCGCAACACCTGCACGCACTGCGGCGAGTGCATGACCGGCTGCCGCCACAACGCCAAGAACACCCTGGTCAAAAATTATCTCTACCTCGCGGAGCGGGCCGGTGCGACGGTCCATCCGCTCACCACGGTGACCGATGTGCGTCCGCTGCCCGGCGGCGGCTACCAGATCTCCACCGTCCGCACCGGACGCTGGGTCCGCGGGGCGCGCCGCGAGTTCACCGCCGAGCAGGTCGTCTTCGCCGCGGCCGCGCTCGGCACCCAGAGACTGCTGCACCGGCTCCGCGACCGGGGTTCTCTGCCGGATATCTCCCCGCGTCTGGGCGAACTCTCCCGCACCAACTCCGAGGAGCTGCTCTCGATACGCAGCCGCCGCAAGGACTCCGACTTCACCAAAGGGGTGGCGATCACCTCTTCGATCCACCCGGACGAAGACACCCACATCGAGCCGGTGCGCTACGGCAAGGGCAGCAACGCCATCGGCCTCATCGGCACCGCCATGATCGACCCCGACGGGCGGACATCGAAGCTGCGCCTGTGGGCGCGAACCATGCGCAAGCTCGGCCGCGACGCCTTCCACATCCAGAATCCGCGCGGCTGGTCGGAACAGATGATCGGGCTGCTGGTGATGCAGTCGGTCGACAACTCCATCACCACCTACACCAAACGCGGTCTGTTCGGTCGCAAGATGACCACCAGACAAGGTGTGGGCGAACCGAATCCGACCTGGCTTCCGGCCGGGCACGAGGTGGCCCACCGGGTCGCCGACAAGATCGACGGCATCCCGGGCGCCGGTTGGAGCGCTCTGTTCGACATCCCGATGACCGGGCATTTCATCGGCGGCTGCGTCATCGGTGACTCCTCGGACGCCGGGGTGGTCGATCCTTACCACCGGATGCACGGGTACCGGGGACTGCATGTCATCGACGGTTCGACCATCTCGGCCAATCTCGGGGTGAACCCTTCGCTCACGATCACCGCGCAGGCCGAGCGCGCCACCGCCCTCTGGCCGAACAAGGGTGAGCCGGATCCGCGTCCCGAGCCGGGCGCGCCCTACCGGCGCATCGCCCCCGTGCCGCCACGCAACCCCGTGGTCCCGGCCGACGCTCCGGCCGCGCTCCGGTTACCGATCATCGAGATCAAAGGGCCGTCCGACCGGTCCGAGCCGACGGCGGACACACGCGGCTGACCTCGGGACATGGCGGGCTGTCCACTCGCATGAATTCAGACCGGAACACCGCCATGGGTGCGCCGGTATCGCGCTTGGAGGAACGACAGTATCCCGAACGCCATCAGCCCGAGGGACACAGCGATGAGCAGCCAAGGGCCCAAGGCGCTGTCGGCGAAATCATGCAGAACAGCGTCGACCCCCTTGGCGTTCGCCGGTTCGTAGTTCGCGGCCGCCACCACCGCGGCGACTCCGATGCCGATGACGATTACGCCCCGCGCCAGATAGCCGATCCGGCCCAGCCAAATCACGGTCTCCCGCGAAGCGCGGGTCATCCAGCCCATTCGCAGATCGTCGAGGAAGCCCAGCCGGATCCCGCGCAGGGTTATCAGGACTCCCCCGGCCAGGATGGCCAAGCCGAGGAGCAAGACGACCACTTGGCCGCCGTTCCAGCCGAGTATCTGGGCGGTCACATCGCGTGCGAGTGCGTCACTCGGCTGCGGTGTCCGGCCGTCCACGACGAACCTGAGAACGACGAAGAACGCTATGGCATAAAGGATTCCGAGGGCCAAGGCGCGCAGCCGGGGCCCATTCGAACTTGTCGCGGGCGCGGCGGCGGCCTGCGCCAGCCGCCAGGCGGCCAGAGCCGCGAATCCGAGGACCAGGATCCACAGCAGCAGATAGCCCAGCGGCTTACCGGCGAGCGCCGCCAGCGCACCGCCCGCGGTCGGCTCGTGCTGCGCGGTGCCGACGGCCAGCATGAAGGCGAGAATGCCGATGACGATGTAGGCGATCCCGCGTGCGATGAAGCCGAAGCGCGCGGCCCCTCGCAATCCGCCGGATCTCGCATACCTGCCCGGCCCCCGACGCTCGTGCCGCCGCCGGCCGCCATACCGGTTGCGCCATCCGCTTCCGTAACCGGTGCGCCACCGGCTGCGCCGCACTCCGCCGGTGCGGCGCCATCGGTATCTGTCAGCATTTCGGAACAAACTCATGGTTCTCACCTCTCCATGGACCGTATTGCCCACTTCGGGTGAAATAACCGCTGCGAGAACCAGAGAGAGGGACTTGGACGGGCGCGTCGGTACAGCTCTGCTCCGAGTCACCCTGCTGCCCAGACGGTTACGGTCCCCGTAGGAGCCAGCCGGGTCATGGCGCAGGTCAGCTTCTGGTCCCGGCACCACGGCTGCACGACCCTGCTCGAATACCCGGGACGCAGGTCAAGGGCAAACTCCGCCAGCGATACCTGTGAGGTTTCCGGACGCTACGCGACACAGGTGAGGTCGGCGTCCTCGCCCGCGCGCGTCATCAGGCGCGCGACGGCCTCCGCCACCAGGGCGGGCTGCTCCAGGATCACCGAGTGTCCGGCGCTCTCGACGATCACGAAGTCCGAGTACTCGACGGCGGCGGCCATCGCGACGGAATGCGACGGGGGCGTCATCAAGTCGGCGCCACCGCACAGCACCAGCGTCGGAATCCGGGACAGAAGCGCGAGAGCCTCGGTTCGGTCGTAGACCATGAGGTCGCTCAAGAAGCTCGCCATCGTGACGATCGGCGTCTCGTTGCGCATCGCGTTGGCGAGGGCGAGCACCCGCGGGCTCACCTTGCGATCACCGAATTCCGCGGTACGGACGAGCGGGGCGAACAGCTGACAGGCCAGCAGCTTCGCGTGGTGCATCGCCCCCGGCGCGAGTCGGACGGCCGCCTGGAGCGCGGAGACGACCGGGCTGCGCAGGAGACGGCCGAACCCGGCGTCGGTGAGACCGCCCGACGCGGTCGCGAGAAGGGCGACCCCGACGACACGGGTGCCGATCTCGTGCGGATTCTGACCGGCGTAGGTCAGCGCGGTCATACCACCCATCGAGTGGCCGACGAGCACGACCGGCCCGGTCGGTGCGACAACATCGAGAACTTCGCGCAGGTCCCGGCCGAGCTGGTCGATGTTGTAGGTCCGCGGGGGCGCGGCGGCGGACTCGCCGTGGCCGCGGTGGTCGTAGCAGACGATCCGGGCGCCTGCGTAGCGGCGCAGCAGCTCGTCGCGGACGTAGGTCCAGGATTCGCTGCGCAGGCAATGTCCGTGCAGCAGGACGACGGTGAGGTCCGCGTCTCTCGGGCCGTATTCGCGAATTGCGAGCGCCGTGCCGTCCTCGGTCCACACCGTGGCACGCCGTTCCTCCGTGGCGGCGATTGTGCTGAGAGTCGACATGGGCTGCTCCGGTTCACTGGCGGTACTCGTCCTACTTTCCGCCGTATGCGCCGCCGCCATCAGGCCCCCGAGTGCTGGGCTCCGATCCCCAAGGGGTATGCCGATCACCACCAAGGTGGGGCTGTTCGCCGGGGTGTTGTCCGGCCACCGGCGAAGGACGGGGGCGAAGCCGCGAATGTGCGGCTAACGCACCGGATCGACCCCGAGCACACCCAGGGCGAAATCCGCGTATTGCGCGGCCACTTCCTCTGGCGTCGCCGGGCCCGACTCGCGAAACCACTGGGGGATGGCGGTACACATGGTGGCTATGGCACGACCTGCCGCCTGAACCTGGGAATTGGCGATGCGACCCTCGGCATGAGCCGCGGCGATCGCTTCGTCCAGGATGGCTTGGATATCGCGACGGGAGCGGGCGATGCGCGCGCGTTCCCCCGGAGAAAGGCTGCGCATCTCGCTGGCGCCGATGAAACCGAGGTCGCGGCGGTGGGTGTGGAACAGGGCCAACGCTTCGACGATCAGGCGCAACCGGTGGATGCTGTCGCGGCCTTCGGCGCGGGCGGCGCGCACTCGCCAGTGCAGTTCGTCCATGGTCAGATCGAGGATGCGGACCAGCAGGTCGTGCTTATCGCGATAATGGTGGTAGAGGCCGGGAACGCTGGTGCCCGCCCGCCGGGCGATCGCGCGGACGGTCGTGCCGTGGTAGCCGATCTCTACGAACGACGTGAGGGCGGCGGCCAGCACCGGGTCGACATCCAGCGGGGCGAACTCGCGCCAGTCACCCTGCGTATCCCGCTCGGAATCGGCCCGGCCGTGGCTCGGGCGCGCCGCGGGAAAGGTGCCGCCGAGCAAATGAGCGACCGGCACACCCAGCACATCGGACAAGCGAGTGAGCCGGGCGATCGAGATTCCGGTCTTTCCCGTCTCCACAGCGCTGAGCGTCGCCGGACTCACCTCGAGACGGCGGGCCACTTCGCGCAGCGACAGGCCCGCGGCGCGGCGCGCGTGCCGGATCGCCTCGTGCGGCGCCATAGTCCCATTTCGCATGTTGTTCAGAATAACTGAACAACAAACATCCACCACTCGCGCCGGACACCCGCAGGAAGCGCGCTCTTTGACACCACAGGCGCCCAATGGAACAGTGTTCAGACAGAGCGATCGTTCGGTCCGGACGGGCGCTGGATGTCGAGGAGGAATGCGCGATGCCGATCGATCTGACCTATTCCGACGCAGTTCGGGCGCTGATCGACCGCACCCGGGAGTTCGTGCGGGAGACGGTGCTGCCGATCGAAGACGAGCATTCCGGCGACATCACCGCCGCGGGCGGCGACGGACTGCGCGTCACGCTGAACAAGCTCGCGCGCGAGGCCGGGGTCTTCGCGCCGCACGCGCCCGTCGAGTACGGCGGCCACGGCCTGTCGATGTCGGATCGCGCGCCGGTGTTCGAGGAGGCGGGCTACTCGCTGTTCGGCCCGACGGCGCTCAACATCGCGGCGCCGGACGAGGGCAACGTCCACATGCTCGCCCACATCGCCGACGCGGAGCAGAAGTCGCGCTACCTGGAACCGCTCGCCCGCGGCGAGGTGCGCTCGGCCTTCGCGATGACCGAGCCGGCGCCCGGAGCCGGTTCCGACCCGGCGGCGCTGGCCACCAGGGCCGTCCCCGTCGACGGCGGCTGGCGGATCAACGGCCACAAGCATTTCATCACCGGCGCCGACGGGGCCGGCTTCTTCATCGTGATGGCCCGCACGTCCGGCGAACCGGGACAGCGGGGCGGGGCCACGATGTTCCTGGCACCCGCCGACACCCCAGGCCTGCGCGTGGGCAGGCATATCACCACGCTGGACCGCGCCATGATCGGCGGACACTGCGAAGTCTTCTTCGAGGACATGTTCGTCCCCGGCGAAGCGGTGCTCGGCGCTGTCGACCGCGGCTTCGAATACGCCCAGGTGCGACTGGGTCCGGCTCGCATGACGCACGTGATGCGCTGGCTGGGAGCGGCGCGCAGAGGCCACGACATCGCCGTCGAGCGTGTCGCCCAGCGTGAAGGCTTCGGTTCCCGGATCGGCGATCTGGGCATGGCGCAGAAGATGATCGCCGACAACGAGATCGACATCGCCGCCACCCGCGCGCTGCTGGTACGCGCCTGCTGGGAACTGGACAACGGAGAGCACGCGGGCAACGCCACCTCGATCGCGAAGACCTTCGCCGCCGAGGCGATCTTCCGCATCGTCGACCGCAGCATTCAGTTGTGCGGCGGGCTCGGTGTTTCCGACGACCTCCCGCTGGCGCGCCTCTCCCGCGAAGTACGGCCCTTCCGCATCTACGACGGGCCTTCGGAAGTCCACCGCTGGGCCATCGCCAAGCGTGCGGTCAGCGCGGCCCGCCGGGCAGCGGCCGACGGGTCTTCGCGCTGATCTACTGCGCGGATCTGCGCGGACGGACCGTTCGTTCCCGACGAGCGGCACTTCCGGCTCGCCGGACGGAATCGGTTCCGAGCGCAGCCGGGTCGATCGGCCGCGCGTGCGATCCAGCGAGCGAGTATCCGCGTAACATGCGGACTTCGTGACTCCGCCGAGGCATCCGAGGGCGGCAGTTCGCCGGTGAAAGGGGCCACCGCCCTGATCCGATCGAGTCCCGGGGATGATCGAAGGAGAGCCTTATGCCAGCGCAAGACCGCCGATACCTCGTCCTCCTGATTCCGGGTGACCTCGGCGACGACACCATTCTCACGGCAATCCGTTCGGAGTTCTTCGACTGGCTGCGGAGATCCGGTGCGGAAGTCGTCGAGGACGGCGGCGCCAACCGATTGGTCATCACGTCGTCGCCGGAGACAGCCGAGCGACTCACGAGGCTCGAGTACGTGCGCACCGTCGAGCCGTACGCCTAGGCGCCGGCTCGCCGGGCTGCCGCGCCCCCCGATTATCGGTAGTACGAGCCCGCCCGCGATGCCCACAGGTTTGCCGCCGACCCCGCACCGGCCGCGGCCGCGCTACCAACGAGTCTCGTCGGCTGCCGCATTCGGGCGCAGCACCGTATTCTCAAATGAATCGATCCGCACGACAACCGAATTCGAGGCAGCATGTCGCGGTCCGAGGCATCGGCGGTGGCGGCCGGAGCCTACGCGTGGTTCCGGACGGCGGTCCGGCGAATCGATCCCGGATTGTGGGAGTCGTGGTGGCGGTGGCTGGATCGGAAATTCGGCGACGACACGACGATTCTGTGGACCGAGCCGTGGCCTCACGACTACTGGGTCGCCCACGGGGTGCAACACGCCATCGAGGGGGTACCGCTCCCGCTCGCCTACCAGATCTGGTCCCACCGCGGCGCGCTCGACGACTGGCCGCTTTTCGGGGCGACGGAATGGGACCTGTTTCCACCCGGTGCGAGCCGTTCGACCAACTCGGCCGCGCTCGATGACGTCCTCGCGCAAGCGGGTCCGCTCGAATATGATCGCGAATACAGTCTTGCGCAGCTGATTTCGTTGTCGGATGAGCTACAGCGAACGAGTACGGAGGAACCGTCACAAGCCCGCCTGCAATCGCAGTTCATCCGCGCGTGGCTCACCTCTATCGTCGGAAACACCTTTTCGAGCATGTTCCGCGCGCCCTCCACGGATGCGGATCTGCTGTATCACGTGACGATCCGCCGGGTCGACCAAGCGATGGGGGTGTTCGAGCAGACACGCCACCTGCGAATGGATCTCGCCGAAGCGATCGAGACCTTCTACTGCGCGACGTGGCCCGACGGGCTGCCGATCAAGGTACCCACGCAACAAGGACAATCACTCGAGTGGCGAGACCACTGGTTCTGGTTGACGCAGGAGCTGGAACCGGAGCGGCTGCGGGAAGCCGTCGCCATCGTCGCGAGGTTGCTGGTCTGTCCGCCGATCATGGACGCGATCGGCTATCTGATCAGCAGGGATCGTCCGGTCAGCGCGCTGGGATTGTGCGTCCTGCGCCGCTATGCCTTGGGACTGCGGACTCTGGCCTGGCTGGAAGCCGCGGCCACCCATCCGTGGCGGGATGTCCGGCTCGCCGACGTGGCGACCTTCGCGTTCGCCGCCATAGCCCCGTGGTGGCCACGGCCTTCTCTGGCGCTCAGCCATCGGTCCGGCGACACGAAGCCCGAACTGATCGAACTCGGTCTGTGGCGCGCCCCCGACGTGGCCATCGACGCGATGACCGTCCCTACCGGCGAGTCCAACACGGGCATGGTGTGGCGCCTGTTCGCCGCCACACCGGCGATCGCCCGGGTGCGGTCCGAGACCTACACCGCCAGCCTGTGGTGTCGACGCGAGGTCGAGTTGACCCAGTATCTGCTGGAACACTCCGATTTTCTTCGCGGACGTACCGTGGCGGATATCTCTGTGCAGCAGACAATCTCGCTCGACCGAGCGATGTCGTCGCGCAATCTGCTACCGGATCGTTCCGAACAGAACCAGCCTTTGTTTCCCCCGTCCACCCTCGTCTTGGACGTACCGAGCTACGCGCCGTTGATCATCGATGTACTCGCCGCGGTGTGCACATTACGGCTGTTGCGCACCCACTACGACGACGCCGGAGTGGCCAATCGGATCGCCGACGCACTGGTCGCGGGCCGCCCCGTCGACCTACCGCCGCCGACCAACCATCCGCAGGGCTGGGATATCCACTACGCCGCCTTCGCAGGGCTCGGACGATACGGCCGACGGCACAAATCGCCGGTGCGGCTGGCACGGCGCTACCCGAAGTCCGAGGCCGCGTTGGATATGACGGAGATCGCCGAAAGGGTTCCCGATCTGAAGCAGGCACAGGCGGGAGGTGTCGACATACTGGCCGCGCTCGAATGGAATCGCGAGATCCGCCGGTGGTTCTCCGAGCACTGGGGCTCCCGCCGCACCGTGATCGATTGCAGGCGGTTCGATGTCAGCGGATGGAGCGATGACCCCCGCCACGCCGTCAAACGCGGCATGCTGCAATTACACTCCGAGGCATTGACTTTCGTCATGCAAGTGGCCGGTCAGTCGGTGGACTCCTGGCCCGGGCTCGGGTACAACGATCCGCCGATTCTTACCGTGTACCTGCCCGACCAGCACAGTTGGCTCGATGCTTCCTTCGCGCTGCCGGCCTGGGTGGACATCTACACCTCGCTGCGCACGCTTCGCTTCGACCGCGCTCTGGTCGACGCGATGCGCACCGCACTCGATGACCAGTTCACTCTCTTGGCCAAGCTACCGAGGCCCAGAAAGCCCGCTGACGTGTTCGCCGTGCGGGGCGGCCGGGGCACCCCGCATCCCGATCGGCCCGTGACGATCCTCGTTCACCGCGACTGAGCGAAGCGGGCCCATGACGCCGGTCCGCCGCCGCCAGCTCTGCTGACGGCGGCGGATACCCGCGGTGGGACGAACCAGCGCGTGATCAGCGCCCGTGCTGATGGGCGGACTGACGGGCCTCGTCGACGTCGGCTTCGGCTCGCGCCTTCTCGGCCGCGGCTTCCTTCCTGGCCGCCTCGCGCTGCGATTCCGCCTTGTCCTGCTGCGCGCGACCTTCGTTCTTCAGGTCCTCATGACCGGTGACGGTGCCAGCCGCTTCCTTCACCTTGCCCTTGGCGTCTTCGACGACGCCCTCGACGCCCTCGCGAGCACCGCTTCCATGTTCAGCCACAACAACCTCCTGGAATATCGGAACAAGCTGACATCTGGCGCATACCCGGAAGACCGGCCTCGAATCCGGAGCGACGAAGTTCGGTTCGCGCGTCACGCCCTCCCCCAGGTAGGACGGGTCAGCGCGGCGGGTGCTCGCGCTCGGTACTTGCCGATACCGCGTCATCCTGAGCCGCTACTCCCGGTCGTCGTACTCCGGACTCTTCGGCACCCTCCCGATCGCGTCCCCGCTGTGGCTGATCGCCGCCGCGACGCGCGACCGTCCCGCCGATCGCGCCGACCGGTTCGGCACCGCTTTGTACCACTGTGTCGCCGCGCTGGCGACGATCTACGCCACGCTCGGCACCCACGCATCCCCAACGGAGCACGTTCACGACGCCACCGCTCGGGCTGATCTGCCGTACCCGGTGATCGGCTGGTTCGCCGCAAGGAAGTGGGGTTCCGGCCTACTGCCGCGTGCAATTCGCGTTTCGGACACGTACACGCTTCTTCGTCCTCTTCTGGCACGGCGATGCCATCCGGTCCACGGCCCGCGTTCGACTGCCCCTCGCCGACACGGTGCCGGTCGATCAGCGACCGCTTATCGCCGCGTGCCGGCGCCGCCGATGCCCGACAGTGTCAGCTCGACGGGATCGCGCGGCTGACCAGGACGGAATACGCACCGAGTACAGGTGTAGATCGTGGGCATGCACTCGTTGCAGTGCACGCACGCCGACCGCGTCGACGCATCCGATTGGATGCGTCGCAACAGATTCGGCTCCCGCAGCAGCGCACGACCCATGGCGACGAACTCGAAGCCTTCTGCCCGCGCGAGCCGCATGGTGTCCAGATTCGTGATGCCACCCAGCAGGATCAGCGGCATCGACAATTCCCTGCGGAAGTGCCGTGCGCGCTCGAGGAGATACGCCTCCCGGTACGGATACTCCTTCAGGAATGCCTTGCCGACCATCCGGAATCCCCATCGCGCGGGCACCGGGAGAACGTCGCCGAACGATTTCCGCGGGGCGTCACCGTGGAACAGCAGCATCGGGTTGAGCAGTGAGCTACCCGCCGTCAGTTCCAGCGCGTCCAGGCTGCCGTCGGCTTCCAGCCACGCGGCGACCTGGATCGACTCGGGCACCGTGAGCCCGCCCCGCACTCCGTCTTCCATGTTCAGCTTCGCGGTCACCGCGAGCCTGCCGCCCACAGCTTCCCTTACCGCGGCGGCGATCTCACGCGCCAGCCGCGCCCGGTTCGCCAAGCTGCCGCCGTACCGGTCCGCGCGACGGTTCAGTTTGGGGCTCAGGAACGAGCTGACCAGATAGTTGTGCCCGAAATGGATCTCCACCGCATCGAAACCCGCCTCCTCGGCCAGCTTCGCCGCGCCGGCATGAGCGGCCACGAGCTCGCGGATCCCGTTCTCGTCCGGGGTTCGCATCATCCGCATCGACAGCGGGCTGAACATCCGGCTCGGCGCCAGCGCCGGAACTCGGTTGGAGGCCGCGTTCGCCACCGGTCCGGCATGGCCGATCTGCGCGCTCACCGCGGCACCCGCACCGTGCACGGCTTCGGTGAGCCTCCGGAGCCCCGGCACCGCTTCCGGGCGCAGCCAAATCTGATGCCGGTCGGTCCGGCCGCCGGGAGCGACCGCGCAATAGGCCACGGTCGTCATCCCGACGCCCCCGGCGGCGACCTCGCGATGGAACTCGATCAAGTCGTCGGTCACCAGCGCGTCCGGCGTGCGGCCCTCGAAGGTCGCGGCCTTGATCACCCGATTGCGCAGGGTGATCGGCCCGAGTTGGGCGGGTGCGAATACGTCGTTCATTGTTTCTCTCCTGTCGGAGCGGTCAATCCGGCCACCACGAATTCCCGGAGGGTGGCCACCGCCTCCTGCGACATCTCTCGGTGCTCCGCACTGCCGAATCGCATGATGAGGAGGTCGAACGCCAACATCCACCGGCGCCTGCTCTCGCGCTCGCTCACGCCCGGCAACAGGCTCACCCACGCATCGATCCGGAACCACGGCTGCCGCCACTCGGTCACCTGCCTGCCGAGGACGAATTGCGCCAGCAGTCTCAGATGCAACCGCCCCACCGGATCGGCGGCCAACTCGACGAACGGCTCGATCACCGCATCGACCACCTCGGCGATCGACCCGTGCCCGCCGGTGACAGCGGCCAGCCGGTCCGCCCACACCGGACCCAACCGCTCCTCGAGCAACGCGGCGACCAGGGCGTCCTTCGACCCGAAGTGGTAGTGCACCGCCGCCGGGTTCGCTCCTGCCTGCGCGCAGATACCCCGCACGGACACCTCGTCGTATCGGCCTTCCAGCAGCAGTCG
This sequence comes from Nocardia sp. NPDC004718, assembly GCF_053601535.1. Classification (NCBI taxonomy): domain Bacteria; kingdom Bacillati; phylum Actinomycetota; class Actinomycetes; order Mycobacteriales; family Nocardiaceae; genus Nocardia; species Nocardia sp. NPDC004718. Next base: position 63,101 of record NZ_JBSGCA010000027.1, read on the forward strand.
CTCGGCGGCCGTCAGCAGACGATCGCGGGTGGTCGCGGCGTCGGAGACCGGTTTCGGCATGCGCCCAGTCAAGCATCTTTCCATCGTTGATTCAATCATTGATTGAAACTTGTTCACGCAAGAGCCGACGCCGCGCCGAGCTATGTCCTGGTTGCCCGAGGTGGTCGACGAAAGCCGAGAGACCGCGAGGTTGCCGTGCCGCGGTCAGCGGACCGGATCCAGCCGCGTCGGCGTCAGCCCGGCGCGCGTACCGAACCCACACGGGCGAAGAACACGGCGAACTCGGCGACACGCATCGGCCGCTCGGCGGTGGGCACGGCGCCCGCCTCCGGCAGACGTTCGGCTGCCTCGATAAGCCTGTACGCGTGCTAGCTGAACCGAGTCCGATCACCGTCCTACCGGGTCGCAGCAGTCCGCGAACCAGGCGCCGCGGGCGGTTCCGGTCAGGAATGACCCGCGATGATGACCTCCGGGATACCGGTGCCCAGTGGGACCGGCCTGCACACCGGGGCCGGACTGCCCGGATCCAGCAGGGTGAGCAGCAACTCCTGCACGAACGGGTCGTACACCATGTGGAAGTGCCCCGTGAGGTCGGCCGGACACAGATCTTGCAGGGCGAGGTTCCGCGCGCCGGGCCCGCGCAGCGCGATGTTCTCGAACGGCTGGATCATCTCGTCGACGTGGCTGCCGACGGTCACGTACCGCACCCCGGGCACCGTGTCGCCGCCCGCGTTGAGATCGAGCATGAGCGGCGACCCCTCGACCTGCTGCACGGCGGCGAGCGAAGTCACCTGAGCGAACGCCTGCAGAGCGCCCGGGATCGCCTCGGCGACCGGCACCAGCCCGTACATCACACCGCCGTAGCTGGGCGATGCGAGGCCGACCCATTGCTCGACCTTCGGCGCACCGCCCAGTTTGTTGACGTAGTAACGAGTCACGTTGGCGCCCTGCGAGAATCCGACCAGATCGATCTTGTCCGCGTGGGTCGCCGCGAGCACTCGATCGACGAACGCACCGACCTGGTAGGCACTGAGCACCAGATCCTCGGTGCCGTAGCTGTGCGCGCCGGGCTTGCCGCCGTAGTTCAGCGCGAATACGCAGAATCCGGCCGCGGTCAGCTGCGGCGCGATCCCCGCCCAGTCGGAATAGGCTGTGGAGTCGGTCCCGTGCGCGAGCACCACCGGACGGGGATGCCGGGCGCTGGGCACGCAGCCGAAATCGTTGGTACCGCTCGGGACCGCGTTCGGATGACTCTTCTGATACCACGCGGCGGCCAGGTGGTCCGATTGCGGTGGAGCGGCGTACGTCGGCACGTCGGGCGGGCGGAAGCCGAGCGGCTCGGCCGACGCCACGCCCGGGCCGAGCGTGGCCACACCGGCCACTACGCAGGCCAGCACGGCATCACGCAAGTGTGAAACGCCCCAAGTTCTCGCTCGGCTCGACTGTCGCATCTCACAATGATCCCTCTGATCGGCTCGAAATGCGCGCGGTATAGGGGTGTTTCGCCTCCCCTACTTCTCGGGGGTCTCGTCCTCGGCGAGGATGCGGTAAAGGGACTTGCGGGTCTCGGTGAGCAGCTCCGCCGCCCGCGCCGCCTGCTGCGGGGTGCCTGCCGCCGCAACCTGGGCCACCGCCCCCATCAGCTGTCCGACGAGCGCGCGCAGGTCCATCGCCTGAGCGCCGACGTCCTGCTGCACGTCCACCCACGGATCGCCCAGCTCGTCCCGGTGCGCGGCGACGTACTCGCTGCCGGACTCGGTGAGCTTCGCGGTCTTGCGCCCGGCGACCTTCTCGATGAGGACCAGGCCCTCGTCCTCCAGTTGCGCCAGCGCGGGGTAGATCGATCCGGGGCTCGGCCACCAGATGTCGTTGCTGCGCTCACGGATCTGCTGGATCAGTTCGTAACCGTGCATGGGCTGCTCGGCGAGCAGCAGCAACACGGCCGCGCGTACGTCACCACGCCTACCCCGGCCGCCGCGTCCGCGCCCGCGTCCGAAGTGCGGGCCGAAGCCAGGCCCGAAGCCGGGACCGAAGCCCGGCCCGAACTCCGGGCCGAAGCCGTGATGTCCGCCGCGGCGGAAGCGCCGCCCGTGCTCGAAGCCCTCGTGAGCGGGCACCCGCCCGCGGCCACGCCGGCCGAATTCTCGATGTTCTCGGTGTTCCATGTCAGCCTCCCAAGGCTCTCGTGTTCGAATCATGTTATCGACGATATATCGGCAATGCATCGAATGCAAGACCCGGTTTCGGCATCCGCGCCCGGCCGGAGATCAGCTCACCAGCGAATCGATCCAGCGCGACAGCCGCGCCCCTTCGGCGACCATCAGTCCGGGATCACGAAAAGTGTTGGTGAGCAGGGAAATTCCTTGATATGCCGCGACATAGGCGATCGCGAGCTCCCTCGCGTCCGCGCGCCCCATCGCGGCGAACTGCCGTTCAGCCCAATCCACCAGCACGCGCATCACCTCGGCGGCCGCGGTATCGAGCCCGTCCGCCCGCTTGTCCAATTCCGAGGACAAAGTCCCGAACGGGCAGCCGTAACGCATGGTCTGCTCACGATCGGCGACCCATCCCGCGATCAGGGCCTTCAGCCGCCCCGAAGGCGTCTCGTGCCGGTCGCTCGCGGCGATCACGGCATCGAGAATGCGCGCGTGCGAGCCGATCGCCGCCTCGATGAGCTGGTCTTTCGTCTTGAAGTAGTAGTAGACGTTGCCGACCGGAACGTCCGCGGCACGCGCGATGTCGGCGATCGTCGTCTTCTCCACGCCCTGCTGATAGAACACCCGCACCGCAGCTTCGACCAGCCGCTCCCGCTTGCCCGATCCGGCCTTCGCCTGTGAGTCAGTCACACAACTAACTGTAGACAGCACGGCGATGACCGGCTACCGTCTTTTTAGTCAGACAACTAACTAAGGAGTCTCAATGATCGTGGTCACCGGAGCTACCGGAAATATCGGCGCGCCCCTCGTGCGGGCGCTGGCGGACGCCGGCGAGGAGGTGACAGCCGTCGCGCGGCATGCGGACCTTTCGCTGCCCGACGGAGTCCGCTCGGTTCGGGCCGATCTGGGCGAGCCGGAAAGCCTCTCCCCCGCCCTCGCGGGAGCAGACACCCTGTTTCTCCTGATCACCGGCGAGCAGTTGGTGGCGGGTCCGGAACCAGAGCAGGTGCTGAAAATCGCCGCCTCGGGAGGCGTGCGGCGCGTGGTCTTCGTATCCTCGCAGGGCGTTGCCACTCGACCGGACGCGGCGGGCTACGCCCGGCTCATCGCCTACGAACAGGCGATCAGGGACTCCGGGTTGGCCTGGACCTTCCTTCGGCCCGCCGGATTCTTCTCCAACACCTACGCGTGGGCGGACGCGGTGCGCACGCAGCGCCTGGTCGCAGCGCCGTTCGGCGACGTCGGTCTTCCCTCGATCGATCCGGCCGACATCGCCGCGGTCGCAACGGCGGCATTGCGCGACGACCGGCACGACGGACAGGTCTACACCCTGACCGGGCCCGAGCTCGCTACCCCGCGTGCCCAGGCCGAAGCACTCGGCGCGGCAGTCGGCGAGCCGCTACGATTCGTGGAATTGACTCGGGCACAGGCCCGTTCGGCAATGCTCGACTTCATGCCCGAGCCGGTGGCCGACCACACGCTGACCATCCTCGGCGAGCCGACGCCCGCCGAGCAGCGGATCAGCCCCGATGTGCCGCGTGTGCTCGGACGCCCGGCCACGAAATACGCCGACTGGGCGGCTCGCAATCGAGCGGCCTTCGCCTGAAGCTCGGCCGAGCGCTGCGCTGTCGCGAAATGATCGCCGGCTTCGACGTTTCACCGGCCCGGAACAGCGAGGCGATCATGCTCACCCGGGCTGGGCGAGAACGAGTGCAGTCAGCCAGGGCGGCGCGGGTCCGTTGCGGACTGTTCGCCGTGATAGCCCGAGACACGCGCGCACGAGATGGGGCGAAGCGAGCGGTACGATCCGCGCCCGGTCCGAGTACGGCGACCTCCTCGCGACACAGCCCCGGGTATCCGGAGGCGCTACCGCAGCCCATGCCGACGGGGCAGCGGTGGAGCCACCGACTCCAGTAGCCGTCAGCCGATGTCGACCGGGTCGATCTGCACGCGCAGGGGGGCGTCCGAGCGGTGCGTGCTGCGAACCGCCTGAGCCGCGCGCAGGGCACGCGCGAGCGCCGCTCCGGAGCGGCGCTCGACCCGCAGCAGTAGGCGTTCGACTTCGGCGGGCGCATCGCCGGAGGAGAACGGTTTGCGGGCACCGTCCGGCAGCGGCACCGGTCCGAGGCGGTCGACCGTGTCGGGCAGGTCCGCCGCCGAGAGCAGTTCGGCGATGGTGTCGGCGGTGCCGTCGATCGCGGCGAGACGGGCGGCAGGCGGGAAGCCGACCTCGGCCCGTGCCGCGACCTCCGCGCGCGCGGCGCCCACCGGATCCCACCGGACCAACGCCTGCACGGTGGGGATGGACGGCTCGGCCACGACGATGACCTGGCCGTGCGCGCGGACCAGCGCCGCGGCGGCCATCCAGCGGCGCAGCGCGTCCTCGGCGGCCCGCAGGTCGGCTCGGCCGAGCAGCGCCCAGCCATCGAGCAACAACGCGACGCCGTAGCCGCCAGGAACCACCGACTCGGCGCCGACCGTAGCGACGACCACTTGCGGGCCCGGCTCCACGGTGTCGAGCACGGTACCGCCGCCGGAAGCACGGATAGGTACGCCGGGAAACGCACGTCCGAGCTCCTCGGCCGTGCGTGCCGCCCCGATCACCACGGCACGCAGTGCGCGCGACCCGCAGGTGGTGCAACGAAACGCGGTCTCGGTGATCCCGCACCAACGGCAAGCGGGACTCTGCGCGGCTGCGCCGGAGTCGGCGGCCGATCCGCGCGGTCCGCGAACTTCCGGCAGTGCGAGCGGCCCGTTGCAGTGTCGGCATCGGGCAGGAGTACGGCATTTCCCGCAGGCCAGCGCGGGAATGTACCCACGGCGCGGCACCTGCACCAGCACAGGTGCGCCTTCCTTCAGCGCGGCGCGGGCAGCCGCGAAGGCGACGCCGGGGATTCGGACGGCACGGGCGACCGGATCGCGTTCCAGCGCGATATCGCTGTCGCCGGGGGCGCTGATGCGCGGCGCGGCCTTGCGCAGCACGGCACGATCGGCGACCAGATCGTGCGCCCAACCCGAATCGACCACCGCTTGGATCTCCGCGGTGCGCGCGAAACCCGCCGCGACGAAGGCCGCACCGGTTTCGTGCGCCCGCAACATCGCCACCTCACGCGCGTGCGGATACGGCGCACGGGGTTCGGCGTAGGTGTCGTCACCGTCGTCCCACAACGCGATCAGCCCGAGGTCCACCGCCGGTGCGAACACGGCGCTGCGCGTGCCCACGACCACTCGCGCCGAACCGCGCAGCACCGCGAGCCAACGCCGGTACCGAGCCGCTGGACCGAGACCGGCGGACAACCCGACTGCCGAGTCCCCCACCAGTCCAACGCATTCCGCCAGGACCCGGTCGAGGTCGCGTTGGTCGGGGACCATGAGGATCGCGCTGCGCCCCTGCCGGGCCACCACTGCGGCGAGTTCCGCCAGCCGCCGGGGCCAATTCTCACCGGGCAGCGCCTGCCAGGCCGCGCGTGCCCCTTTCCGCTGGGCGAGGGCGCCGACGAACGCCGCCCCGTGGACGTACCGTTCCCAAGGCGCGAGGTCTATGGCCGGAAACGCCGAATCGAGAACGGCGGTTCGGCCTTCGGTGTCGCCGCTCGCCTCCCCAGCGCCGCCCGAGTCCCCCGCGCCGGTTGGTCCGAGCCTCAGATGCGCACGTGCGGACGGCTCGGCATCGAGATTCTCATCGCTCTCCGGCGCGGGCACATATCGGCCGGCGCCAGGGCTATCGCGCTTCGAATCCGGTTGTGCCGCAGCACCACTCTTCGGAGCCGCGCTGCGCACATCGGCCGAATCGGCTTGCAGGTCAGAGGATTCCGGCGACGCAACGGGCAACTCTCCAGCGGACACGGAACTCGCCACGTCCGACTGCACGGGACCGATTGCGGTGGCTGGGTTCTCGTTCGCGGAATCGGCTCGGGCCGCAGCGGACTTCTTCCCGCCACCGGTTTCGGTGCGGGCGTGCCGCGGTGGTATCGCCAGACGCAGGACATCGGCACGCGTTCCCGCGTATCGGGCCGCGACCTTGCCGGCCAGGTCCAGGATTTCGGGAGTCAACACGCGTTCGCCGGAGACGACGCGTTCCAGCTTGACCAGCTTTCCGCCGTGGTCACTGTGCCTCGATCGAGCCAGGAGATAGCCGTCGACCAGCCGACCGGCGAAACGGACCCGCACCCGGACCCCCGGCTGGGCGAGTTCGTCCAGCTCGGGAGGCACCAGGTAGTCGAAGTCGCGGTCCAGATGCGCGGGCGAGAGCAGCGGGAGCACCCGGGCGATCGGCAACTCCACGCCCGCGGGACCCGCGGCCGGACGGTCCGCCTCGGTGGCGGGGTGGTCCGCCGCGGGTTCGTTCACTCGGACCTGATCGAGGTCAGAGTCCGACGGCGGCGCGCAACTTGTCGGCGCGGTCGGTGTGCTCCCACGGCAGGTCCACGTCGGTGCGGCCGAAGTGGCCGTACGCGGCGGTCGGCGCGTAGATCGGGCGCAGCAGGTCCAGATCGCGGATGATGGCGCCGGGACGCAGGTCGAAGACCTCGGTGATCGCGGTGCTGATGCGCGCCGGGTCGATCTTCTCGGTGCCGAAGGTCTCGACGAACAAGCCGACCGGAGCCGCCTTGCCGATCGCGTAGGCCACCTGGACCTCGACGCGGTCGGCCAGATCTGCCGCGACGACGTTCTTCGCGACCCAGCGCATGGCGTAGGCGGCGGAGCGGTCCACCTTCGACGGGTCCTTGCCCGAGAAAGCGCCGCCGCCGTGGCGGGCCATGCCGCCGTAGGTGTCGACGATGATCTTGCGGCCGGTCAGGCCCGCGTCGCCCATCGGGCCGCCCAGCACGAACTTGCCGGTGGGGTTGACCAGCAGGCGAATGTCCGAAATGTCCAGGCTGGGCAGCTCGAGGTCGGCGAGCACCGCGTCGAGGACCTTCTCGCGGATGTCGGGCGCGAGCAGGTTGTCCAGGTCGATGTCGGCGGCGTGCTGGGTGGAGACGACCACCGTGTCCAAGCGGACCGGGCGATCGCCGTCGTACTCGATGGTGACCTGCGTCTTGCCGTCCGGACGCAGGTAGGGCAGCACGCCGGTCTTGCGCACCTCGGTCAAGCGGCGCGACAACCGGTGCGCGAGCGCGATCGGCAGCGGCATCAGCTCGGGGGTGTCCTTGGTGGCGTAACCGAACATCAGGCCCTGATCGCCCGCACCCTGCCGCTCGATCTCGTCGTCGGAGCCGCCGATGCGCGCCTCGTGCGAGGTGTCCACACCCTGCGCGATATCCGGCGACTGCGCGCCGATCGCGATATTCACACCGCAGGAATTTCCGTCGAATCCCTTTGCCGACGAGTCATATCCGATTTCCAGGACCTTTTCCCGGACAATTCGGGGAATATCGGCGTACGCCGACGTGGTGACCTCACCCGCGACGTGGACCTGGCCGGTCGTCACGAGGGTTTCCACCGCGACCCGGCTGCGCGGATCCTCCGCGAGCAACGCGTCGAGAATGGAATCGCTGATGGCATCACAGATTTTGTCCGGATGACCTTCGGTCACGGACTCACTGGTGAAAAGCCGGCTCCCGGACGTGCGCACAGTTCTTCCCTCTCCCTCAACGGGTTACTCGTATCGGCTTGCGACAATAACGCGATGTCGCGACTGCGCAACCCTTATATCTCAGCCTATTCCAAATCACCGACAGGGCGGACCTCAACGCCGCAGCCATCCCGGACAGCTGAACTCCCGGTGTCGCGCCGGTGCCGAATTGATGACGGCGTCGCGAACGACGGACCAGATGGCAATCCTGGCAGGGACGCGGCCCGGCTCAGCGCAGCAACACGCTCAGCGCGTCGAGCACACGGCTGGCCAGCAACGCCTTGGAGCCGTGATCGAGCGCCTGTTCGGTGCCGTCCGCGCCCAGCAGCCAGCCGTCGTTGGTGTCCACCTCGAACGCCTTGCCCTCGCCGACCGCGTTGACCACGAGCAGGTCGCACCCCTTGCGTGCGAGCTTGGCCCGCGCGTGGGTGAGGACGTCGCCGTGCTCGTCACCGGTCTCGGCGGCGAAACCGACGATCGCGGTGCCGGGCAACTGCCCGTCGCGGCGCGCCTGCACCAAGCCGGCGAGGATGTCGTCGGTCTTGGTCAGCGGAATGACGTCGGGCTCGCCGGCGCCCTTCTTGATCTTGGCGGCGGCGACGTTGGTCGGCCGGAAATCGGCGACCGCCGCGGCCATGATCACCGCGTCGGCGCCGACGGCGTGCTTGTCGACGGCGGTCTTCAGCTGTTCGGCGGTGGTGATGTGCACCAGGTCGACGGCGGCGGGCGCCGCCATCTCGATCGTGTTGCCCGCGATCAACGTCACGTGGGCGCCGCGCTGGGCCGCGACCCGCGCGAGCGCGTAGCCCTGCTTGCCGGAGCTGCGGTTGCCCAGGAAACGCACCGGATCCAGCGGCTCCCTGGTGCCGCCCGCCGTGATGACGACCCGGCGGCCCGCCAGATCCCGCGGGATCGCGTCGGCACGCTCCATGAGCAGCGACGCGAGGCCGAAGATCTCCTCGGGCTCGGGCAGCCGTCCGGGGCCGGTGTCGGCGCCGGTGAGCCGGCCCGCCGCGGGCTCCATGACGATCGCACCGCGGGCGCGCAAGGTCGCGACGTTGGCGACGGTCGCCGGATGCTCCCACATCTCGGTGTGCATCGCGGGCGCGAACAAGATCGGACATCGGGCCGTCAGCAGCGTGGCGGTGAGCAGGTCGTCGGCGCGGCCGGACGCGGCGCGGGCCATGAGGTCGGCGGTCGCCGGGGCGATGACCACGAGGTCCGCCTCCTGGCCCAGCCGAACATGCGGGACCTCGGGCACGTCGGAGAACACGCCGGTGTGCACCGGGTTCCCGGACAGTGCCTCGAAGGTCGCCTTGCCGACGAACTCCAGCGCCGAGGTGGTGGGGATCACCCGGACGTCATGTCCGGTCTCGGTGAATCGCCGGACCAGAGAGCACGCCTTGTAGGCGGCGATGCCTCCGGCTACACCGACGACGATCCTTGTGGTCACTACGCCTCCGGCCTAGTAGTGGTCACGGCGAACCGTGGTTCGCCTCACTCGCCTTCGGAGTGCTCGAGCAGGTCGGAGTGGATCTCGCGCAGGGCGACCGACAGCGGCTTCTCCTGCAGACCCGGCTCGACCAGCGGGCCGACGTACTCGAGGATGCCGTCACCGAGCTGGTTGTAGTAGTCGTTGATCTGCCTGGCCCGCTTGGCCGCGTAGATGACCAGGGCGTACTTGGACGACGTGCGCTCCAGCAACTCGTCGATCGGCGGGTTGGTGAGGCCGACCGGCGTGTCGTAAGCGGGCGCGGTCTTGGTGTCCGTCACTAGGAAGACTCCTGCTGTGGTCGGTCGGATGAACGAGGGGCCCTGCGAGTGCGGCGGCATGCCGCCTCCGGGCCTGGTCACTCATGCCGGAGTGGATTGCGCATGCGCGGAGGCCCTACGTGAATACGCAGGCTACCTCCTCCGGGCCTGATCGCTCATGCGCAGGTGGGGGTCACGAACTCGAATTTGTGCTAACGAACAACGATACCAACTGCTCACAGGCGCTGGTCACCTCGTCGTTGACGATAACTATGTCGAACTCGTCACAGGCCGCCAGCTCGATCCTGGCCGTCTCCAGGCGCCGCTCGATCACCTCGGGCGACTCGGTGCCACGCGAGGTCAGTCGCGCCACCAACTCGTCCCAGCTCGGCGGGGCAAGGAAAACCAGGATCGCGTCGGGGATCGCCCGGCGCACCGATCGCGCGCCCTCGAGATCCACTTCGACCAGTACCGGAAGGCCCTGCGCCAGCGCGGCGCGCACCGGCCCGGCGGGGGTGCCCGAACGCTGCAACCCGCCGTGGATGTCCGCCCACTCGAGCAGTTCATCCGCCTCGATCATCGCGTCGAACTCCGCACGGGAGACGAAGTGGTAGTCGAGGCCGTCGACCTCCCCGGGCCGCGGGGCCCGGGTCGTTGCCGACACGCTGAAGACCAGGTAGGGCAGTCGTTCGCGGACACAGCGGACCACGGTGGACTTGCCCACGGCCGAGGGGCCGACCAGTACGACCAGTCGACCCTTCCGCGTGTGTTCGATCACCCTCGTCGTCAGGCGTCGAAGTCGAACCGGGCCAGCAGCGCCTTACGCTGCCGGTCGCCGAGTCCGCGCAGCCGCCGGGTGGGGGCGATCTCCAGCTCGCTCATGATCTCCGCCGCCTTGACCTTGCCCACCTTCGGCAGGGCCTCCAGCAGCGCCGACACCTTCATCTTGCCGAGGATCTCGTCGGTCTCGGCGTCGGTGAGCACCTGCTTCAGGTTGGTGCCGCCACGCTTCAAGCGCTCCTTGAGCTCCGCCCGAGCGCGGCGAGCGGCAGCCGCCTTCTCCAAAGCAGCGGCGCGCTGCTCGTCAGTCAGCTGGGGAAGGGCCACGGTTCCTCCGTCTCATCGTTCATTGCATTCAACTCCTGCCGGTAACCCGGCAGTCTCAGCGACCGTACCCACGACGTCCGCCGATTGCGAACCCACCCCCCAGGTCAGCGCATGATTCCGGATACGGACCGCACCACGGCGGCCCGGCGCCGGTGCCGCCCGCGCCATCGAGCGCATCGCGATACCGAATCAGCGAAATGTGCCGCCAGCTGGGCGTTTTCGACAAACCGAATGGTTTGCGGAAGGGTTGCGAGACGGCAGCGCATCTCTCCAGCAACCCCTCACGCGCCCTACCAGGAACTTTCTGGAAATTCTCCGCGTGTCGCGAGTTTTTTGCGCGTGTCGGGCGTCACATCGGAGCCGTTTCGGCCGCCCTGACCGGCATTGGGTGCCGGATACCGGCCCTGTACGTCGGTCCAGGAGCGTTGCGCCCATCCGTGCACCGATCGGCCCCGAAATCAGCGCAGGAGCGCGCACAGGCACCGCTAAGGGGCACGTGCGTGCGAACACCTGCACGCACAGGAGACGGAAACGACGAAGGCCGGCGCGGATGCGCCGGCCTTTCGCGGTCATTCTCGGAGGAACGCGAACGCGTCCTGGAAAGCGCGCACTCTGGCACGCAGTGCCGGAACGGTGGGCCCGTCCCTCAGCACCTCCCGCGAGACGTTCGGCACAACGGCCGGGAGCATCGCCTCCGGGACCAGCTCCCTGATGGTCTCCGGGCCGCCGCCCTGGGCGCCCACCCCGGGCATGAGGATCGGGCCGTTGAGCGCGGAGAGATCGGGCGCCTCGCTGAGCGTGGCGCCGACCACCACGCCGACCGAACCGAACTCCGCGCCCGCGTTGCGCGCCGCCGCGTCGTCGACCATGGTCTGCGCGACCGTGCGGCCGTCCGCCGCGACCGCCCGCTGTACCTGCGCTCCCTCGGGGTTCGAGGTCGCCGCCAGCACGAAGACGCCGCGGCGGCCTGCCTCGGCCAGCGTCAGCGCCGGTGCCAGCGAACCGAAGCCCAGATACGGCGAGACCGTGACCGCGTCGGACCCGAGCGGGCCGTCGGCCAGCCAGGTCCGCGCGTAGGCGTCCATGGTGGACCCGATATCGCCGCGTTTGGCGTCGGCGAGCACCAAGGTTCCCGAGGCCCGCAGCACCTCGATGGTGCGCTCCAGGACCGCGAGGCCTCCGGAGCCGTGGGCTTCGAAGAACGCGACCTGCGGCTTGACCAGTGCGACGAGGCCGTCGAACGCCTCCACGCAGATCTCGGCGAACCGCTCGAGTCCCTCGACGTCTTCGGTCAGTCCCCAGGACCGCAGCAGTTCCGGGTGCGGGTCGATGCCGACGCACACCGGCCCCAGTTGCCGCATCGCGTGCCGCAGGCGGTCGCCGAAGGTCTTCATCGCACCTGTTCCGTCCGGTCGCGGCTCACCCACGCAGCACCGAGTGCAGTTCCTGCAGTGACCGCACGCCGATGCCACCGTTGATGCTGGCCTCGATGCCCTGCACCGCGGCCGCCGCACCCTGCACGGTGGTGATGCACGGGATGTTCACCCCGACCGCCGCGCTGCGGATCTCATAGCCGTCCACGCGAGGGCCGGAGTTGCCGTAAGGCGTGTTGAACACCATGTCGACCTCGCCGTCACGGATCTGCTCCACGATCGTCGGCTCGTCGTCCGGCCCCACCTCGGAGTGCTTGCGCACCTGCTCGCACGGAATCCCGTTGCGGCGCAGCATTTCCGCCGTGCCCTCGGTGGCGAGGATGCGGAAGCCGAGGTCGTGCAGGCGCTTCACCGGGAAGACCATCGCGCGCTTGTCCCGGTTGGCGATCGAGACGAACACGGTGCCCTCGGTCGGCAGCGAGCCGTAGGCGGCGGTCTGGCTCTTGGCGAAGGCGGTGCCGAAATCGGCGTCGATGCCCATCACCTCGCCGGTCGACTTCATCTCCGGCGAGAGCAGCGAATCCACGCCGCTGCCGTCGGCGCGCCGGAAGCGGTGGAACGGCAGCACGGCCTCCTTGACCGCGACCGGAGCGTCCAGCGCGACGTGCCCGCCGTCGCCCTCGCTCGGCAGCATGCCCTCCTTGCGGAGTTCGGCGATGGTGGCGCCCAGCATGATCCGCGCGGCGGCCTTGGCCAGCGGCACCGCGGTGGCCTTCGACACGAACGGAACCGTCCGGCTCGCGCGCGGATTGGCCTCCAGAACATAGAGCACGTCGTCCTTGAGCGCGTACTGCACGTTGAGCAAGCCGCGGACGCCGATGCCCTTGGCCAGCGCGACGGTCGAGCGGCGCACCGCCTCGATATCGCTGCGGCCCAAGGTGATCGGGGGCAGCGCGCAGGCGGAGTCACCGGAGTGGATGCCCGCCTCCTCGATGTGCTCCATCACGCCGCCGAGGTAGACCTCCTCGCCGTCACACAGCGCGTCGACGTCGATCTCGATCGCGTCCTCCAGGAACCGGTCGACCAGCACCGGGTGCTCCGGGCTCAGCTCGGTAGCCCGGGAGATGTAGCCCTCCAAGGAGTTCTCGTCGTAGACGATCTCCATACCCCGGCCGCCGAGCACGTACGAGGGACGCACCAGCACCGGGTAGCCGATGTCGTTGGCGATCTTGCGCGCCTGCGCGAAGGTGGTCGCGGTGCCGTACTTCGGCGCGGGCAGACCGGCCGCGACCAGCACGTCACCGAATTCGCCTCGGTCTTCGGCCAGGTCGATGGCGGCCGCGCTGGTCCCGACCACCGGCACGCCCGCGGCGGTGAGCCGCTGCGCGAGGCCCAGCGGGGTCTGCCCGCCCAGCTGCACGATGACACCGGCGACGGTGCCGGACTCGCACTCGGAGTGGTAGACCTCGAGCACGTCTTCGAAAGTGAGCGGCTCGAAGTAGAGGCGATCGGCGGTGTCGTAGTCGGTGGAGACGGTCTCGGGGTTGCAGTTGACCATCACCGTCTCGTATCCGGCCTTCGACAGCGTCTGCGCCGCGTGCACACACGAGTAGTCGAACTCGATGCCCTGGCCGATGCGGTTCGGCCCGGACCCGAGGATGATCACCTTCTCGCGGTCGGGCTGCGGCGCCACCTCGGACTCGGCCGCGGGATCGAGTTCGTAGGCCGAGTAGTGGTACGGGGTCTTGGCCTCGAACTCGGCGGCGCAGGTGTCGACCGTCTTGAAGACCGGGCGGACCCCAAGCCGGTGGCGCAGGGCGCGCACACCGCTCTCCCCCGCCAGTTCGGGTCGCAGCGCGGCCAGCTGACGATCGGACAGGCCGTAGTGCTTGGCCCGCCGCAACAGCGGTTCGTCCAGCACGGGCGCGTCGAGGATCTCCTGGCGCAGCTCGACCAGACCGGCCACCTCCGCGACGAACCACGGGTCGATGCCGGAGGCGGCGGCGACGTCCTCGATGCTGGCGCCCAGCCGCAGCGCCCGCTCGACCTGGTAGATGCGCCCTTCGGTGGGCGTGCGCAGGTCTTCGAGGATCGCTTCGACGTCGGTCCACGCGCTGTCGTCCTGGGTCCAGAAGCCCGCGGCTTTGGTCTCCAGCGAACGCAGCACCTTGCCGAGCGCCTCGGAGAAGTTGCGGCCGAGGGACATGGCCTCGCCGACGGACTTCATGGTGGTGGTCAGCGTGCCGTCGGCGCCGGGGAACTTCTCGAACGCGAACCGCGGGGCCTTGACGACCACGTAGTCGAGGGTCGGCTCGAAGCAGGCCGGGGTTTCCTTGGTGATGTCGTTGACGATCTCGTCGAGCGTGTAACCGATGGCCAGCTTGGCGGCGATCTTCGCGATCGGGAAGCCGGTCGCCTTCGACGCCAGCGCGGACGAACGCGACACGCGCGGATTCATCTCGATGACGATCAGGCGGCCGTCGCGCGGGTCCACCGCGAACTGGATGTTGCAGCCGCCGGTGTCGACGCCGACCTCGCGCAGGATGGCGATGCCCAGATCGCGCAACTTCTGGTATTCGCGGTCGGTGAGCGTCATCGCCGGGGCGACGGTCATCGAGTCGCCGGTGTGCACGCCCATCGGGTCGACGTTCTCGATCGAGCAGACCACCACGACGTTGTCGCGGCCGTCCCGCATCAGCTCCAGCTCGTATTCCTTCCAGCCGAGGATGGACTCCTCGATCAGGACGTTCGCGGTGGGCGAGGCGGCCAGGCCGCCGCCCGCGATGCGATCGAGGTCTTCCTCGTTGTAGGCCATGCCGGAACCGAGGCCGCCCATGGTGAACGACGGGCGCACCACCACGGGGTAGCCGAGTTCGGCGACCGTATCGCGGACCTCGTCCATGGTGAAGCAGACCCGGGAGCGGGCGCTCTCGCCGCCCACCTTGGCCACGATGTCCTTGAACTTCTGCCGGTCCTCACCGCGCTGGATGGCGTCGAAGTCGGCGCCGATGAGTTCCACGCCGTACTTCGCCAGCACTCCGCGCTCGTGCAGCGCGACCGCGGTGTTCAGCGCGGTCTGGCCGCCGAGGGTGGCCAGGATGGCGTCCGGACGCTCCTTCTCGATCACCTTCTCCACGAACTCCGGCGTGATCGGCTCCACGTAGGTGGAGTCGGCGAACTCCGGATCGGTCATGATCGTCGCCGGGTTCGAGTTGACCAGCGACACCCGCAGGCCCTCGGCCCGCAGCACCCGGCACGCCTGCGTGCCGGAGTAGTCGAATTCGCACGCCTGGCCGATGACGATCGGGCCAGAACCGATCACCAGGATGTGCTCGAGATCCTCGCGGCGAGGCATCAGGCTCCTTCCATGAGACCGGCGAAACGGTCGAACAGGTACGCGGCGTCGTGGGGTCCGGCGGCGGCTTCCGGGTGGTATTGCACGGAGAAGGCGCGGCCGTCGACCAGCCGGACGCCCTCGACCGTGCCGTCGTTGGCGCAGACGTGACTCACCTCGGCCGTGCCGAAGGGGGTGTCGAACCGCTCGCCCCGCTCGCCCTCCAGCGCGAACCCGTGGTTCTGCGCGGTGATCGAGATCCGGCCGGTCTCGTGCTCCACCACCGGGATGTTGATGCCGCGGTGGCCGAACTTCATCTTGTAGGTGCCCCGGCCGAGCGCGCGGCCGAGGATCTGGTTGCCGAAGCAGATACCGAACAGCGGCAGGCCCTCGCCCAGCACGCCACGGGTCAACTCGACCGCCGCGTCGGCGGTGGCCGGGTCGCCGGGACCGTTGGACAGGAAGACCCCGTCGGGCTTCAGTTCGAGGATCTGGTCCAGCGTGGTGTTCGAGGACACCACGTGCACCCGCATGCCGCGCTGCGCGAACATGCGCGGGGTGTTGGTCTTGATCCCGAGATCGACGGCGACGACCGTGCGGCGATGGTCGCCCTCCGGCTCGATCGTGTAGAGCGCGTCGGTGGTCACCTCGCCGGCGAGGTCGGCGCCCAGCATGGACGGCTGACCGTTCACTCGGTCCACCAACTCCTCCGCGGCGGCCAGCGCGTCGCCGGAGAAGATGCCCGCCTTCATCGAACCGCGGGTGCGCAGATGACGTACCAGCGCGCGGGTGTCGATGCCCGCGATGCCGACGATCCGCTGACGTTCCAGCTCGTCCGGCAGCGTCCTGGTGGCGCGCCAGTTGGAGGCGCGCCGCGCCGGGTCGCGCACCGCGTACCCGGCGACCCAGATCTTCGTGGACTCGTCGTCCTCGTCGTTCCAGCCGGTGTTGCCGATCTGCGGCGCGGCGGCCACCACGATCTGGCGGTGGTAGGACGGGTCGGTGAGGGTCTCCTGGTACCCGGTCATCGCGGTGCAGAACACCGCCTCACCGAGCGTCTGGCCCACGGCGCCGTAGGCCTGGCCGCGGAACACCCGGCCGTCCTCCAGCACGAGTGCTGCTTCTCCTGTCATCCCTCGTCATCTCCCGTCATCGTCCCGCTCTGATCCGCCGCCGGAAGCCTGCGCCAAGCCGGGTAGACCGACTTGTCGTCGCCGCGGAAACCCGTATCGATCTCGGTTCCCGTCGGCAGCTTCCAGCGAATGACCAGCACACCATCTTCTGTCATCACTTTGCCCGCGTGCCCACGTTCGGTGCGCACCGCGGTGATGGATTCGTCCGGAATCCAGATCACCGTCGCGCCGTCGCGTTCGAGCAGAATCCCCTTTTCGAACCGCGTGAGTTCCGCGGTGGCCCGGAAACCCAGATCGCCGACGGTGATCCGGTCCTGCCAGCTCGGCGCGATGGTGCTGCCCAAGTACAGGCCGGTGGTCGGCTCCAATACCTGCGCACCCAGTTCCGCCGGCACGGCGGGCAGCGCGCCGACGCGCTCGGCCTGGCGCGCCGCGCGGTTGCGCCAGCCCCGGTACATCAGCCACAGGCAGGCCGCGAACAGGATCAGCAGCCCGACCACCCAGAGTGTTCTCTCCACTACGAACCTCCTCGAACGGCTGCGCCTCGGTTGCTCATCTACGCCTCCGCCCGGTCGACCAGCGCCTTGCCGTCCCTGGCGGTGACCCGGCCGCGCAGCAACGTCGCCGTCACCCGGGCCGGGAAGGTCATCGCCTCGAACGGCGTGTTGTTCGAGATGCTGGCCAGGTCCTTTCCACGCACCGTCCAGCTCGCCTTCGGGTCGACCAGCGTCAAGTTGGCCGGCTCGCCGACCTCGAGCGGTCTGCCGTGCTCGTCCAAGCCGACGATCGCGGCCGGTCGCTCGCTCATCACGCGGGCGACGCCGCGCCAGTCCAGCAGCCCGGGCTCGACCATGGTCTGCACGATGATCGACAGCGCCGTCTCCAAGCCGAGCATGCCGGGCCGAGCCGCGGCGAACTCGCAGCACTTGTCCTGCTCGGCGTGCGGCGCGTGGTCGGTGGCGACGCAATCGATGATGCCCTCGGCCAGCGCCTCCCGCAGCGCGGCGGCGTCGGACGCCTCGCGCAGCGGCGGGTTGACCTTGTTGACGGCGTCGTAGGTCTCCAACCGGGAGTCGTCCAGCAGCAGGTGGTGCGGGGTGACTTCGGCGGTGATCGAAATACCCTGGGACTTGGCCCACCTCACCAGTTCCACGGTGCCCTCGGTGGAAGCGTGGCAGATGTGCACGCGGGCGCCCGCGTCGCGCGCCAGCAAGGCGTCGCGCGCCACGATCGACTCCTCGGCCGCGCGCGGCCAGCCGGCCAGCCCCAGCCGGGCCGCGGTCGGCCCCTCGTGCGCGATGGCGCCCTTGGTCAGCCTGGGCTCCTCCGCGTGCTGCGCGATCAGCACCCCGAGCGAGTTCGCGTACTCCAGGGCCCTGCGCATGATCAACGGGTCGTAGACACAGTGACCGTCGTCGGAGAACATGCGCACCGCCCCGACGCCCGCGGCCATGGTCCCCATCTCGGCGAGCTGCTTGCCCTCCAGGCCCACGGTGACCGCGCCGACCGGATACACGTCGACCAGGCCGACCTCACGGCCCCGCCGCCACACATGGTCGGTGACGACCACCGAGTCGGCGACCGGGTTGGTGTTGGCCATCGCGAACACCGCGGTGTAGCCGCCGAGGGCGGCGGCGGCGGAACCCGTCTCGATGGTCTCGGTGTCCTCGCGGCCCGGCTCACGCAGGTGGGTGTGCAGGTCGACGAAGCCGGGCAGCAGGATCTGGCCCTGCGCGTCGATGATTTCGGCGTCCACCACGCCCAGATCGGTGCCGATCTGACGGATCTCCCCGTCGGCGACGAGCACGTCGACCGGCTCGCCTTCGCCGTACAGCAGCGCGCCCTTGATCAGAACGATGGCGTCGTTCCCTCCACTCATGCCACTGCCTCCTGGGTTCCGACGAGCAGGCGGAACAGCACCGCCATCCGCACGTGCACCCCGTTGGTGACCTGTTGCAGCACAGCGGCTTTCGGCGAGTCCGCCACGGAGGACGCGATTTCCATGCCGCGCAGCATCGGGCCGGGGTGCAGCACGACCGCGTGGTCTTCCAGCAGGGCCAGCCTGCGTTCGGAGAGTCCGTAGGTGATCGAGTACTCGCGGGCCGACGGGAAGAACCCGCCGTTCATCCGCTCGGCCTGCACCCGCAACATCAGCACGGCGTCGGCGCCGATGAGCTCGGCGTCCAAGTGGTGTGAGACGCGGGCGGGCCAGCTCTCCACGCCGACCGGAAGCAGCGTGCGCGGAGCGACCAGCACGACCTCCGCGCCGAGTGTGGCCAGCAGGAAGACGTTCGATCGCGCGACCCGGCTGTGCAGGATGTCACCGACGATGACCACCCGCTTGCCCTCGATGTCGCCGAGCCGCTGCCGGAGGGTCAGCGCGTCCAGCAACGCCTGGGTCGGGTGTTCGTGCGTTCCGTCGCCCGCGTTGACGACCGCCGGGCCGGAGCCGCGCCCCGACGAGACCGCCCACTCGTCCATCCAGCGCGCGATCTGGTGCGCGGCGCCGGAAGCCGGATGCCGGACGATCAGCGCGTCGGCTCCCGCGGCGTGCAGGGTCAGCGCGGTGTCGCGCAGCGACTCGCCCTTGGCGACCGAGGAGCTGCTCGCGCTCACGTTGATCACGTCCGCGCTCATCCACTTGCCCGCGACCTCGAACGAGACCCGGGTCCGGGTCGAGTTCTCGTAGAAGACCGTCATCACGGTGCGCCCGCGCAGCGTGGGCAGTTTGTGCACCTCGCGGCCGAGCAGGGCCTGTTCGAACCGCTCGGCCTCGTCGAGCAGCTCGTTCGCGGCGGCGCGATCGAGCGCGGCGACCGACAGCAGATGCCTCACGCGCCTGCCTCCTGCCGCGAGCCGGCGTGTGGCAGCTTCATCACGCCTCCTCCTGGTGCAGGTAGACGCCGTCCCGGCCGTCGTGTTCGGTCAGCAGTACCGAGATGTCCTCGGAGCGGTTGGTCGGCACGTTCTTGCCGACATAATCGGCACGGATCGGCAGTTCTCGGTGACCGCGGTCGATGAGCACCGCCAGCTGCACCGCGCGCGGGCGGCCGAGGTCGCGCAGACCGTCGAGCGCGGAGCGGACGGTGCGGCCGGAGAACAGGACGTCGTCGACCAGTACCACGAGCGCGTCCTCGATACCGCCTTCCGGAACGGAGGTGCGCTCCAGCGGCCGGTGCGGGCGGCTGCGCAGATCGTCCCGGTAGAGGGTGATGTCGAGCGAGCCCAGAGCCGGGCGGACGCCGGAGAATTCCTCGATCTTGCCGGTGAGCCGCGCGGCCAGGGTGGTGCCCCGGGTGGGGATGCCGATCAGAACCACGCGTGGCGCGCCCGGCTCACCCGCGTCCAGCGCGGTCTTCTCGATGATCTGGTGCGCGATGCGCGCGACGGTCCGCCCGACATCCGAAGCCGACAACAGCTCTCGTCCCGCCGCCACCCATTCCGGGGTATGTCGCTGCGATGTCTCGGCAGCGCCGGACTTGGCGGCCCGTTCTTCGGGCACGGCCATGCCGACCTCCTTCCCCGCCTCACCGGACGGTCCGTTAAAGGATGTCTTACGGCAAGCAGCGTAGCAGCGCCCGGGCCCCCGGTTTCACCAGGCATATCGCGCTGTGAGCGGGGCCACTGAGCGCGTGGCCTCGGCCCCTGTCGGCGGACGGCGAGAAACACACCGAGAGGGTGACGAGCTGTCGGCAGCCCGCCGCGACGGCAGCCCGGACGTCGTCGTCCACCAGTCGCACGGAAACGCTGCGGCCCTCGTGGAACTTCTCGGCCAGCGCCTCGAGCCGGGCCCAGCGCGCTTCGCCGTCCGGCTCGGCGGCGAATCCGCGTCGCGCGGCGTCGGCGAACAGCTGCGCCCACGGGTCGTCGTAGAGGCGGTCGGGCCGCCGCGATTCCCGGGCGCGGATCACCGCCACGCCGATCGCGGTCATCGCCACGCCGGCCGTGGGGGCTTGCGGCGGTCTTCCGGTCATGACGACTCCCGTCGTCCGATCAGCTCGCCGACCGGCGAGTCATCCCTCACGCTGAGGTTGCCCAGTCGATCGCGGGCGAAGGATTCGACAAACATGACCGAAAACCGCTAGCACATATGTTCGATCCGCGGTACGCTCGGCCGCATGTCCACACCGCTACAGGGATCGCTGCTCGACGGGTTCGGTGAGACCGAGCTCGGGCCGCTGCGCGACGCGCGACGTACGGTGCTCGACCACGGCGCCTGGGTGGATCTGCTGCCCGGTTGGCTTTCGGGCGCGGACGCGCTGTTCGATCGGCTGGTCGACGGCGTGCCGTGGAAAGCCGAACGCAGGCCGATGTACGACCGCGTGGTCGACGTGCCCCGGCTGCTGCGGTTCTACGCGGAGCACGAACCGCTGCCGGATCCGGCTCTCGGGGACGCGCGCACAGCACTGAGCGAGCACTATCGGCGCGAACTCGGCGAACCGTTCCGCACCGCGGGCCTGTGCTACTACCGGGACGGGCACGACAGCGTCGCCTGGCACGGCGACACCATCGGCCGCGGCGCCACCCACGACACCATGGTCGCGATCGTGTCGGTCGGGGCGCCGAGGGCGCTGCTGCTCCGGCCGCGCGGCGGTGGGCCGAGCATCAAATACGTTGTCGGACATGGCGACCTGCTGGTCATGGGCGGCTCTTGCCAGCGCACCTGGGAGCACGCCGTGCCCAAGACGCGCAGGCCCACCGGTCCGCGGATCAGCATCCAGTACCGTCCACGCGGCGTCCGCTGACCCAGCTCCCACGCACCGTTTCGAGCTGAACCATCGTTGAGGTCGGAAGTGATCGTCGTCCGTCACGTGTCCTCCGCTCCGGTTAGCCTGGCATCATGAGCAATCCAGGGGCGGGGGTCTTGGCCGTGATGCCGCTGCACACGATCAGCGAGGTCTACGGCGAGGCCGGGCTGCGCGAACGATTACTGCTGGAAATCGCCGAGTTGCCGGACACACCACGCTTGGCCGCGGCGCTCGACCTCGCGGCCGATCTGCATCGCGACGATCGGTACGGCCGCGAGCCCTATCTCAGTCATCTTCTGCGCGTGTCGATTCGGATCATCAGCCATTACGAGGTCCGTGATCCGGACGTGGTCGCGGCGGGGCTGTTGCACGACGCGGTCGAGGACCACGCCGCCGAGCTGGCCGCCGATCGTCCCGGACCCACCGTCGACGCCGCACTGGGCGCGCTCACCGATCGGTTCGGTGCGCGAGTGGCCGATCTCGTGGCCGCGGTGACCAATCCCGAGCCGGATCCGGCTCGGGACCGGCAGGCGCAGTACCGCGAGCATGTCGCGACGAATCTGGATCGGGACCCGTGGGCCCGCGTCATCAAGCTCTCCGATTTCACCGACAACGGCGTCGGAATTCTTTACGCCACCGGCCCCGCGATGGCGAGACTCGCCGCCAAGTATCGCCCGCTCACCGACGTGTACCGCGATCTGGTGACCCGGCCGGACACCCCGCTGGCCGAGCATGTCCGGCAGCACATCCTCGATCAGCTCGACCGAGCCGACGAACGGTTCGAGGCCATTCTGTCTCGGGACTGATCGTCGCGCGAGGTGCGAGCGGATCAACCCCATGCCGCCCACGAGCGGTCGAGCCGTGGACAGACCAACGCGCCGGTCGCGATGCCGCACGAGTCGTCACGGCGTGCGTAGCACCGATTCGACCAGCTCGCGCACCGCGGCCAGCAACCGTTCCGTCTCGCCCGCGCGGACCATGGCAGGCACCAATTCGGCGCTCAGCGCGCCGAGCAACAGCCGCCCGACCACTTCGGCGTCCAGGTCCGGACGCGCCTCCCGCAGCAACGTTGTGATGTGGTGATCCCAGAACGCGTGGAATTCGGCGGTTCGCGGATGCGGCGGCTCGGTGCGATAGGCGACCATCAGCTCGGAATTGGTGATCACCAACCGTGCCATGGCGTCGAAGTAGGCGATCAGCCGGGCATCGGCGGGCGCACCGGGGCCGAGGGGTGGCGGGCCGCTGGTCACCGCGTCCATGAGCGCGACCGCGCTCTGCGCGACCATCTCGTGCAACAGCCCCGCACGGCTGCCGAAGCGATGGAAGATCGTGCCCTTGCCCACTCCCGCGGCGGCCGCGACGCGGTCCATCGTGATCGCTTCGGCGCCGTGCTCGGCCAACAGGGCGAAGGTGGCGTCCACTATCGCCCGCCGGTTGCGCGCCGCGTCCGCCCGTTCCTTCGGCCGTCCGTCGCCCATCGCACCCACTTTCTAGACAAGTTGACCGACGGTCCATATCATCGGTGAGTCAATTGGACCGTCAGTCAACTTATGGAGTTCATATGCAGGCAATCGTAATGACGGCGCCGGGCAGCCCGGACGTGCTGGTCACCGCGGAGGTCCCGGCGCCACGGGCGGGCGCGGACGAGGTCGTGATCCGCGCCGAGGCGATCCCGGTGCTGTTCCCCGAGACCAAGCTGCGCTCCGGCGAGTTCCCGCTCGGCGCGCCGCTGCCGCTGGTTTTCGGTTTCCAAGCCGCAGGGGTCGTCACCGAGGTCGGCGCGCAAGTCGATCCGGCGCTGATCGGACGCCGGGTCGTCGTGTCGACCCAGGGCTCCGGCGCTTACGCCGAATTCGTCGCCGCCAACGCGGATTCCGTGGTTTCCATTCCGGACGGCCTGTCCTTCGTGGACGCCGCGGCGGTGCTGATGAACGGATCGGTGGCGATTCCACTGCTGGAGGCCGCCGCGCTCACCGGCATCGAAACCGTCCTGATCGAAGCCGCCGCCACGGGCATCGGCAGCGCGCTGGCCCAATTGGCGAGAGAATTCGGGGCAGCTCGCGTCATCGGGACCGCAGGGGGTCCCGACAAGGTCGCCCACGCTCGCAAACTGGGAGCCGACGAGGTGATCGACCACAACGATCCGGACTGGACCACCCGGCTGCGTGAAACACTCGACGGCGCAACGGTGGACGTGGTGTTCGATTCGATCGGCGGCGCGAGCGCCGCCGGCCTGCTCGATCTCCTGACACCCCTGCGCGGCCGGATGCTGGGCTACGGATGGTTGTCCGGAACACCCGCGCAGGTGTCGGCGAGCGACCTGCTCATGCGCGGGCTCACCTTCATCGGTTGCGCGGGACCGGACTGGCTGAACCGAGTCGCCGAGGCGCGCACCGCCGTTCTGGCCCGCGCGGCGGCGGGCGGCCTCGACCCGCTGGTCGAGGCCGTGCTGCCGCTGGAGCAGGCGAGCCGCGCGCATCGCCTGTTGGAGAAAAGGACGGTACTGGGCAAGATCGTGCTGCGCCCGGGCTCCGCCGTGTCCGGATAACGCCGCGCGGCCCCGGCGTAGCTAGGGTGGGCTCGTGCGGACTTCTGTGGAATCCCATGTCGGCGCCGCCAACGCGCTCACCGCGCGGTGGTGCGCGGCGGCGGGCGAACGAGACTTCGTGGTGTCCGGCGCCGGGGTGTGGCCGCTGCTCGCCCTGCTCGCTTCCGCCGCGGACGGTCCGGCTCGGGACGAACTGACGACCGCGACCGGCTTGCCCGCGGCGGAGGGGCAAGCCGCGGCGCTCCGACTGCTGGACGATCTCGAGCGCGCGGAGGCGGTTTCGGCCGCACTCGGAGTGTGGGTGCGCCGCGATCTTCCGTTGCACGAGGCGTGGTCGCAGTCGCTTCCCGAGGGTGTGCTCGCGCGGCTGGCCGGGCAGTCCGAGCTCGACAGCTGGGCGGCCCGGCACACCGATGGGCTGATCGAACGCTTTCCCCTCACGGTCGATCCCGAGACGCTGCTGGTGCTCGCCACCGCGCTGGTCGCGAAGACGAAATGGCAGGTGCCCTTCGATGCCGGGACGCTGGCACCCGAGGACGGGCCGTGGCGGGGACATCGCGGACCCGGGTTGTCCCGCACGAGCCGCGACCTGACGAACGCCGCGATCCTGGACGCATCGGAACCGGTCACCCGCGTGGTCGTCGAAGGCGTCGCCGACCTCGACGTCCACCTTCTGCTCGGCACCGGGGCACCCGGCGCCGTGCTCGAAACGGGCCTGGCCGCGCTGTCCAGCAGTGTGCCGATCCGCTCCGATCTGCCGGTCGGCACGACGGGACCGGGCCTGAACGTGCGTACCGAGCCGGTGGTGCCCAACACTGGCCGACTGCGCGTCCAGCTGCCGCCTTTCGAGGTCCGCTCCACCCACGATCTGCTCACCGCGCCGGGCTTGTTCGGCCTGACCGCCGCGACCGACTGCACCCACGGCCACTTCCCGGCGATCTCCCCGGACCCACTGTGCGTCGGCCAGGGAGCGCAGGAAGCGCTCGCCCGGTTCGGCCACGAAGGTTTCGAGGCAGCCGCCGTGACGGCCTTCGCGTTGCGCGCGGCAGCGGCCGTCCTGCGGCACGACTACGCGCCTGTCGTCTCGGTGGTCTTCGACCGGCCCTTCGGTTTCCTCGCCGTGCACCGCCCGACGGGTCTGGCGGTCGTCGCGGGTTGGATCGCCACCGCGCCTACGTCCTCCCCCGACCTGCCGGCCTGAGCGCTACCGCCGCGCGAAATGCGGGGCGTGCTCGGGCAAGACACCGCGAGCGATCAAGAAGGTCGGCACGCTGCGAATCACGGGCATGCGCCGCAGAATACGGACCGGCAGCGGTGCGCGCGGGGAACTCGCGATGTCGACTCGTCCGTCGAGGGCGGGCGCGATCGCTACGGTGTGCAGAAGTCGCTGCATTCCCTGTGTCACCACAGTCGGGAATCGGCGCCGTCGCTGCACCTTCGCCAACTCCCTGGTGCCGAGCGTCCCCGAGAGCAGCGGCGGAGCAAGGATCCTGGCCGCGGCTACGGCGTCCTGCACGGCCAGGTTGATCCCGACACCGCCGGCGGGGGACATGGCATGGGCGGCGTCGCCCAGGCACAGCAGGCCGTTCGTGTACCACTTGGTCAGCCGGTCGAGTTTCACCTCCAGCAACTTGACCTCGTCCCAGCTGGTCAAGGCGTCGATCCGGTCGTAGAGCCAGGGAGCGGCCTCGGCCAGACTCCGCATGACGTCCCGCACCGGCCCGCGGCGGGCGGATTCGTCGGCGCCCTTGGCGATCAACGTCGCGCACTGCCAGTAGTCGCCGCGATCGAGCAGCACCGCCACCCGCCGGGCGCTGACGATCGGCAGCGCGCCCGCGGGATCGATCTCGGTGCGCGGCAGGCGGAACCACCAGACGTCCATGGGTGTCGACCACGTGCGGATCGGCAGTCCCGCGGCCGACCGCAGCAGTGAGCCGCGTCCGTCGCAGGCCACCGTGAGGTCGGCTTCGATCGCGCCGGTGGCGCCGTCGACGGTTCGGTAGGCGACGCCACCTACCCGGCCGTCGATCCAGACCAGGTCGGTGGCCTCGGTGTTCAGCCGCAGCCGGAAGGTGGGCTCGTCGGCCGCGGCACGCGCGAGCAGATCCAGCAGATCCCACTGCGGCACCATGGCGATGTACTTGTGCCTGCCCGGCAGATGCGTAAGCGTGGCGAGCGTCTGCAGGCCGCCCGCGATCGGCAGTTGCACTCGATCCACCTTGCGCGCGGGCAGTTTCGCGAACTCCGCGCCGAGACCCAGTTCGTCGAGCAGATCGAGGGTGGTGGGATGCACGGTATCGCCGCGGAAGTCACGGAGGAAGTCCTTGTGCTTCTCCAGCACCGTGACCTCGACCCCGGCCCTGGCGAGCAGCAGCCCGAGGATCATTCCGGCCGGTCCCCCACCAACCACCAGGCATGTCGTGCGCTCCATCGACTGTGTCTCCCTCGGTCACCACATCGCCGCAAGGTGTCGCCTGTTCGCGCAAATCCTAGTGTGGCGGGCGCGGCGCCGGACCCGGATCGGCGACGGCCGACCGGCTCAGCCGATATCCCGATGCAGCACGAAGAAATACGGTTCGGCCATACCGCGCAAATCCATCACACCGAGCAGGGTGTGCTCGTCGGCGCGCCGGAAATGATCGATGATCGGCAGGTGGTCGTAGACCATCGCGGCACTTGTCACACCGCGGTATTCGACCTCACGCAGACGCGCGGTGTGCTTGCGCGTGCGCAGCGCGGGACGCAGGATCGGCAGCAACTTGCGCAGGGCGCGCACACCGGGCAGCGGTACCCGCCCGGCCAACGCGACCGGGACGCGGCGCGGATCGACGGCGAACACCGCGCCGCCCGAGGTGAACAACAGCGGATGGACGCTGTCGGGGCCGTCGAACTGCTTGCCGTACCAGCCGGAAGCCACCAGCACACCATCCATCGGATGACCGGTGTTCAGTTCCTCGCCTCGCCAGCGCCCGGTCGTGATGTCCTCGACCCGCGCCACGGGGAGTCGGTCGAACAGCGCCCACGCCTCCTGCGCGGTACGGATGCCCGTCACGGTCAGCTCGTTCGCGGCCATGTCTCCTACTTCCCTCAGCGAGGCAACATTGCGATAGCTACCCTATCTGTCTCTCAGAACATCGCTGTCGACCAGGTCCGCGCGGATGTTCAGTAGGTCGCCATGAGATAGATCCCGGCGATGATCATGACGCAGGCGACGACGCGTTTGGAGCTCACCGTGCGCCGCGGGAATCCCATCAGCCCGAAGTGGTCGATCGTGAGAGCACCGAACATCTGTCCCGCGATGATGAGGGCGTTGAACGTACCCGCGCCCACATCGGAGGCCACGGAGATCATCGCCAGGATCGCGGCCCCGCCGAGCAGGCCACCGAAGGGCGCCCAGCGGGGCATACTCCGGATGTCGGCCTTCGTCGGCCACGGCCGGTTCCTGGAAACCAGCAGCGCCACCGTGAGGAAGATCGCGAAGCCGGTGAATGCGACGGCGTAGGAGATCACGCCACACAGCCAGACGTTCTTCAATGCGAGCTTCAGCGAGTTCTGGCAACCGGCTTCTACGGAGCGCAGCGCGCCGCCGACCAGGATGAACGCGAAGATGAGTGCCATCGTGACGCGGGGCAGCGCGGCACGGGGCTTTTCGGCGGTCTGAACCGTCATCGAGAATCCTCGGGAGGGTGCGAAGAGTGGGATGGCTGAAACCGGCAGCGGTGGGCGTACTGCTGTCAGGTGACGCTGACCCTGGGCTCGTCGCCCGCGGGCTCATCGGCCATCAGGTAGATCGCGAGCGTGATCAGCCCGCAGGCCACCAGACGCGGAACGCTGGCGGATCGTTCTTCGAATCCCATGAGTCCGAAGTGATCCATGATCACGGCGACCACCATCTCGCCGACGATCACCAGCGCGCTGAAGGTCGCCACGCCGACATGCCGGGCGACCGCGATCATCCCCATCACCGCCGCGCCGCCGAGCAGGCCGCCGAACGGCGCCCACCACGGCATGTTCCGAACGTCGTCGAGCGTCGGCCACGGCGTCTTCGACGACAGGGCCAGGAAGATCGAAAAGCCGGTCAGCGCAACGGCATACGAGATCACGGCGCAGAGCCACATGTTCTTCATGTGGTTCATCAACGTGTTCTGACAGCCGGCTTCGGCCGACCGTAGGCTGCCTCCGACCAGGATGAACAGAAATACCAGTCCGATGACGAGGCTCATGGGCAATACATCCTTGGCTCGACGGCGGACGAACACCGAGATTGCCTCGGACACAACGTTTTCCACCCGAACAATGGGGCCGGTTGTGCCGGAACCGACGTCCGACCTGTGTGACCCGCATAACGTACCATCGAATAACGGCACGTTCAATGGGTAAGCGAGAACTGCCCTGCCCCATCCCGGCCGGGAAGGGACGCGAACAAAGGGCTGCGATGATGGCACTCGTGCCCGAACTGGTCGATTCCTCCGCACGAAACCCGCCCGCGACCACCTCCGAGCGGCGGCTCAGCGTCCTGGACCGGGTCCGGCTCGCCCTGCTGGCGGTCGGTCTGCTGTGCGTGCTCACCGGGCTCCTGCCCCGCGACGAGGCCGCCGCGAACATGCGCCGCATCGGCCCGTTGCTGCTGTTTCTCGCAAGCGTGATCGTGCTGGCCGAGCTCACCCGGCAGGCGAAGGTCTTCGACGCCATCGCCCATCGCCTCGCGATCCTCGGTCGCGGCCATTACCCGGCGCTGTTCGGCCTGTGCGTGCTGTTCGCCTCCGCCACCACGGTGCTGCTGAACCTCGACACCACAGCCGTGCTCATCGCCCCGGTCATGCTGGCACTCGCCGCGCCCGCTCGGATCCCACCACTGCCGCTGGCCATGACCACCCTGTGGCTGGCGAACACCGCGAGCCTGCTGCTACCGGTCTCCAATCTCACGAATCTGCTCGCCGCCGACCGGGTGGCACTGACCGCGACCGGATTCGCGAGCAGAATGCTGGCGCCGCAAATGGTCTCGATCACCGCGACGACGGTGTGCCTGTGGGTGTGGTACTGGCGGCGCGGACGCCGGGGAACCGACCGCTACGTGCCGCCCGAGCCGATCCGAGCCGTGAACTTCCGGGAGCGCTCGCTGTTCTACACGACAGCCGGGGCCTGTCTGTTGTTCATCGTCGCGATCCCCCTCGTCGGCGACCGGATCGGCGTCGCGGCGACGGTCGCGGCGCTCATCGCCTTGGCGGCGTTCGCCGTATTCGATCGCGGCGCGTTGCGGCTGTCGCTCATCCCGTGGCAACTGCTCGTGTTCGTGGTCGGATTGTTCCTGGTGGTGCCCACCCTGAGCCGATTCGGCCTCGGCGACTCGATGCATGCTCTGATCGGCACCGACTCGGGTGCGTCCGGCGCGTTCCGAGCCGCCGCGGCGGGTGCGGGTCTGTCCAATGTCGCGAACAATTTGCCCGCCTACACCGCGGGCGAGGCGGTGATCCCCGCGCAGAACAGCGATCAGCTCCTCGCGTTGCTGATCGGCACCAATGTCGGCCCGATCGTCACGCCGTGGGGCTCGCTCGCCACACTGCTGTGCCTGGAGTTCTGCCGCATGCACGGCGTACGGGTACCCATGCGACGTTTCGTCCTGACCGGCGCCGCGCTCGCGACGGTCGCCACCGCAGGCGCGGTCACAGCGCTGCTGATGACGAGTTAGCCGCCGAGACACCCGCAAGTCAGCGCCTCGCTTGACCTCGAGTGCGGTCGAGGTACGAGGATACTGTCGAGGCAGGATCCAGACGGCACGTCCAGGTTCGGTCTCCGCGCGGAACCCAGGTTCCGGTGCTCCCGCTGGGCATCCGTACACCCACCAGCGGGAGCCATGCGCGGTCTCCGGTAGGAGTTGCACGGACGTCGCGTTGCCCGGCCTCACGCTGCCGCGCAGGAAAGCGAACCGAGCCGGGAAGCCCGCGCAGGCTCCGACGCGCAGTCGAAGTCAGCTCGGCGCCGTGACTTCCCACTCGTAGATCGTGAGTTCCGAGGACCCGGTGGTGTGCACCGGATCGGTGAACACAATTTCCCTTGCGGCGTCGAGGCTTTCGGCGTAGATGATGTACGCGCCTCCGGTGCCGTCGGTGAAGCGGCCGCTCTCCTGCAATCGCCCCAGATCCTGCAGCGACTGCAGGAACTGCCGGTGCGGCTCGATCACGGCGGTATCGAAGCGCGGTGTGCGCATCGCCAGGACGAGGTACTTGTTCACGCCTCGGACTCCGGGCGGGGGGCCCTCGTCGCGGCAGCGGCGGCGCGCACCTGCGGCGCCACCAGGACGACCTGCCCCAGCACACCGTTGAGGAAGGACGGGGAGTCGTCGGTGGACAGCTCCTTGGCCAGCTCCACCGCCTCGTCCACGGCGACGACCGGAGGCACGTCGCTCGCGTGGAACAGCTCCCAGACCGCGATGCGCAGGATCGCGCGATCCACGGCCGGGAGCCGCGACAAGGTCCAGTCCTGCAAGTACGACTCGATCGTTCCGTCCACCCGGTCGAGATCGTCGGCCACACCCTCGACCAATGTCCGGGTGTAGGCGTGCACCGGCGCGACCGACTGGTCGCGGGCGGCGAGCTCGGCGCGCTCGTCGAGCAGATCGGCGGCGTCGACGTCCCTGGCCTCCGCCTCGAACAGCAGGTCGACCGCACGGCGGCGCGCCTTGTGCCGCGCGCCGAGCTTCTTGTACGTGGACTTCTTGTCCACGGGCTGGTCAGCCACGGTCACATCATTCCAGAATCGGCCGGCCCGCGGCTCAGGCGTTGACCCGGCCGAGGTAGCTGCCGTCGCGCGAGTCGATGCGCAGCTTGTCGCCGGTGTTGATGAACAGCGGGACCTGCACCTCGGCGCCGGTCTCCAGAGTGGCGGGCTTCGTTCCGCCGGTGGAGCGGTCACCCTGCAGGCCGATGTCGGTGTGCTGGACCACGAGCTCGATCGAGACCGGGAGTTCGACGTACAGCGGCGCGCCCTCGTGCGTGGCGACCTGCACGGTCATGTTCTCCAGCAGGAAGCGGGCGCCGTCGCCGATGGTCTCCTCGGCGATGGAGATCTGGTCGAAGGTCTCGCCGTCCATGAAGACGTAGTCGGTGCCGTCGTGGTAGAGGTAGGTCATGTCGCGGCGGTCGACGTTCGCGGTCTCCACCTTCACACCGGCGTTGAAGGTCTTGTCGACCACCTTGCCGGACACGACGTTCTTCAGCTTGGTCCGCACGAACGCGGGGCCCTTGCCCGGCTTGACGTGCTGGAATTCGGTGATCTGCTGGAGCTGACCGTCGATCTTCAGCACAAGGCCGTTCTTGAAGTCGCTGGTGTCCGCCACTGTCTTCGGATCTCCTCGTTCTACCGCTTGGTCTCGGGCAGACCGGCGTCAGTCGACGACGGTCAGGTCTTTGGTGGTGTGGGTGAGCAGCTCCGGGCCCCCTTCGCGCACCACGAGCGTGTCCTCGATCCGGACCCCGCCGCGGCCGGGAAAGTACACACCTGGTTCGACGGTCACCGCCACGCCAGTCAGAAGTGTACCGGTTCCGGTTTTCGCGATTCCGGGCGCTTCGTGGATCTGCAGACCGACCCCGTGGCCGAGGCCGTGCACGAACAACTTGCCGTGCCCCGCGGCCTCGATCACCGCCCGCGACGCGGCGTCCACGTCGGAT
This sequence comes from Nocardia sp. NPDC004718, assembly GCF_053601535.1. Lineage (NCBI taxonomy): Bacteria > Bacillati > Actinomycetota > Actinomycetes > Mycobacteriales > Nocardiaceae > Nocardia > Nocardia sp. NPDC004718. Next base: position 94,497 of record NZ_JBSGCA010000027.1, read on the forward strand.
ACCGGGACCCCCGGGCGCAGCGCCTCCCGCCCGGCCCGCTGCGCCTCGGCGACCAACGCGTACACCTCGCGCTGCCAGTCGGTCGGCGCGCCGAGCACGAAGGTGCGGGTCATGTCGGAGTGGTAGCCGCCCACCACCGCCCCGAAGTCCAGTTTGACGAAATCACCCGCGGCCAGCACGGCGTCGGTCGGGCGGTGATGCGGGACAGCCGAGTTCACGCCGGTCGCCACGATGGTCTCGAACGAAACCGCTTCGGCGCCGTGTTCGAACATGGCCCATTCCAATTCCCTGGCCACCTGACGCTCGGTACGGCCCGGACGCAGTCCGCCGTGCTGCAGCAGCGCGGCCAGGCCGGCATCGCCCGCCGCGCAGGCCGCCCGCAACTGCTCCACTTCGTAGGCGTCCTTGACCATGCGCAACTGCTCCACCAGCCCGGGCGAGGCGACGAAGTCCAGGCCGGTGCGCTGTTCGAGGAAACCGCGATGCTGGTCGACGGTGACCACATGGCTTTCGAAACCCACCCGGCCGACCTGCCACTCCCCGGCCAGTTGCACGATCCGCCGAGCGGCGGCGCGCGCGATCTCGGCCCGCAGATCGGGAACCTGCTCGGCGACCTGGGTCCGATACCGGCCGTCGGTGCCGATCACGGTCCGGTCCTCGGCGGCGCGCGTGTCCCAGGAATGCACCAGCAACGCCGCGTTGGAGCCGGTGAACCCGGTCAGATATCTGATGTTCACCAGGTCGGTGACCAGCAGGGCGTCCACCCCGTTCTCCACCAGAAGGCTGCGCAGCGCGCCACGCCGCGCCGCGTAGTCCGGCACATGACCCTGGTGATCAGCACGCATGTGTCAAAACTACCGCCGACACACCGCACACCGACAGCCAACACGTGATCGGCATGGCCGTGCACTGCTGTCGAATCATCAATTTTCGCTCAAAAAGATTGCGGCACAGCATTTCTCGACAGTCAGAGGCCTACTGACCCATCGCCTGTTCACACCCGAACCGGTTGTGCACATTCCGGGCCGGAGCGGGTGACCCGCGCCGGAACCGGGCGAAGGTGGAGCCATGACTCCACTCGCGTGCGCCGCGCTCACCGTCTGGTGCGCGGCACTGACGACGTTCGACCTGCGTGAAGGACGCCTCCCGAACCGGCTGACCGGCTCTGGAGCGTTGGCCGTCCTCGGATATGCCCTGCACACAAAGCATTTCACCACCGCACTGCTGGGCGCGCTGTTGCTCTCGGCGCCGTACCTGCTGGTGCACCTCGCCGCACCCGCCGCGCTGGGCGCGGGCGACGTCAAGCTCGCGGTGATGCTGGGCGGGGCGACCGCCCTGGGCGGCGCCCGTCCGTGGGTTTGGGCGGCACTCGGAGCACCGGCGCTCACCGCATGCGTCGCGCTCGGAGCACTGGTCTGCCAACGCGCATTCGGCTCCCGCACCGCCGACTCGGGCGAGAGCGCGCTCACCGTGCCGCACGGCCCCGCGATGTGCCTGGCGACATTGCTGGCCCTGCTGTCGTCGGCCTTCGACTCGACCTGAGTCCGCTCCGCCCGACACCACCAGAACGCCGCCGGACCGCGCTGAGCGCCGCAGAAAGCCAGCAAATCGATAGCAATTCATCGGTAGTATCAATCGCGGGCAACGACTTTCCGAGCCGCCGCCGCCGCGTCAGCGCTCGAGCTGCGGCACCTCGGAGAAGTCGTCCCTCGAGTGCGCCAGTACAGCGGAAGCAGCGTCGAGAAGGAGCCGCCCAGTGAATCCGAGGCATCCGTCGCGGGGACCGATCGTCGTGGGAACCGATGGTTCGGAACAATCGATCGTCGCGGTCCGCTGGGCGGCGCAGACCGCCGCGCTGCACGACGCTCCTCTGCACATTTCGCTCGTCGTGGAGTCCTCGCTCGGCTCCGACGACGACGATCCCCCGCGTCCGGCGGCGCTGCTGCGGGTGCGCGAGGCGGACGAGGCGATCGAGCGCGCGGCGGACGCCGCCGTGGCGGCCGCGCACACCGTGCGCGACATCACCATCGGCACCGAGATCCGCACCGCGCACATCGCCACCGCACTCATCGAGCGCTCCCGTAGCGCGGCGATGCTCGTGGTCGGCACGCGCGGGATCGGCCGCGTCCAGCGCGTCCTCCTCGGCTCGGTCAGCACCGCCGTCGCCAGGGACGCCGAATGCCCCGTGGCGGTGGTCCCCGCCGAGACGCCGCTGTGGGACCGGGCGACCACCGGCCCGGTGATCGTCGGCGTGGACGGCTCCACCGCCGAGCAGGCCGCCATCGGGGTCGCCGCGGCCGAGGCGTCGCTCCGCGGGGTCGAACTGGTGGCCGTGCACACCTGGGGCGAGGTCGAGCCGCTGGCCGCGATCGGCACCGACTGGACCGCCCTGCGTCGGACCGAGGAGGCGTTGCTCGCGACCGGCTTGGCCGGCTGGCAGGAGCAGTACCCGGAGCTGACCATCCGGCGCGAGGTCGTCCGCGACCGTCCGGAGCGAGGGTTGCTCGAACGCTCCCGCGACGGACAGCTGCTGGTGGTGGGCAACCGCGGCCGAGGCACTTTGCGGCGGCTGCTGTCCGGCTCGGTCGGTGACGCGCTGCTCCGCTCGGTGGACCGCCCCATCGTCATAGCCCGCTGAGCGCCTCGGCCCGCGGTACCCCGGCTCCCCGGCGTGCGGTTCGTCACGGCGGGCCACGTTCCGGAGCACGGGCGTCGACATGGGAAGATGAACAATGTGCTGCGTTGGATAACTGCCGGAGAATCCCATGGTCCCGCTCTCGTCGCCCTCCTGGAGGGGATGGTGGCAGGCGTCGAGGTCACGTCGGACGAGATCTCCGCGCAGCTGGCCCGTCGCAGGCTCGGCTACGGTCGCGGCGCGCGGATGAAGTTCGAGGCCGACAAGGTCACCGTCATCGGCGGCGTGCGGCACGGGCGCACCATGGGCGGCCCGGTGGCCATCGAGGTGGCCAACTCCGAGTGGCCGAAGTGGACCACGGTGATGTCCGCCGACCCGGTCGATCCGGCCGAACTCGCCGACCTGGCCCGCAACGCACCCTTGACCAGGCCCCGGCCCGGGCACGCCGACTACTCCGGCATGCTCAAGTACAACTTCGACGACGCCCGCAACGTGCTCGAGCGCGCCAGCGCCAGGGAGACCGCCGCGCGCGTCGCGGCGGGCACCGTCGCGCGCAATTTCCTGCGCCAGGCGTTCGGCGCGGAGGTCGTCTCGCACGTCGTGTCGATCGGCACGGCGCAGAACACTTCCGGCCTCGTGCCGGGCGCCGCCGATCTCGCCACGGTGGACGAGAGCCCGGTGCGTGCCTTCGACAAGGACGCCGAAGCCGCGATGATCGCGGAGATCGAGGCCGCCAAGAAGGACGGCGACACCCTCGGTGGCGTTGTCGAGGTGGTCGTGGAGGGACTTCCGGTCGGCCTCGGCTCGTTCACCAGCGGCGAGAACCGGCTGGACGCGCGGCTCGCCGCCGCACTGATGGGCATCCAGGCCATCAAGGGCGTCGAGGTCGGCGACGGTTTCGAGACCGCGCGCCGCCGCGGCAGCCAGGCGCACGACGAAATGCGCCCCGGCCCCGACGGCGTGCTGCGTTCCACCAACCGCGCCGGCGGCCTGGAAGGCGGCATGACCAACGGCGAGGCGCTGCGCGTGCGCGCGGCCATGAAGCCGATCTCCACGGTGCCGCGCGCGCTGTCCACCGTCGACATGACCACCGGCGACGAGGCCGTCGCCATCCATCAGCGGTCGGACGTGTGCGCCGTGCCCGCCGCGGGCGTGGTCGCCGAATCCATGGTGGCGCTGGTCGTCGCGCAGGCCGCGCTGGAGAAGTTCGGCGGCGACTCGCTCACCGAGACCGTCGAGAACATCACCAGCTACGTCAAGCGCATCAGCACTCGCCCGCACGTGCCCGCGGACAGTCGGTCGCAATGATCGTGCAGACCGATCCGCGCGCCCCGCGCGTGGTGCTGGTCGGACCGCCGGGGGCGGGGAAATCCACGATCGGCCGCAAGCTCGCCAGGGAACTCGGCGTCGAGCTGTACGACACCGATGCCGGCATCGAGCGGGAGACCGGTCGCACGATCCCGGAGATATTCGCCGAAGACGGTGAGCCCGAATTCCGCAAGATCGAGGAGCGGGTGGTGCGCCGCGCCGTCCTCGCCGAACGCGGCGTGGTCTCGCTCGGCGGCGGTGCCGTGCTGTCCGAGCACACCAGGGCGCTCCTGCACGGCCGCACCGTCGTCTACCTGGAGATCAGTGTCGCGGAGGGTCTTCGGCGCACCGGCGCGAGCACGCAGCGGCCGCTGCTCAACGGTGCCGACCCCGGCGCGAAATATCGGGAACTGATGCGTACCCGTCGGCCGCTGTACCGGGAAGTGGCCACCGTCCGGGTTCGTACCGACGGCCGCAGTCCCGGCCGCGTGGTGCGGATGATCATGACCAAGCTCGGTATGGAGCCGGTCGAACCGGCCGAAACGGATCTCCGGCCGCCGCCGAGCGGAATCCCGCAGGGCAGCAGCCGATCCCGGGCCCGCCGACGTGCGAGGGCAAGGGCGGCGCGGCGCAAGACGGCCGATCAGTCCGAGACCACCGACAACGCGACCGGCGCCGCGGCGGAAGCGGCGGTGACCGCCACCGTGCGCTCCCGGCGCAGCCGCAGGAGCGGCACGAGCGAACCCGGCGCCGAGGGCGGGGCGGGCAACGGGGAGACGGCGGCGGGCAGCCGATCCCGGCGCGCCCGCGCACGCCGCGCCCGCTCCCGGGCGCGGCAGCAGTCGACAACAGCACCAACAGAATCGGAGCAAGCCACGTGACAGAGCCGAGTCGTCTCGAAGTCCGGACCGCCGACCCGTACCAGGTGATCATCGGCCGCGGGTTGCTCGGCGAACTCGTCGAGTCCGTCCACAGCGCGACCAAAGGTGTGCGCACCGTGGCCGTCTTCCATCAGCCGCCGCTCACCGAGACCGCCGAAGTGGTGCGAAAGGCGCTGGCCGACACCGGTATCGACGCGCACCGGATCGAGATCCCGGACGCTGAGGCGGGCAAGGAACTGGCGGTCGCCGGCTTCTGCTGGGAGGTGCTGGGGCGTATCGGCCTGACCCGGAACGACGTCGTGGTCAGCCTCGGCGGCGGCGCGGCGACCGATCTGGCCGGTTTCGTCGCCGCCACCTGGATGCGCGGGGTGCGGATCGTGCACGTGCCGACCACGCTGCTGGCGATGGTCGATGCGGCGGTCGGCGGCAAGACCGGCATCAACACCGAGGCGGGCAAGAATCTCGTCGGCTGCTTCCACGAGCCGGCCGCCGTGCTGGTCGACCTGGCCACCCTGGAGACGGTGCCGCGCAACGAGATCGTCGCGGGCATGGCGGAGATCATCAAAGCCGGTTTCATCGCCGACCCGGTGATCCTGGAGCTGGTGGAGCGCGACCCGGAGGCCGCCCTCGACCCGTCCGGCGAGGTGCTGCCGGAGCTGATCCGTCGCGCGATCCAGGTGAAAGCCGACGTCGTCGCCGCCGATCTGAAGGAATCCAGCCTCCGCGAGATCCTGAACTACGGTCACACCCTGGGGCACGCGATCGAACGGCGGGAGCGTTACCGGTGGCGGCACGGCGCCGCGGTCTCCGTCGGACTGGTGTTCGCCGCCGAGCTCGGTCGTCTCGCGGGTCGTCTCGATGACGCCACCGCCGACCGTCATCGCGCGATCCTGTCCGCCGTCGGCCTGCCGACCAGCTACGACGCCGACGCGCTGCCACAGCTGCTGGACGCCATGCAGACGGACAAGAAGACCCGCTCCGGCGTGCTGCGCTTCGTCGTGCTCGACGGCCTGGCCAAACCCGGACGCCTGGAAGGACCCGATCCCGCCCTGCTGGCCGCCGCCTACTCGGCGATCGCCCGGGAGGACAGTCCGAGCGGCGGCGCGGTGCTGCTCTAGCCCGCGTCGGGCACGAGAGACGAAAAAAATGGCGCGCCCGCTGCGGGCGCGCCATTTTTTCGTGGAATCAGATCGCGCTGCCCGCGGCGGAGTACAGCGACGGCGGGGTGGAGCGCCCCTTGCCGTTCTGCCGCTCGGCCAGCATCCGGCCGACGCCGACACCGATCAGCGCGGGCACGAAGATCAGCAGGATGATGAACGCCGCGCCCGCCGTGAGTTCGAACAGCAGGCCGTTGTCACCCAGATCGAACCGGGGAGCCCAGTCCAGGATCCAGGACGCCAGGCCGCTGCCGACACCACCCACAACGGCGGCCTTCAGCCACATCATGGTCAGATCGGCGCCGCGTTCGGCGTCCCCGCTCTTGACGCGGTCCCTGCGACCGTCCAGCACACCCCAGGCCGCGATGGCCGCGACCAGCACGACCAGGCACAGGATGCGCATCAGTGCCCCGTGCGTCGGCCAGTACACCATCGCGAACCCGAGCCCGGCACGCAGCGCCACCACCAGCGCGCCGAGCACGACGGCCCGCAACAACCAAGCATTCATGCGAAACACCATAGCCGTGTTTCTCGGCAGCGACTACGGCCCTGCGTGTCTCAGTTGGACGGAATCCACAGGTCGTACCTGCCGCTACCGTCGTTCCGCTGAATGCACTTCCCGTCTTTGTGCCACAGCGGTGCCTCTTTCATGCAGTTCGCCAGCGAGACGTTCGACGCCGCGGCCACGCACTGGAACCCCCAAGTCGGCTGCGCCGATGCGCAGCCATCGGCTTTCGCCGCCGACTGTCCGGCGAAGACGAACGCGGATGCCGCGATCCCCATCGCGACGGTGACTCCGAGTCGAATCGACACAACGCTACCCCTCCCGTTGAAACGCGTTGGACGACAGCATAACCGGCGATCACGGCAGCGGAAAGGGCAGAGACGCACCGCTGGTGAGAAGGCTAACGACGCCCTTCGTCCAGCGCCGCCGCCATCTCCGCGCGCGGCGCTGCCTGCCCGGTGAACAGTTCGACCTGCCCATACGCCTGGTTCAGCAGCATCTGCAGACCACTGACCACCGTGTGCCCGGACCGGGCCACCGCCTCGGCCAGCGGGGTGGGCCAGGGGTTGTAGATCGCGTCGAGCACCACCGGCGCCTCGGCTACCGCGGGGGCGATCACCGCCGCCGCCGTGGCGGGAATGGTGCTCACCACGGCTCCCGCGGCCGCGCAGATCGGACGCAGCGCCCCGGCATCGAAACCGGCCAGCGACGCGATCATCCCAAGCCGCTCGGCGAGTTCCAGCGCGCCGCGCGCCCGTCCGGCGTCCCGGGCGACCACGGTCACCGACTTCGCGCCCAGCTCCGACAGCGCCAGCAGGGCGGGCCGCGCGGTGCCGCCCGCCCCCAGCACCACGCCCTCGGTCAGGTCGGTGACACCACCGCCGCGGAGCGCTCCGAGGACACCGTCCACGTCGGTGCAGTCGGCCAGCCAGCCCGCGTCGCGACGGACCAAGGTGTTGGCCGATCCGACCAGCACGGCCCGGTCGGTGCGCTCATCGGCGTAGGCCAGTGCCGCTTCCTTGCCGGGCATGGTCACCGAAAGCCCGACCCATTCCGGCCCGAGCCCGTCGACCAGCCCGGGCAGCTGCTCCGCCGAGCATTCGATGCGCTCGTAGCTCCAGTCCAGTCCGAGCGCGCGGTACGCGGCCGAGTGCAGCTGTGGCGATCGCGAGTGCGCTATCGGCTTTCCGAGCACCGCCGCCTTGCGATTACCGGCCACCGCTGTCCTTGGAACTGTCGAGGATGCCGCTGCGCTGCGCCCGTGCGATCAGGCGCAGATGCTCCTGATAGTCGTCGGTGAACAGGGTGGTGCCCTGCTTGTCGACGGTGACGAAGTACAGCCACGGGCCCTGCTCCGGATTCTCCATGGCACGCAGAGCGTTCAACGACGGCGCGGCGATCGGGGTCTTGGGCAGGCCACGCATCGCATAGGTGTTCCAGGCGGTTTCCTGGGCGCGGTCGGCGTCTGTGGTCGCCACCTCGGTGCGATCCAGGGTGTAGTTCACCGTCGAGTCGAACTGCAGCATCTGATCGACCCGCAGCCGGTTCACGATCACCCGTGCCACCTTGCCCATGTCCTGGGGCTTCGCCTCGCGTTCTACCAGCGAGGCGGCGACCAGCGTCTGGTACGGCGTCAGTTTCGTGTCGGCGCCGGACTGCAGCAGTCCGGTGGACTCATAGCTCTTCGCGCTCGCGGTCACCAATTGCCGCAGGATCTCCGCGGGCGTCCCGCTCGGATCGAAATCCCATGTGCCCGCGGCGATCAGGCCTTCCAGCTGCCGTGTCCGGTCCGGGCAGTCCTTGACACCCTGGATCGCCCACGCCGGCACTCCGAGCGCGGCCAGGTCCAGGCTCGCGCCCGCGGCATCGAGCTGTTCGTAGCTCACGCACTTCTGATTGGTGCCGGTGCCGATGCAGCTGGCCTCCGCGATCTTGCGGTAGATGCCGTCGTACCGCCCGCCGGTGCTCATGTCGTGTTGGTCGTGCAGCAGCCGTCCCTCGGAGACGACCAGATTGCCGACCCGCGAGGACTTGCTCACCAGCGCCGACACCGCCTCGGCGGCCGGGCTCTGGCTGGGGATCGCGTAGAAGCCGGGCTGCACCGCGTTCATGTTCGAATTGCGTACGGCCGCTTGGAAGAACGCGGCCGAGCTCGCCACGACGCCGCGCTCGACCATCGTCGCCGCGATCTGCTGGGAGGTGTCGCCCGGATGCACCTGCACCACCACCAGCGGTCCCCCTGGCCCCGCGAAGTCTTTCGGCGGAGCCATACTGGCGACCAGCTTCATCCCGGCGAAGATCACGGCGCCGGCGAAGAGAAGGATGAAGACACCCGCGACGAACCATAGGTTGCGGCGGCGCTTCTTGCGCTCGGCGGCTTTGCGAGAGGCGACCCTGGATCGCTTGCCGCGCTGGGAGCGGCCGGAGCGCTCGGGCCGGGCGCGTTTCGACTCCACGCGCTTCGAGCGGCGCGGCTCCTCGACACGCGTCGTCCTGGGGCGCTGTCCGCCACGCCGTGGGGCCGGTGGCGGCGGAGCGGGCTCCGGCTCTTCCTCGTCGTCGACGTAGCGGGGGATGACGGTCGTGTCGTCGTCGTCGTAGTCGTCGTACCGGTCGCCGTCGTACTCGCCCCAGGCCTGGTCGTCTCTCCGGTAACGCCGATCAGCTTCGCGCTGTCGGAACAGTTCCTCGGCCCGCGCCCACCGATCCGTCATGCATCGTCCCCGGACGACGCAGGACGTCCCGCTTCCACCGACCTCAACACCGCACTCCGTTCGTCCAACCATCCTTGCAGGATCGACACGGCCGCCGCCTGATCGATCACCTGCCGCTGGCCACGCGCGCGAACTCCACTGTCCCGCAATGCACGTGCAGCTGACACCGTAGTCAAACGTTCGTCGGAAAGCCGGACCGGCACCGGACCGACAGCAGCCCGCAATCGCTCAGCGAATGCGCTGGCCAGCGTAGCCGCAGTGCCTTTCTCCCCGCGTAATGTTCGCGGCAATCCGACGATTACCTCGACTGCCTCGTACTCCCGCACAATTTCGGCAATTCTTTCGATATCGGGTGCGGGAGCCGATCGCCGGGACGGTTTCGCGCGCGGCACGGTCTCCACCGGGGTGGCGAGGATGCCGTCGGGATCGCTCGCGGCGACCCCGATCCGGACACTGCCGACGTCGACGCCGATCCGCCTGCCCCGACCGGGGTCGGTGGCCGGATGCGGCCGGGGGGGGGGGCGCGGGGCGCCCCCCCCCCCCCGGCGCGGGGAGGTCTCGC
>NZ_JBSGCA010000028.1:0-98546 GCF_053601535.1 Nocardia sp. NPDC004718
CGGGCGTGCTGCGATCGCGTGCGGAGGCCGCCGCCCACGCCGAGCGCGAACTCGACCAGGCGGTCGCGGACGTGTCCGCCGCGGAGAAGAAACTGCGCGCCGCCGCCACCGCGCACCGCACACCGCGCACGGCGCGCGAGATCGACGCCCTCGCCGCCGCCATCCGGCACTTCGAGAACACCGGCACGGGATTGCTGCGGCTGCGCGGCGACCACGAGCGGGAACGAGAGCGCGAACGCGAAGCCGACGACCGCTTGACCGAAGCCACCGACCTGGCCGAGGCGTTCGCGGAAGAGGCCGAGGCCGCGCGCACCGGATACCAGGAGCAATTGCGCAAGCTCGAGACCCTGCGCGATGCCCTCGGCGCCGGCGCGGCAGACATCGACCGTGAATTGGGGCAGGCCCGGCAGCGGATCGAGGCGACCAAGGCCGAGCAGAAGTCCGCGCGCAAGGCCGCCAACCAGGCCATCGAGGCGGTCGGCGACGCCGAAGCCGCCTACCGTACCGCGCACGAGTCGCTGGCCACCGCGCTGACCGAGGTGCTGGCGGAGGTGAAAGCCCTCGCGCCATACGCTCAGCCGGATCTGCTCACGCTGCTCGGCGCCCCCGCCGACGGACGCTGGCCCAGCAGCGACGCCGCGTGGTCGACGCCCGAGCAACTGCTGTACCGGATCGCGACGGCGGGGCCGGAGGCATCACCGCGGGTGCTGCCGGACGAAGTCGCCGCGCTGTTCGACAGCCTCACCGCGGCCACGGCGGCGGTGCGCGCGAGCGAGGCGACCCGCAAGTCCACGCGCACGGCGGTGACCGGGGCGTTGCAGGAGTTCGACGCGGCGTTGGCCGGCTCGGGCCGCGATTACCGGTTGCAATGGGACGCCGCCGACGGCCTCACCGTCGTCCAGGTGCACGACGAACACGGGGTTTCCGCGCTGGCCGACTTCGCCGCCCGCGTCGACGCCGCCCGGCGGGATCAGGAACTGCTGCTCACCGACGCCGAGCGCCGCATCCTGGAGGATGCCCTGTTGACCGGCCTGGCCCAGCAGATCCACGAACGCACCAGCGACGCGCGCGATCTCATCGCCAGGATGGGCGCGGAGATGAAGCAGCGGCGGATGTCCTCGGGCAACACCATCGGCGTGCACTGGGTGCTGGCCGACAGCCTGTCCGACGCGGCGCGGGCGATGTGCAAGCTGCTCGACCGGGACGCGTCGGCGCTGACGGCGGAGGATCTCGCGGCGATCCGGGCGCACTTCGCCTCCGAGATCAGGGCGGCGCGGGCGGCGCACCCGGAACGCTCCTACCCCGAGATCCTCGCCGCGACCCTGGATTACCGCATCTGGCGGGTGTTCTCGTTCACCTTGATCTCCGCTGACGGTAGCGAGGACAAGCTCACCGTGGCCAGGCACAGCGCGCTGTCCGGCGGTGAGCAGTCGGTGTCGCTGCACTTGCCGCTGTTCGCCGCGGCGCACGTCATGCTCGATTCCGCCGATCCGCAGGCCCCGCGCCTGCTGGCGCTGGACGAGGCGTTCGCGGGTGTCGACGACAACGGCCGCAGCGAATTGCTCGGACTGAGTGTGCAATTCGACCTCGATCTGTTCATGACCGGCTACGACCTGTGGATCACTTACCCCCACGTCCCGGCATGCGCGCACTACGACTTGGCGCACTCGGCGGCCGAGAACACCGTCAGCGCGACCCTGCTGGTGTGGGACAGCGGCGACCTGCTCGCCGAACACGACGGAACCGATCTCACCGCCGCCCTCGGCTCCCCCGATCGCCGCAGGCTTCCCACCACGATCGAGGGCGGGCTGGAACTCACGCCGGTGAGCTGATCGCCTCCGGGCCGGGTTGATCGACGGCTCGGTCCGGGAGGTCGCAGCGGGCCGACCGCAGTCTGATCACCGCCATTCCAGATCGGTGGTCCAGCGCGCGCAGCAGCGGCAGGCAGCGTGCGCGCTGGCTCCCACGCCGGTCAGTTCGCGCGCGGCGTGGGGCGATTCGCTGCGCCGCCAATGGTTTTCGAAGTGGCCGTATTCTGCCGAACCGACCCGATCACCGCACGCTGGCGTCGGGGAGCATGGGCGGGCACGGTGAGCCTGGCGCGGTCTGCAACTCGAAATGCCAGTACTCGTTCTCGAACGACCGGCAGAGCCCCCATCGGTAGCCGTTCGCCTCCAGCCACCGCGCGCCCTGCTGCGGACCGACATCGATGGCGTCTCCGGACACGTGGGTGGACTCCTCCGGCGGCAGGACCCAGCGGCGCGCATTGTCCGGCCCGTAGGTCGCCACACCGTCCTCCCACAGCGCCTGCTGCTCGGCGGGCGTCCGGTACCCGGACGTGATGGACAGCGGCACCCCCTGCGTGTGCGCCTCGCGTTCGGCCAAGGTGTAGGCCAGCGCCAGCGCGGGATCGAGGCCTTCGGTCCCCGTCGCCGAACCCACCGATTCGCGCTGTTCGATGGCGACTGCCATGTCGGCCTGCGCCTCCCCCGCCGAAAAACCGACCGCGACCAGCGCCGGAAGCACTGCCACCGATAGTCCCGCCGCCACCCGGCTCCGCCCAGCATTCCCGAACACCATGCGCCGATGCTATCGCCTGCGATCACCTATGCCGGATATGCCCCGATCGCAACGCGCTCCCGTGCCAACGGAGCAGGACTTTCGCGGTGACCGGCGCACGGCAGAAGGCGGTGCGAGAGCTTCACGCGGACGCGGTGATCGTGTCCTTCGCGAGCTCGCGGTAGTACTCGCTCGAGGCCATCAGTTCGTCATGGGTTCCGATCGCTTCCACGCGTCCGCCGTCGAGCACCACGACACTGTCCACGTCCCGAATCGTCGAATACCGATGGGCGGCCACGAGAACGGTGCAACGTCCGCGCAGTTCGCGCAACGTCCGCAAGACAGCCGCTTCGCTGATCGGGTCCAGGTTCGACGTCGGTTCGTCCAGCAGAAGCAGGTCGGGCTCGGTCAGCAACGCGCGTGCGATCGCCAAACGCTGCCGCTCGCCGCCCGACAGGGACTGTCCGTGCTCGCCGACCTGCGCGTCCATGCCGCCATCGAGTCGGGCGAGGACATCCTCGAAACCAGCGAGATCGAATACCACTCGTTCGCTGGTGCGCGATACGAGAAAGTCGCCGCAGGTCTCGAACAGCGCCTGTGCGACGAACACCACGATGAGCGATGCCACGAGCCCGGCTACCGCGTGCCGGCCGGCTACCGCGTCGATGATCCGCATGGTCACCCAAGGCTGCACGAGTCCCGCGCCGGTACCCGCCAGCAGCAGCACGGCACCGGCACCGACTTCCCTTGCGTGCCCTCGCAGTAGAGCGACCAGATCGCGGTACCGAACTCGGTCTTCGCGCCGTAATTCCGACACTTCGCCCCCTGCGTCCGACCGAGGCGGATCTCGATCCACTGCCATAGTCGTACGGTTCGGGGTACCGGACAAGTTCATTCGGCTTCGAACGGTGCGTGAGCGAACAAATCATCCGCTTCCCGGCTCAGCCGGGGTTCGAGACACAAGGTCGACTACAGCCGGTGCATCCAACTGGCGCGCCACTCCACATGCAGTGCACTTCACCTGTGGACAACATTCAGCGAATTCCACAGGAAACTCCACAACTTGGGATAATGCTCATCTGCTATGTCCGGTATGCGCTCAATTGCCGCATTGCGGCAAACATTTCGCCCATCCTGGAACAAGTGATGTCCACAATCTGTGGATGTGTTGTGGATCACCATGGCATTCAACCTGCTACTAATCTCGAATTGGCCGCCGATAAGCGGCCTTTGGGTGATTTGCGCCCTATTGTGGACGACCGGCGGAATGAGATCGAGCCCTCGCGAGCAACTTTCGCGAGGCGATGTGTCCCTTTCAGCCTGTATGTCAGGCATATCCGAGCCCGGACATCAGTACGGACATATTCCGCGAATCCCCGCGATCCGGACGCGGCGAACCATTTCGAGCCGCGGACACACCGCGGGCGGCTGTGGCTCGCGCCGCCAGCCGCCCGTGAATCGGGTGAATCATCCACAGATGTCGGGAATTTCACATTCCCTCCCCAGCCATGTGAAGACCGGCCGCATCAGACGATGCGGACCGGTCACACTCCCGGCGGGCCGCCCAGCGCGCCCGGACGCGACGGCGGCGCGGTCATCCGCACACCTGCCCGGCGAATCGACTCCGCCGCTTCCCTGTTGCGCGCGATCCGCTCCAGGATCTCGCCGCCGTGCGCGCGGGCATACGCGAGCGCCAGCCTGATCTTGCTCGCGTGCAGGTCCGATTTGGCGCTGAGCACGGCGATCCGGCGTTCCAGCGGTCCGTCCAATTCGCGCAGGCGCGCAACGACTTCCCAAACCTCCGGACCGGCCGTCAGCGCGGCACGCCGGTCGTGCAGCGGACCGCGGAAGACGATTCCGGGGTGGTCGAGCTGGTCGACGCCTTCGTGGATCAGCCGATCGAGCAGTGTGGTACAGCTGGTTCCCTCACGGGCAGCGCGATCGGCCAACCGGGAGGCGGCCGACTCGGTGATACACAACGCCGTCGGTACTGGCCTGGACGTGCTCATAGCTCTCCTCGACCTGCATCGGTGCGGAAATCGACGAAGTTCTTCGCTAAGCGTGCCCGCTGCGACCGCACCACAGCCCCGGCGATCGGGGTGACATCGTCGTGTCCGGGCCCGCCGAGGCGGGCACGGAGGACGGCTCAGACGCGCTCTTTGGAGCGGGTGCGCACGCGCAGCGCGATCGGCTTCTGCGTTTCGGCGAAGAAGTCGTTGCCTTTGTCGTCGACGACGATGAACGCCGGGAAGTCCTCGACCTCGATCTTCCAGACGGCTTCCATGCCCAGTTCGGGGTATTCGAGCACCTCGACCGACTTGATGCAGTCCAGCGCCAGCCGCGCCGCGGGCCCGCCGATCGAACCGAGATAGAAGCCGCCGTGTTCCTTGCACGCCTTGGTGACCTGCGCGGAACGGTTGCCCTTGGCGAGCATGACGAACGAGCCGCCCGCCGCCTGGAACTGGTCGACGTAGGAGTCCATCCGGCCCGCGGTGGTCGGGCCGAACGAGCCGGACGCGTAACCCTCCGGCGTCTTGGCCGGGCCCGCGTAGTAGACGGCCATGTCCCGCAGATAGTCCGGCATCGGCTCGCCCGCGTCGAGCCGCTCCTTGATCTTGGCGTGCGCGATGTCCCGGGCGACGACCAGCGGACCGGTCAGCGAAAGCCTGGTTTTCACCGGATATTTGGACAATTCGGCACGGATCTCGTCCATCGGCCGGTTCAGGTCCACGCGCACCACGTCGCCACCGAGAATCGCGTCGGTCTGCTCGGGCAGGTACTGCGCGGGCTCGCGCTCGAGCTGCTCCAGGAACACACCCTCGGCGGTGATCTTGGCCAGCGCCTGCCGGTCCGCCGAGCAGGACACCGCGATGGCGACCGGGCAGCTGGCGCCGTGCCGGGGCAGGCGCACGACCCGCACGTCGTGGCAGAAGTACTTGCCGCCGAACTGGGCGCCGATACCGAAGGACTGGGTCAGCTTGAAGACCTCTTCCTCCAGTTCCAGATCGCGGAAGGCGTGCGCCGACAGCGAGCCCTCGGTGGGCAGGTTGTCGAGGTAGTGCGCGGAGGCGTATTTCGCCGTCTTCAAAGCGAACTCGGCGCTGGTGCCGCCGATCACGACAGCGAGGTGGTACGGCGGGCAAGCCGCGGTGCCGAGCGAGCGGATCTTCTCGTCCAGGAACTCCAGCATCCGCGTGGGGTTCAGGACGGCTTTGGTCTCCTGGTACAGGAACGACTTGTTCGCCGACCCGCCGCCCTTGGCCATGAACAGGAACTTGTAGGCGGGGTTCGCCGGATCGCCCGCGGTGGAGTACAACTCGATCTGCGCGGGCAGGTTCGAACCGGTGTTCTTCTCCTCCCACATGGTGATCGGCGCCAGCTGCGAGTACCGCAGATTCAGCTTGGTGTAGGCGTCGAACACGCCCCTGCTGATCCATTCCGCGTCGTCGGCGCCGGTCAGCACGCCCTCGGACTTCTTGCCCATCACGATCGCCGTGCCGGTGTCCTGGCACATCGGCAGGACGCCGCCCGCGGAGATGTTGACGTTCTTGAGCAGATCCAGCGCGACGAAGCGGTCGTTGCCGCTGGACTCGGGGTCGTCGATGATCTTGCGCAACTGGCCCAGATGCGCCGGACGCAGGAAGTGACTGATGTCGTGCATCGCCGTTTCGGTGAGCAGCCGCAGCGCCTCCGGCGCGACCTGCAGGAAGGTGCGCCCGTTGTGCTCGAACGTGCTGACGCCCTCCGTCGTGAGCAACCGGTAGGGGGTGTCGTCCGCGCCGATGGGCAGCAGGTCTGAATAACGGAACTCCGGCGCGGTCACCAGTCGCACTCCTTCGAACGGGCCCGAACACCGCGAACGGCCGGGCTGGTCACGAGCACAGCGAGCCTAGTCACCGCCGCACAGACCCCTGCTGGTTAGGCAACCCTATCTCGGACAGTTGGCCAGCAAAGGTTGCACGTTCAACCCCGGTGATGCTACCTCTCATCTCTGAGAAAGCGCACAAGCGGCCGAGTCCGGCCGCGCGCGGACCGTTCCGCGCCGCACATCGCGACACGGAACGATCTTGGGACAAATCGGAGTTTGGAGCGCTGTCGTGACCGATCCCCATTGGCTCGATGACGTCGAGATGCGCGCCTGGCTGGGTTTCGTGCGCACCCGCGACCTCATCGCCGCGGCGGTCGGGCGGGATTCCACCAAGGAGTCCAACCTCACCTACGTCGAATACTCGGTGCTGGCCTATCTGGCCGAGTCACCGGACCACCGGCTCACCTTCGCCGATCTGGCGGCCAAACTCGAGTGGTCGCAGAGCAGGCTCTCCCACCAGATCACCCGCATGGAGAAACGGGAACTGGTCGTCCGTGAGCCGATCCCCGACGACGCTCGCCGCACCGCGGCCAAGCTCACCCCGTTCGGCGCCGATGTGCTCACCGCCGCCGCCCCCGCGCACGTACAGAGCGTGCGCAGGCACATGATCGACATCCTCGATCGCCAGCAGCTGGCCGACTTGGCCGACATCTACGACACCTTGCTCGCGCACCACCGGCGGGTGGCGGCCGAGAACTGACCGCTCAGCCGGGCGTGGCCGCGTGGTCCGCCGGACCGCTTGCCGCGGAGCGGTTTCCGGGCAGCCCGAGCGCTCGCTCGAAACCGGCGGGCACCACCACGTCCGAGCGCTCGAGATCGCTGACGCTCGTCTTGCGCAGACCCAGCAGCGCCGAATCGATGCCGCCGCGCAGGATATCCAGCACGTTTTCCACGCCGGCCTGCCCGTTCGCGGCCAGGCCCCAGAGATAGGCGCGCCCGATCATGACCGCCCGCGCACCCAGCGCCACGGCCTTCACCACGTCGCTGCCGCGCCGGATGCCGCCGTCGAGCAGCACCTCGATCTGCGAGCCGACCGCGTCCGCCAGCACCGGCAGCGCGCGGATCGCGGCGGGGGTGCCGTCCAGGTTGTTGCCGCCGTGGTTGGACACCGAGATCGCCGCCACACCCGCGTCGACCGCACGCAGCGCGTCGTCCACCCGCATGACGCCCTTGAGCAGCACCGGCCCTTCCCACTGCTCGCAGACCCAGCGCACATCCGCCCAGTCCGGCGGGGGCGTGCCCATCCATTCGCCGTAGGCGCCGAAGAAACCCGGCGCGGGCGCGTCGCCGATGGCCATGTTGGGCGCGGTGAGATCCGGAATGCTGCCCGACCGCGCATAGGTCGCCAGCCACCGGGGACGCGCCAGGGTCTGCGGCGCGAACTTCAGCATCGTGCGCAGGTCCAGCTTCTCCGGGATGACCGGGCTGCCCCAGTCCCGCCCGTGCGAGAACGACCAGTCCAGCGTCAGGATCAACCCGACCGCGCCGGCCCGCTTAGCCCGGTCCATCCGCTGCAGGATCTCGTCCTTGCCGCCACACCAGTACAACTGGAAGAAGGTCGTCGGGTTGGCCGCGATCACCTCTTCGATCGGCTTGCTGGCGAACGAACTCAGGCCCATCGCGATGCCGCGCGCCGCGGCCGCCCTGGCGACGGCGACCTCACCGTCGGGATGCACCGCCTGCACACCGGTCGGGGAGATCAGCACCGGCATCGAAAGCTGTTGCCCCAGTACGGTCGTGGACTGGTCGCGCGCGCCGATCGGCCCGGCCACGTGCGGCGCGAAACCCAGTTCGGTGAACGCCCGTTGATTGTCCTCGATGGTCTGGCCGCGCTCGGAGCCTGCGATCAACGCGCCGTACACCGATTTCGGCAGGCGCTTCTTCGCCCGCCGCTGCGCTTCGGCGACGGTCTCGAACCACGGATTCATGTTCCGGTCCTTTCCCGGGAGTTCTCCGGCCACCAGTGCCGGGTTCGGTCGAGCAGGTCGGCGCTCAGGTGATCGAGCAGTGCCGCGCCCTCGGCGGCGGTCGCGCCCGCCGGGTCGCCGAGCACGCCGTTGGCGCTGACCGCGCGCACTCCGCCGCTACGCAGCAGCGGCAGCAGTTCGGCCAGCGGGCGGGTGTCCCCGGCCGCGGCGCGGTCGGCGTGCACGCGCTCGGGCGCGAGGGCCAGTTGTAGTGCCGTCTCCGACCGGCCCGCGTGCGGGTCGCCATCGAAGCGCGGCAAGTAGACGCGCACGTCACGCGATTCGGCGCGCAGCAGATCCTCGGCCCGGCGCAGCGGTTCGATGTTGCCGCCGTGCCAGTTGACCAGCAGGATCCGCTCGAAGGTTTCGGTCGCCGAGCGGCACAGCTCGACCACAAGCAGTTCCAGCGCCGCCTGCCCGACCGACAGCGTGCCGGGAAAGCCCGCGTGCTCGCCGCTGGCGCCGTACGGGATCGCCGGTCCGGCGAGCACGTCCGCGCGCGCCGCGGCCAGCCGGGCGCACAATGCCGCGGCGATGTCGGTGTCGGTGGACAGCGGCAGATGCGGGCCGTGTTGCTCGGTCGCGCCGACCGCGACGGCCAGGATCGCACCCGCGGTGGCGCGCGCGCCCGCCTCGGGCCAGGTGAGATCCGCCAACATGCGGCGAGATTATCGTCAGTCACTGACAAAATCAAGGGTCGCGGCGGCCGAGCACAATCGAACAATGCTGGAGAACCGGGCCACGCGCGGCCGCCCACGCGGCACCACCAAACGCGAACTCGAACTGATCGCGATGCGACTGTTCAGCGAACAGGGCTTCGACGAGACCACCGTCGAGCAGATCGCCGTCGCCGCAGGCATCAGCGGACGCACTTTCTTCCGGTACTTCCCCACCAAGGCGGAGGTGCTCTGGTCGCAGTTCGACGACGAGGTCGCCGCGCTGCGCGCCGCGTTCGCGACGGTGCCCGACGACGTTCCGATGATGACCGCGGTGCGCCGAGTCGTGGTCGACGCCAACAAATATCGCGCCGAGGACGTTCCGGAACTGCGCACCCGGATGCAGTTGGTCGCGAACGTCCCCGCGCTGGCCGCCACCGCGGGCGCGCACTACGACGCCTGGGAGCGCGCCGTGAGCGCGTTCGCGGCGGGCCGGCTCGGCGAACCGGAGGACGGGCTCATCCCGCTCGCCGTCGGCCGGACCACGCTGGCGGCGGCGCGCGCCGCGTTCGACGCCTGGCTGACCCGCGCCGACGCGGACCTCACGGTGTATTTGGACGAGGCGCTCGCAGCGCTGGAACGCGGATTCGCTACGGTGCCGTGAGGAACTCCGCACTCGAACATCAGGCGAACAACCGGCAGGTTTCGTCGGCGACTCGGGTGGGGTATGACTAGGCTCGGAATCGGCACGCGCCGAATGCACACAGATCCCGACTGAACCGTCGAAAGGGGCAGGAGTCCATGTCCGAGGTGTCCATGAGCCTTTCGGCGGATTCCCTGACCGCGGGACCCATCGATCAATTGCTCCCGCAACTCGTCGAGCACCTGCGCCAGAACCGCACCGCGCTGCGTGAAGAGTGGGCCCGCCGCATCGCCGACGCCCAACTGCTCACCGCCATGACCCCGGAGGAGATCTTCTCCGAGGCGACCTCGATCTACGACGGCTACGTCGACGTGCTCGAGACCGGTAGCGTCGAAGCGCTGCAGGCGTACGCGCGGGACCTGTCCGAACGCATCATCCCGAGAGGCGTCGAGACCGACGAGGTCATCGGCATCGTGCTTCTGCTGCGCGACGTGCTCGCACGCAGCCTTTTCGAGAAGTATCAGTCGGACTTCGAACTCCTCAACAAGGTGCTCGACGCCTACGAACCGGCCGCCAACCGCATCGCCAACACCGTGACCGTGTCCTTCGTCCAGGAGCGCGAGCGCGTCATCCGGCAGCAGCAGGAAGCCATCCGCGAGCTGTCCACGCCGGTGCTGCAGGTGCGCGAACAGCTGTTGATCCTGCCCATCATCGGCGTGCTGGACAGTCAGCGCGCCCGCCAGCTCACCGAGCAGTTGCTGCGCGCCATCCGGGCCAACCGCGCGAAGGTCGTCGTCATCGACATCACCGGTGTGCCTCAAATCGACTCCACCGTGGCCAACCATCTGGTGCAGACCGTCGACGCGTCCGGCCTGATGGGCGCGAACGTGATCATCACCGGGTTGTCCTCGGAGATCGCGCTCACCCTGGTCACCATCGGCCTGGATCTGTCGAAGATGAACGCGGTCGGCGACCTGCAGGGCGGTATCGAAGAAGCGGAACGGCTGCTGGGCTACGAGGTTTCCCGCGTGACCGAACGGGTCACCGAACGCGACGGCCGCTGATCAGGCGCGCCACATGCCGGTTCCGATTCTCAAACAAGGGACGTATCTCATCGCGTCGGTGCAGTCGGCGCTGACCGACGCCGATACCGAGCGCCTACAGGACGACCTGATGAAACAGGTCAGCAAATACCGGGCACACGGCATCATCGTCGATGTCACCGCAATCGACGTGATGGATTCGTTCGCCGCGAGATCGTTGCGTACCATCGCGCACATGACGCAGCTGCGCGGCGCCGAAACGGTGATCGTCGGTCTGCAACCGGAAGTCGCGTTCGCCATGGTGCAGCTCGGTCTCACCTTCGAGGACATGCACACCGCCCTCGATCTGGAAGAGGGACTCGCCTGGTTGGACCGCAAGATCCCAGCCCGTCGCCAGCGAGACGGTCGTGACAGTGGCCGCTGAGAACGTGGTGATCGCGGTCAGGGTGTCCGGAGACATCGTGACCGCACGTCAAGCCGGACGCGAACTGGCAGCGAAACTCGGATTCACCCTCACCGACCGCACGATGATCTCCACGGCGATCTCCGAGATCGCCCGCAACATCACCAGTTACGCGGGCAGCGGCGAGATCCGTCTGCTCGTCGACGACCGGGAGGGCCGTCAGGCCCTGGTGGTGCAGGCCGAGGACCAGGGGCCCGGCATCATCGACATCGCCAGAGCATTGGAGGACGGCTACTCCACCGGACGCGGGCTCGGGCTCGGTCTGCCCGGCGCCCGGCGGTTGATGGACCGGCTGACCGTGGATTCCGCGCCGGGTCGCGGCACGCTGGTGGAGATGTGGAAGTGGGTACCGAACGGTGCATGAGGACGGGTTCATCGGCCGGATCGAGTGGGCGGTGGCCGGACGCGCACTGCCGGGTCAACAGGTCTCCGGTGACCGCGGTGTCGTCCTCGACGCCGGTGGCGGCACCGTCCTCTTCGCGGTCCTCGACGGGCTCGGGCACGGCGCCGCCGCGGCGGACGCGGCCGATCGCGCCGCGCGGGTGCTGTCGGAGAACCGCGCCGAACCGCTGGACGTGCTGATGGTGCTGTGCCATCGGGCGATGGCCGACACCCGGGGTGCGGCGATCTCGCTTGCCCTGTTCGACGAGGGCGACACGGTGCGCTGGCTCGGCGTCGGCAATGTCGAATCCCAAGTGCTCACCGCGGGTCCGGCGGGCAGCCTGAAGGTGCACGCCACCGTCCTGCTGACCGCGGGCATCGTCGGCTATCGCCTTCCGGCCAACCTCCAGCCGCAGTCGGTCGCGGTCCGTCCCGGTGACCTGCTGTTGATGTCCACCGACGGTATCGTCACCGAATCCGCCTCCGCCATCGACCTTTCCAAGTCCACCGCCGACATCACCGCCGACATGCTCGCCCGGCACGCCAAGGACACCGACGACGCGCTGGTGCTCGCGGCGCGGCACCGCGGTGCGGGAGGGACGGCCAAATGAGCGCCCTGCTGGCCGACTTCCTGGGCGACTATGGCGATGCGCTACGGCGGCACATGGATTCGCCGACCCAGGCCGGTCTCGCCGAGGGTTACGAGCTGGGCAGGCGGGCCCTGGTCGAAGGCATCAGTCTGCTCGACCTCACGGAGAACCACTTCCGCGTGGTCCAGGAAGCGGAGGAACAGCTACCGAAGGACGCTGCCACCGGGGGCGGCGAACCCGCGGCACGCCTACCGGAAACCGCGCTGGAATTCCTGTTGCAGACCCTCGTTCCGCTGGACATCGCGACCCGCGGCTATCTGGACGGCACCCGCCGCTACGAGCAGCAGCGCACCCGCGCCGACGATCTCGCCGGACGCGACGCGTTCCGCACGGCGCTGGTGGAATCGCTGCAGGACGGCTTCTTCGTCGCCGACGCGCAGGGCACCATCATCGAGGTCAACACCGCCTTCGGCGCCTTGACCGGCTACGGCGCCGCGGGCGTCCCCTATCCGCTGCCGCATCCGTGGTCGAGCCCGGACGGTCCGCGCTATCCCGACCTCGGTACCGAGGCACAGCGCTTCGTCATCCCGATCCGGCACCGCGACGGGCGCAATGTATGGCTCGCGGTGAGCACCAGCGCCCTGATCAAGCCGGAGGACAACGAGCGGATCTTCGTCGGCACGCTCCGCGACATCACCGCCGAATACGACGCGCAGGCGCGCGACCAGGCCGCGTCCCGGCTCGCCACCGCTGTCGGCGCGGCCACCAGTGTGGTCGAAGTGCTCGCCGTCGGGCTCGACGAGCTGCGCCGCACGGTGGGCGCGGAAACCGCGGTGGTGGCGGTGTGGCCCAGCCGCAACGCGGTGCCGGAGGTGTACGTCTCCGGTACGGGCGCCGACCGCACTTCGCACGACGGCGCCGCGTCCCTCGACGACGGGTCGCGCGCCCTGCTGGAGCGGGCCAGACGCAGGCCGCCACGCAGCCTGCTGGCCATTCCGGACGGAGCCGAGAGCTCCGAGGGCATTGTCGCTCCGCTCGGTGAGACCGGCGACGCGGCGGTGTGGTTGCGCTTCGCCGCACCCCGGGCGATCAGTGCCGCGGACTGGACGCTGTTCTCCTTGTTGATCGGTCATCTCAGTCTCGCCGTGCAGCGGGCGCGCAACTTCGACCAGGCCCGCGCCACCTCGCTGACCCTCCAGCGCGCCATGCTCGGCCCGATCGATCTGCCGCCGCGTTTCTCGGTGCACTACGAGCCGGCGCTGCCGCCGCTGGAGATCGGCGGCGATTGGTACGACGTGGTGCCGCTGCGCGACGGCACCATCGGCGTCGTGGTCGGCGACTGCGTGGGTCGCGGCTTGTCCGCCGCGGTCGTGATGGGACAGTTGCGGACCGCCGCCCGTGCGCTGCTGCTGCGCGGCGCGGGCCCTGCGCAGCTGCTCGCCGAACTCGACACCGTCGCCGCGCGCATCCCCGGCGCCATGTGCACCACCGTCTGCGCCGCTGTGCTGGACCCGGTGCGCGGTCTGGTCCGCTACAGCAGCGCCGGTCACATGCCACCGATCCTCGCCGACGTCGCCAGGACCGGCAGACTGCTGGAAGGCGGGCGCTCGGTGCCGCTGGCGACCTTCGATCCGCCGCGCAGGCCGGAGGCCACCACGGCGCTCACACCCGGTTCGACCCTGGTGCTGTTCACCGACGGTTTGGTCGAACAGCGCGGCGTCGACATCGACGATGGATTCGCGAAGATCGCCGCGGTGCTCGCCGACACCTCGGGACGGCTGCCGCGCGAAGTGGCCGACGCGGTGCTGTCGCGCCTGCGGCCGTCCGCGGGGTACGACGACGACGTCGCCATGGTGGTCTACCGCCAGCCGCCCGCGCCGCTGCGGCTGGACGTGCCCGCGCGCGCGGACGAGCTCGCGGCGCTGCGGCGCACGCTGAAGGGCTGGCTGGCCGCCGCGGCGGTGCCGCACGACCTGGCCGCCGATCTGGTCGCGGCGGCCAACGAGGCGTGCAGCAACAGCATCGAGCACGCCTACCGCAACGACGACACCGGCCGGGTGCGGATGTCGGCCACCTGCGACATCGACACCGTCGTCATCGTGGTCGCCGACGCGGGCGGCTGGAAGCCACGGGCATCCGATCCCGGGTATCGCGGCCGCGGTATCGACATGATGCGCGCCCTGACCGAGGAACTCGACATCGACCACTCGGAATCGGGGACGACCGTGCGGATGTCGGTGACGCTGCCCGCGATCACCTTCCCGGTGGCAAATCCGTTGCGCGGGACGAACCGGCGCGTTCCCGGCTGAGGACCCGCCTGGTGCTGAGCGCAGCGGCGGGCCGGACTCCGTAGATCCGGTATTGCATGCCCCGATACGGGTTACCGGATTCCGCCCATTCGCTGACGATCATGCAGAACGCGCCGTCGAACCTGCTGTCCGGGTGGACATAACAACCATAGAGGCGCGGCACGATATCGGGACCGCCCGGCGCCCAGAAAGATCCTTTCACCGGGCGGTAGGTCCAGGCTGTGCGCCAGTTGTCGGTGATCCTCCTGGCCACCTTGACGAAGGCGCCGTAGGCACCGGCGTCGAATCCCGACATCACCCAATTTCCTTGGATCCGCCGCAATCCGATCTCGCCTAGTTTCGTGTCGTCGGCCAGGATGCCGAAACGCGGATCGCCGCCCGGATCCCGGCCCCAGCCCCAATCCTGTCCGTTCCAACCCCATCCTTGCCAGGCCGCCGGGTCGATGAGCGCGGCATGGCTCTCGCGTACTCGCCACAGCAGCATGTTCTTGTTCCGGGCCAGTCCGCCGGTGGAGATGACGTAGACGTAGCCGTCGCCACCGCGTTCCCACGAGATCATCGTGCGTTTGCCGCCGTAGGCGCTGGTCGACCACCGCACGGCGGTATCGGTCCAGCTGTCGCCGTTGTCGTCGGAATACCGGATCTCGCACCACCGCTCGTTCGCCAATCCCTGGGTGACCATCACCCACAGATAGATCCGGCTGCCGATCGTGATGGCGTCGCAGGGCAGCACCGTGGAGTACTGCGGATTGTCGTGCCGGTAGTCCCAGAGTTGCCGGGCATCCCGCGCCGCCGATCGGAATTCGATCGGTCCGGACATGTCGTGGGTGCCGCTGCGCAACAGCATCGGCGAACGCCAATTCGGCCCTCCCACCGCGGGTTCGGCGCCGGAGAACGTGTCACCGAGCAGGTATCCGATCTCACCGCTCGGCATGCGGAAGGGGATGAACAGATCCGAGCCTCCGATGTCGGCCATCGGCAGCGGGTTCAGGTTCGCGATCTTGGGCATCGCCGGATCCTGTCGATTCTCGGAGCGTCGCTGATGGATCGGCTCGTAGGGATCGCCGCGAGTGTGCACGGGATATCCATCAGTATCGGCTGCCGATGGCTGCGACGTTGCTGATTCGGGCGACGAGGACAAGCGAGAATGCGGAAACCGACTGTGCAGCTTGTATTCCGGCAGCTCGATTCGGTGACAGTCCGCGCGATAGCGGTGGCTGAGGCCGCTTTTCGGGTGCCGCTTCGGAGGTGCGCGGTGTTCGCCCACGGCTGGGAAACGCGCGGGATCAGCCGGTGCCGATCGAACGACCCGACGGTGTCGATTCCATCGGGCCGCGGCATCCCTGGACCCCCGATGCCGTGCGGGCGTGCCGACGCCGCGTGCGATTCCGCGCCGGTGCGACACCCTCGGCGCGTAGACCGGCCATCACCGCTCCGGTGCCGTGTTTGGGCGGCCGCGCAGCGGGTAAATCGCGCACTGCCATACCGGGCCAGCACACCCACGGATCGGACGGAAGGTATGTCCGAAAGAGACACTCCCGACGAAGAACATCCCGCCCCCGATGTCGCGGACAGCGGACACAGCGGCAACATCGCACAACCCCACGGCACCGACGAATCCGGTCCGATCGTCGCCGCCGAGGCCGAAGCCGCCCGTGCGCGCAGTGCGGAGTTCCCCCTGGGCCGACCAGGACGTCCCTTCGATCGGCGCTCGCCGTTCATGGTCGGGATGACCGGAGCCGCCGGTGTCGCGGTGACCTACGCCGCCATTCGCACCGTGCTCGCGGCGGGCCAGACGCTGATCCTGATCGTGGTGGCGTTGTTCCTGGCCGTCGGGATGGAGCCGTTGGTGTCCCGGCTGGTACGGCCCCGGTTCCCGCGCTGGGCCGCGGTGACGACCGTCTACCTGGTCGGGCTCGGCCTGTTCGCCGGACTTCTCGCCGCGGCGATACCACCGCTGGTCACGCAGGGTGAGGCGCTCGCGCACAACGCGCCCGATTACGTCACTCATCTGGCCGACCGCTATCCCTACATCGGCAGCCTCGACCAGCGATTCCACCTGCAAGACCGGCTGCGGCGAACACTCGAATCGGACTCCTCCGGTCTGACCACCGGGGTGCTCGACGCCGGGCGCGCGGTGTTCTCGATCGTCAGCAGCACGGTCGTCATCGCGGTGCTGACCGCCTACTTCATGGCGAACTTCACCCGTGTGCGCGCTTCGGTCTACCGGCTCTTTCCCCACTCGCGCCGCTCCCGCGCCATTCTGATCGGCGACGAGATCTTCGCCAAGGTCGGCGGCTACATCCTGGGCAACCTGGTCATCTCGCTGATCACCGCCGTTCTGACCGGCATCTGGCTGCTCATCTTCGACGTGCCGTACCCACTGCTGCTGGCGGTGCTGGTAGCTGTGCTCGACCTGATCCCGATCGTAGGTTCGACGCTCGCCGGGGTGATCGTCGCGCTGGTCGCGTTGACCGTCTCCCTGCCGGTCGCGGTGGCGACCGTCGCGTTCTTCATCGCGTTGCGCCTGGTCGAGGACTACGTTCTGGTGCCACGCATCATCGGCCGGGCGGTGCACGTACCCGCGCTCGTGACCGTGGTGGCGGTGCTGCTCGGTGGCGCGTTGCTCGGGATCATCGGGGCGTTGCTGGCCATCCCCGTCGCCGCGGCCGTCCTGTTGATCATGCGCGAGACCGTCCTGCCCTCACTCGACGAGCGATGAGCGAGACCGGGTGCGGCCGCATCGCGTTCCCGGTACCTCGGCATCACCGTGTCCGGCGCAGCATGCGGATGACCGCGCTGTCGATGACCGCCCGCTCCGCGTCGGCGGATCCGGCCCGCTTCGCGCGCCGCAGCGCCGCGGCGACGGTCGTACCGTTCTCGAAGGCGGTCACCACCCGTGGATCGACATAGGACGCCTGGGCGACGGCCGGGGTATTGCCGAGTGCGGCTGCGACCTCGTCCATGACCTCCCGGACCGCACGCTTGCGCGCACGGAGGTTCGACGGCCGTTCGATCGAACCGAGCGCGGCCGCGGCCAGGACGGTCGCCTGCCAGGTGCGCAGGTCTTTGACGCTGCACTCGCAGGCGGCGAGTTCTTGGAAGCGCGCGTTGACGTCGTCGGCGCGCAGTTCGCCGTAGCGGTCGCCGTCCCGGTACACCAAGAGCCGATCGGATTCCGTCCCGCCGCGCCGCAGTGATCGAACGGCTTCGGCCAGCAATGGGTCTCGGACGCTCACTCGTCGCCGGATACCGCCCTTGGCGCGATAGTCGAAGAGCATCTGCTCCCCCGACACACGGACCTGCTCGCGCAGCAGTGTCGCGACTCCCCGGGTGCCGTGCTCCTCGGCGTACTCCTCGCCCCCGACCCGGAACACTCCGCGATCCACCAGATCGATGGCCACCGCTTCCACCCGCCGCCGGGCCGAGCCGCGCAGGGCGAGATCCTCCCGGACCTGCGCGCGGACCTCCGGCAGGCGGCCTGCCAAGGCCAGGACCCGGTCGAACTTCTCCTCGTCTCGCTCCTTGCGCCACTGCTCGTGGTAGAGGTACTGGCGGCGGCCCGCGGCATCGACGCCGACGGCTTGGATGTGACCGTTCTCGTGCGCGCAGATCCACACCTTTCGCCAGGCCGGCGGAATCGCCAGCCCGCGGACGCGCTCCAGTGTGGCGTCGTCCCGCACCGGTTCGCCGTGCACGGTGCGATAGCCGAACCCGCGTCCACGCCGGACGCGTTGGAGTCCGCCGTCGTACGGTCGGCTACGGCGCAATCGCATGCTCACATCACATAGCTGCCCTCTCCTGGACGGGCGAAACAGTTCGAGGCCAAGACCCGGCAGGACGACCTGGCGCGGCACGTGTCCGGTGCTCCAGCCGGAGAGCTACGGGGCCGGCGGGACGAAGGGCTGCTTGACGGTGGTGAAGTACTGCACCAGAGCGGCGACGGCGATCGGCGCGGTGACGAACAGCTGACCGGCGAGTGCGCCCAGAGCCCCCACGGCCAGGATTCCGCCCAGACAGCCGACGGCGGCGGCCGGGATGAACGGGCCGAACATGCCGACGATCGTCGCGGCCGCGACGGTCGCTCCCGCGATGCCGCCGAGCACGCAGCCGACCAGCCGCCACCGAGGCCACCGGCGACGGTGCCGATCGCGGCGCCCGTCGCGATGGTGTCCTTCAGCCTGCGGGAACAGTGATCTCGAAGACGAAGATCACCTTCGCAAGCGTTGGCTCGAGACAGCCTGAAGTCGCCTGAAAACCGTTTCAGGCAAGCGTTTCTCTGTCATTGTCGGGCCGACGGCGTTAAGGTCGGTGACGGGTCGGGGTTTCCGGGGGTTTTCGCAATCGTTTCCGTCGGTCAGTCCCGACGCTGCCCGCGTCGGCTGTGCCCGCTGCTCAGCTGTCGCCGAGGCGCGAGGGTGGGTGCGGTCGATCCCCTCCGAATGCACCCGCCTTCCCCGACCGCTCACGGGATGCCGAGCACCTTCGTGCCGCCCCGGCGGCGGCGCGGCCGGTTGATCGAACCGGTGCACCGACGCCCGGTCCCAAGGGGTTCATTCGGCGACGAACTCCGCCTCGCGCTCCACCGCCTCGATGGTCCGGCGCGGCACCTGGATCGGACCGGGCGTGTAGGTGACAGCTCGCAGCGCGCCGGTGTAGCGGAAAGTGCCGCGGCGTTCGCGCAGTTCCCACGCCACAGGACCGCGAGCGTCGACGCCGACGGAAATCCCGGTCCACGGCGACATACCGACCAGCTGGACTCGATCCACCAGCCGCGCGACCTGGACGCCATCGAGCTCGATGACGAAATCCCACCGCAGCCTGGGCCGCACCGTGGCGCGCACGGTGATGTGCCGCGTTCCTTCCGCGAGGGTGCGCGTGGTGACGCTGTCGTAGCGGCCGTAGCTGTTGACACCGAACGTCACCCGGCCGTTCTCGAGGTAGAGCACGTAGCCGCCAAGCGGGTCACCGTGCGCGACGAGAACCCCTTCGTCGCCGGACGCGTACCCGGCGAGTTCCGCCTCGATGACGAAGTCCCGATAGGCGATCAGTCGCTGCGAGCGATACCGCTCCAGGGTCGGGGTGCCCGGCAGCAGCCGGACCGGCGCGGAGAATCGGTCCTCCTCCGGCCGCCGCCGTGCCAGATCCTGGCGCGTGAGCAAGGGGAACACGGTATTCGCCCAGGCGGATTCGTCCCATGCGGCGGCCAGTTCCGCGACCTTCTCCGGGAACCGCTCGGAAAGATCGTGCAACTCCGTCGGATCGGCGCGAACGTCGAACAGCTGCCATCTCGGCTCATCGATATCGGTCCCGGGCTCGTACAGCGACAGCAGTTTCCATCCGTCGCGATAGAAGCCGCGATTGCCCACCATCTCCGAGTACTGCTCGGTGTGCTCGGACACCGCCTGGGGGTCACGCAGCGTCCGCACGGCCGAGACGCCGTCGAACTCCTTGGCGGGCAGTCCGTTGCGTACGCCCGGCCGCCGCAATCCGGCCAGTTCCAGCAAGGTCGGCGCGAGATCGGTGACGTAGGTGTACTCGTGCCGGATGCCGTTGTCGCCCGCGCCGCGCGGCAGCCCCTTGGGCCAGGAGATCACGAACGGCACGCGTACGCCGCCCGCGAAGGTCTGGCCCTTGTAGAAGCGGAACGGCGTATTGGACGCCTGGCCCCACCCGCGCGGATAGTGGACACCCAGCTTCGCGGTGCCGATCAGGTCCTCGTCGTGCGGGACGTCGCCGATCCAGTCCGGATCGGTGATGTGGGCGAACTCCGCGAAGTAGGTGCGGGTGCCTTCCGGGCCGCCCTCGGCGGTGCCGCCGTTGTCCGAGGTGAACACCACGATGGTGTTGTCGAGCTCGCCGAGTTGTTCGAGCGTGTCGACGAGGCGCCCCAGGCTTTGGTCGATGCTGTCGACCATGCCCGCGTACACCTCCATGTACCGCGCGAATCGCCGCTGCTGCGCGGGAGTCAGCGAATCCCACTCCGCCGCTTCGTAACCCGGCTCGGTGTTGCGGGGCTTCTGCTGCGTGCCCGCGGGAAAGAGGCCCTGGGCGAGTTGGGCGGCGAACCGGCTCCTGCGCAGATCGTCCCACCCCTTCGCGTAGCGGCCGCGGTACTTGGCCAGGTCCGCGGGCTTGGCCTGCAACGGCCCGTGCATGGCGACGTGCGCGAAGTACAAGAAGAACGGCTTGGCGGCGTCGTGCGCGCGCAGATCCTTGATGTAGGCGATGGCCTTGTCGGTCAGATCGTCGGTGAGGTAGTACCCCTCCGGGTACTCCTCGATGTCGACGACCGAGGAGTCCGAGACCAGCTGGTTGGGGTAGTAGAAGGAGTTGAGGCCCTCGAGCGAGCCGTAGTAGCGGTCGAAGCCACGCTGGGTCGGCCAGGAATCCCGGTGCGCGGCCGGGTTCATCGTGGCGTCGCGCACCAGGTGCCATTTGCCGACGGCATAGGTGGCGTAACCGTTGCCGCGCAGGATCTCCGGCAGTGTCAGCACGTCGTCCGCCAGTTCCAGGCGCAGCCCCGGATACCCGGGATCGGCGTTGGCGACGAAGCCGAAGCCGGCGCGGTGGGCGTTGATGCCGGTCAGCAGCGACGCGCGCGACGGCGAGCACAGCGGAGTGGTGTGGTAGTTGGTCAGCCGGAGGCCGTCGGCGGCCAGGCGGTCCAGCGTCGGCGTCTCGATCTCGGAGCCGAACGGGCCGATATCGCTGTACCCCATGTCGTCGATCAGCACCACGACGATGTTCGGAGCCCCCTCGGGAGCGGTGGGCGGATAGCTCCACTCCGGCGTCGAATCGGCCGTGGTGCGGCCGACGGAGCCGCCGAAGTCGTCATAGCCGCGAGCATGGGGTGGAACAGGCATTCGTGCAGTCAAAGCCACCTTTGCCCGGGTCACCACTCTTTCGCGCATCGTGCGCCGAACGGATGACCCGGTGGTCTGTGGTTGCTAACTTCGCTGTCGGCCCTGGGCCGCGTCGAGCGACGGGTGCACCTCACCGCTCCGGTGCGATGCGCGCACCCAGTCGGCGACGTCCGCCGCATCCGGTGGGTAGCCGGGGAAGTAGCAGCACACCTCTTCGATCCCGGCGCCGAAGCGGGCCCTGACGCAGGCCGACCTCCGTCGGTCTCGGTGCGTCACGCTTTCCGCGACACGACGCCCCCATCGTATGGACAGCGCTCTGTGCACGTGTCCAGTTCGAGCAAACCGCTCTCGGATCGGCTGCGGGCGATGTCACCGCGGGACAGCGGAACTCCCGAAGGGTGAGGTCACGTGCCGAGCAGCGAGTTCTCGCTCACGGTGACGACGACCACGATGTCGCCGTAGGGCGCCGCGCCCATGGCCAGTCTGTGGCCCAGACGCGCCAGACCGAGCCATCGTCCGTATTTGGTCGGCATACCGGTCCGGACCTGGTGGAACAGTGGCCCGGTACGGAGCACTTCGGCCGTGCCCTGATGCTGCCGCGACCCGAGAGCCGGCGCACCTCGCCAGTCCGCGGCCTGCACGATGACCCGTGGTTCGCGGGCCAGGTGCCGAGCCTCGCTGGAATGCGACGAGATACAGAAGGCCAGACGCCCGTGGTCGACCGGTAACACGAGGTGCGGCACGGTGGTCCAACGCCCCGTGGCCTCCGGCCGTGGGTACGTCACGCGCACTGTGCTCGCATCCCACCACAGCATCCCCGGATGCCATTCGCTGGGACGATTCGGGACGGCGAGAACGCGATGCGCCGCCGGGAGCCGGTTGTACCGCCGCGGGGTGTAGCCGCGGAGTCTGCTGCGGAGCGAGGAGCCGCCGTGCACTGGATAAGTCATCGCGTGGAACCTCCGGGACAGGGGCGAGTTCAGGGGGTACCGATCCGATCTCCGTACTGCGATCGGCGCCGTGGCGCCGTGAAGAAGTACCACCGGGCGCATCCGGGTGCAACGACCTGTCCGTGTCGCCGCGCAATGGAGAGCGAATCGTCATGCACCGCACCCGGCCGAGAAAGCGCTCTCGCCGTCCGGCTCGGACCGATGGGCGCGAACCGCGTTCACGGCCGCGAACAGCAATCCGACGCCGATCAGAATGAAACCCCGCAACCACACGACCCCGTCGATCCGCGTGAACAGGAACAGACAGGAAGCCAGACCCAGCCAAGGCACGACGCGGGGCACGCGAAAATGCTCGGCCCCGTCGGGCTCCCGCCGCAGGATCAGCACCGACGTATTGACCGCCGCGAAAACGACCAGCAGCAACAACACCAATGTCTCCGCGAGGGAGGCCACCTCGCCGGTCAGTGCGAGCGACAACGACGCCGCCGCGGTCACGACGATCGCCACCCACGGCGTCCGGCGGCCCGGCAGAATCCGGCCCAGCGCGCGCGGAAGCAGCTCCTCGCGAGCCATGCCGTAGGCCAGCCGCGAGGACATGATGCCGGTCAGCAGCGCCCCGTTCGCGACGGCCACCAGGGCGACCACGGCGAACAACTCGTCCGGAACGCCACCGGCCAGGCGCACCACCTCCAGCAGCGGACCGCTCGAATTCGCCAGCCGATCGGTGGGTACCGCCGCACCGGCCACGAAGCCGATCAGCAGGTACACGCCACCGGCGGTAAGCAGCGCCCCGAAGAGCGCGCGCGGATAGGACCTGCGCGGCTCGGCGACTTCCTCCGCCAGATTCACCGAGGTCTCGAACCCGACGAAAGAGTAGAAGGCCAGTACCGCGCCCGCCAGGGTCGCGCCGACGACCCCGTGCTGCTCGGTCCCCACCTCGGCGAGCCGGGCCGGTTCGGCGTCTCCCCGAACGATCACCCATGCGCCGAGCCCGATGACCACGACGAGGCCGCCGAGTTCGACCACGGTCGCGGCCACATTGGCGCCGAGCGACTCCTTGATGCCATAGATGTTGAGCAGCGCCAACGCGCCGATGAACACCACCACGACCAGCGCGGTCGGCAATGTGACCAAGGCGCGGAGGTAGTCCGCGGCGAACGCCCTGCTCAGCGCGGCCACCGACACGACACCGGCCGCGAGCATGCAGAAGCCGACGAGCGATCCCGCGGCCGGCCCGAGCGCACGGCCCGCGTAGTGGGCCGAGCCGCCCGCCTTGGGATACTTCGTCGCCAACTCGGCATAGGAACCGGCAGTGAGGCAGGACATACCGAGGGCCACCAGAAGCGGTAACCAGATCGCACCACCGGACTCCCGCGCGATGTTGCCGACCAGCACGTAGACGCCCGCGCCCAGGATGTCACCGAGAATGAAGAAGTACAGCAGAGGCGTGCTCACCGCCCGTCGCAGAGTATCCACCACAGGGCGGCGGATACCCGCGTCATCGACGCTGAAGCTCGCGCCTTGTCACGCTGGTGTCGCCCCGATCATCCGGCCGGGGGCCGCCTGCACGGCGCCGTGATAGAAGTGCCTGCCCAGACCGACCGTGAACCGAAGAACAGTGTCGCGTACTCGGCGCCCGGATACACCCGCCGCCGCAGTCCGATCCGCACGGCCCCAGCATAATTTCGCAGCGACAATCGCGCCGATCACGTTCGGCCGATCGGTACCGACATCCTCAGCGGGACAACCACCCCGCGAACCACCGGGACAGCAGCGGCATGATCACCCACACCATCGCGGCCACCGCAACCGGCACGATACAGGCCAGCCGGAGCGGCGACGGCAGCTGGTCGAGCAGTGGCGCGGCGATCGTCACCAATCCCGTGAGCAACGGGTAGAGACCGGCGATCGTCAGCAACCAGATCTTCCACTTCGCCGGACGCGCGGCCGCACTGGGGACAGCGTCATCCGCGCGCACCGGCCGTCCGCTGTCGGACCGTTCGTCCGGAATCCTCTTCGTATCGACCACTTCCCGCTCCTCGCTTCGCCGCTCGCGCCCCGCGTTCTCTCCGGGCAGACGGAGCAGACCACGCCACTGTGACATTCGATCGAATGCCTCGCACAGTGTGCCTGCTGCCGGAGCGACGGCGCGCATGGTCGGTCTTCCCGTGCCAGGGCACGATGGTCGCGCAGGTGCTTACAAGCTGTGACGCTCGGCCGCCCGCGGATGCGTCCTGGCGTTGTGAGGCGGTTCACGCCTCCCGCGGTACACACGCATACCCATTACGCGGCGGGGAATGCCGAATCAGTGAACGACAACGCACCATCGGGGGCCGTGCCCACGGTCCCGGTCTCCAAAAGGACGGGAAGTTTCCAGTTCTGGTTCGCCGATCAACGCTGGGAATGGTCGGACGAGGTCGCGGCCCTACACGGGTACGCGCCGGGTGAGGTGACACCGACGACGGAACTGCTCCTGGCGCACAAGCATCCGGACGACCGGGCGGAGGTCGCCGACACCTTGGCCACGGCGGTGCAGACCGGGCTGCCGTTCAGCGGCCGCCACCGCATCGTCGATACCGCGGGCGTCACGCACCACGTGCTGGTCGTCGGCGATCAGATGCGTGACGCCATCGGTGCGGTGGTCGGCACGGCGGGGTACTACATCGATGTCACCGACACCGTCGACGAGGAGCGCCAGGAGATCATCGACGCCACGCTGCCGGAGATGGTCGCCGCCCGCGAAGTGATCGAGCAGGCGAAGGGCGCCTTGATGATGGTGTACGGGATTTCGGCCGATCAGGCATTCCGTGTGCTCACCTGGCGGTCGCAGGAGACGAATACGAAACTGCGTGTTCTGGCCGAGGAACTCGTGGCCGCGCTGATCGATTCCGGCGGTGCGGATGTGCAGACCCGCACGCGCTTCGACCACGTGCTGCTCACCGCGCACGAACGTCATGTCCAGGGCTGCCCTTGACCCGATGTCGTCGGGTCTCGGCTTCCCCGTCGTGTCAGTGGTTGTCCGGACGGCCGTGGTCGATCTCGGCCATGTGCGCTTCGGCCCACGCGCGTAGCGCCGCCAGCGGAACTTCCAGCGACAGACCGAGTTCGGTGAGCCGGTAGTACACGCGCGGCGGCACGGTGGGTTCCACGCGCCGTGCGACCAGCCCGTCCCCGGTCAGATTCCGCAGTGTCACGGAGAGCATCTTCTGCGAGACACCGGGCATGCGGCGCTGGAGTTCGGCGAAGCGCACCTCGCCGGGCGCGGCCTCGGCGAGCAGTTTCACCACCATGGAGACCCATTTCGTGCCGATGCGGTCGAGCAGCCGCCGGGTGGGACAGGCGGGATCGAACAGGTCACCGGCGGCTTCGACGTGCTTCCGCAGGGGATCGGTAGTCACCTCGGGCTCACCACCTGATTCGAAGGTGCGGTCTTGGCAGCGCCGCATAGCTTACCTACGGTCACCTGATATCCAATAGTGACCAGGAGTAGGTGATGACCACCTTGTCTTCCGAGATCTCGTTGCGCCGCATCGCGACCAATGGCATCGAGGTGAATGTCGCGATCGCCGGACGTGGGCCCGCGGTCCTGCTGTTGCACGGGTTCCCGCACACCTGGCAGCTGTGGTCCGAGGTGATCGGGCCGCTCGCGCGAGGGCACCGAGTGATCGCACCGGACCTGCGCGGCCTCGGGGCGAGCACGCGCGCGGCCGACGGCTATGACGCGGGGAATCTGGCCGTCGACGCCGCAGGACTGCTGGACGCGCTCGGCGAGCCGACCGCGGCGGTGGTCGGAATCGACGCGGGCACGCCACCCGCCTTTCTGCTGGCCATGCGGCACCAGCACCGGGTGCGGCGACTGGTGCTGATGGATCGCTGCTGGGCACGCTGCCCGGCGCCGAGGATTTCCTGTCCGCCGGGCCGCCCTGGTGGTTCGGGTTCCATGCGGTGCCCGGCCTCGCGGAGAAGGTCATCGCCGGAAACGAGGCGGCGTATATCGACTGGTTTCTGGCCGCGGGCACTTTGGGCCACGGTGTCCCCGCGCCGATTCGGGACGCTTTCGTCGAGGCCTACGGCGACCCGGAGGCGTTGCGATGCGCGTTCTCCTACTACCGTGCGATGCCGGCCAGCGCCCGGCAGATACACGACGCGGTGGCCACCGCACGGCTCAAGGTGCCGACCATGGCCGTCGGCGCACACCCGGTGGGTGACGCGCTGGCCCGGCAATTGGCTCCCATTACCGATGCGCTGATCCACCATGAGATTCCGGGCTGCGGGCATATCATCCCGCTGCACGCACCGACGGAACTGGTGTCGCTGCTCAGCGATTTTCTCGCCGACGACGACCACACGGCCGTACCTCGGCAAGACTGACCGAAAAGCGCGCGGAAACCAACCGAGCCCCGAACCGGTATACATCGGTTCGGGGCTCGCTCGGGGGTATTCGCGCCTATCCACCGATCGCTCGGTAGTTTGACAAGACGAATGTACCGGGCTGTACGCGAAATCACCAAACCCTGGTTCCGCGGGGGCGGAATAGTTCAACGAGCAACTTGTTCGGACTCATATGAGGTTCTTCTGCTTGCGGATTCGCCGCCGCAGATCGACCATCAGCGCGTGCGATCCGCCGTGCCGCACGAAGCGCGGAATGAAGCGGTTGACAAAGGAAACGAATACGAACAGGTTCTCGAACCTCCGCTGGTCGGCGTCGGTCCACTCGACCCGGAGCTGTTCCCGGAAAATCGGGGCCAGGAATCCGATGGTGAGGAACCGGAGCAGGTTCCGGAAAGGCAGCCGCAGGTACCAGTGGATCATGCGAAGATTCAGCAGGCTCTCGAGGTAGCCCCGGACGTAGTCGTCCAGCGCGACTTGCTCGCACGCGGTGTTCCAATATTCGTCGAATTCCGCGCGGGTGGCAGGCCACATGTCCTCCGTGACCTGCAAGGTGGTGCCCAGGGTGGAGGACGAGGTGTAGAACGCTTCGGCCTGCTCGTCGTTCATTCTCCCGTGCAACAGCTGGTAGGTGTCCTCGAAACCGATGTAAAGGCAGGCGGCGACCCACAGTTGGAGGTTGCGGTCGAAGGCGTTGTACTTCACGGCGGCGCCCGGGGCCGAATGCACCTGCCGGTGCGCCACATTCACCGCTTCGCGATATGCCGTGCGCTCTTCGTCGGTACCGAGGATGGCGACCGCGAGATATTGCGTGGTCGTGCGCGCCCTTTTCCACGGGTGCTTCATCAGCGAGCCGGACTCCACCTTGCTTTCGGCCACGCCGTAGCCGACGCCCGGCCGGGCCATCTGCATCACGACGTTGGCTGCGGCGCCGGCGAAGGACCAGAAGTCCAATGCGTCGGTGAGTTCGATCGGCCGCTTGGTGTACGGCCGATGCGTGACGCTGATACCGATGCGGGTGTGGTCCTTCGTCAGCGGCGCGCTGTGGTCGCGATCGGGTTGATGAGCGACTGCGGTCATCGGGATGTCCTTCCATCTGCGTTCACACTTCGGCCGCTCCTCCACGAGAACATCGGCGCGCATCGGACTCTCCTGCGTTCGGTGACCGGGACCGGCCACCGTGAATATGTTATCGACTATTCTACTCGACTCGATGTTGCCGACACAACAAAACTGGTAATAAAAGCGATATTTCTCGGTCACATGATGTCATAAGTGGGCCTACGTTCTCAGTTTTCACCTAGTTCGCAAGGCCGCCGGAATCGCCGTGTCAGGTCGCTCATTTCCGCACGCCGGGCGGCTGTGTCGCCGTATCGAACAAGGTGACCTGCATCAAGCGCGCCACGGCATCCTGCGGACAGCCGCGCCTGCCGTCCCCCAGAGCCCTGCCGAGGTCGACGACCATACCGAACGCAACACGACTCGGTCTTCGGCCGGGACGTGCGAGAACTCCGTGTAGTACACGAATGTCAGTTCCCGCTCGGCGAAGAAGCCCGCGACGTAGAGTGCGATCAATTCCGTCAGCGCCGCGGAGGGAGTGGCCGAAGTATCGGCGGGTCCGTCGACGGCTGCGCGACGGAGGATTCGGCGACCTGTGCCCGCCGGTTACGCGGGCGCCTGCGTACCACCCGTTCCGAGCCGGGCTCGGCGGATTCTGTTCTCGCGCTCTTCACGGCACCGGCGTCAGGGCTGCGCGGGTAATGCCAACGGCGAGTTGACCTTGTTCACCAGCCACCGGTCCCCGACCTTCTCCAAGCGCATCACCATCGACAACTGCCCCGGCGCGGGCTTGCCCTTGGTGCCGAGACTGGTGATGGTCTGGCCGATGACCACGATCGCTTCGGCGGAGTGTTCGTCACCGGCGCGAATCGCGCACTGCACGTCGCGCGTGGCCGAAGTGACCTGTCCTTCGCCGAGCACCGTACGCAGCTCCGTGCTGGTGGACTCGAATTGTTTCTTCCAGTCGCCGGTGGCGCCGTCGCTGACGGCGGCGAAGTAGGCGTCGAGATTCTTCGAGTCGTAGTTCGCCAGGACGGGCGCGTAGCGGCAGGCCGCGGCGCGTGCGTCTTCCTGTGCCGTCAGCAGATTCTTGCTGTTGTGATCCTGGACGCACCAGTAACCGGCCGACGCCACCGACACACCCACGAGGATCGCGGCCGCCGAACGCAGGGCGATCGGACCGGGACGGCGGATCGGCAGACCGCGCAGCCGGCGCCACCGATCACCGGATTTCGCTGTGCCGGTTCCGGCGGGATTCGCGTCCGGCGCAGTCGTGCCCGCGGAGTCGGTGCGCACGGACTCGGCGTCCTTCCCGTCCGGTTGTCTTGCGGGCGCGCCGGTTTCGGCGGCCGGATCGACGTCTTGACTCTTCATCGGAAATCTCCTAGTTGCCGGGGACCGGGCGGGACAGTTCGTCGCCACGGACACCAGGCGGCCGGGCGGCCCCGTTGTCCGGAATCCAGGGACGCGGCGCGTTCGCCGAACCACGCACCTGCAAGGCGGGATCGTTGGTGACGCAGTAGTTGTAGAGCCGGACCCGGGTGTCGGTCATCTTGTCCGTGGGCACCACGGGGATGGTGTCGTATTCGCATGTGGGGCGCGGCCAGATGTCGACCAGGGTGTGGAAGGCGTTGTCGTGGGCGGGTATGCCCAGCGCCTCCGAGCCGACCCGCAACGCGGGGAACAGCGCCGCGATCGCCGGGGCGCGCAGCTTGGCCGCCTTGGTGATCGCGACGAAGTTCGTCACCAGGTTCGTGATGGGATCCTGGGTGCGGGACACGAAGCCGCCGAGTGTGCTGAGCTGGGCCGGCCCTTCGTCCAGGAGGTGACGTACTTCCAGATCCGCCGCGGTCAGCTGCTCGAACAGCACGCCGCCCGTGCGCGTGAGTGTCGCGAGGTCCGGTTGCGCATGCGAGGTCGTCTCCGCGATCACTTCGAGGTTCTCGATCAGCTGACGTGTCTGCGGCAGCAGGTCGGACAGCCCGGCCATGGCGCGGCTGATGCCCGACACCATGTTGCGCAACTGGTCGGGGCCTCCGGCGAGCGCCTTGTCGAGTTCGTCGATGATCACGTTCAACCGGTCCGGGTTCAATCCCCCGATGAAACCGCTGAGATTGGTCAGTACCGACTGCACGGTCACCGGCACGGTCGTCTGGGAGCGTTCCACCAGCGCTCCGTCGGTGAGGTAGGGGCCGGTGTCGGAATCCGGGCGGAAATCCAGGTACTGCTCGCCCGCCGCCGACAACCGGCCGACGGCGACCGTGCCGCCCACGGGAATCTTGGCCGCGGAGTCGATCAAGGCCACGGCCGCGACGCCGCTGCCCGCGACTTTCACCTCGCGGACCGTGCCGACCCTGGTGCCGCGAAAGGTGACGTCGTTGCCCGCCGACAAGCCGCCGGACGATTGCAATTCCACGGTCACCGTGTAGTCGTCGGACAGCGGATCGAACCGCAGGACTTCGGCGCCGAGATAGGCCGCGCCGAGGAGCAGCACCACGATCAATCCGAAATTCGCCACCGCGACGCGGCGGCGGACCAGCCATCGCCACAAGGGGGGATTCATCGGTCTCCTCCTTGCTGGGGCTGCTGAGGTTGCTGTGGCGGACTGGTGACCCGGCCGATCACCTTCTCGATCACCTGCGCCAAGCTGCCGATGAACGCGGGTACGTCGCCGATCTCGGGCAGCCTGCTGCCGCTGGGATCGGTCAAGGCCCCGACGCTGAGGTAGGACACCGTCGCCGCGACGGCCAGGGCGGGCCCGTCCAGGCTCGCCATCAGCGAGGGATAGATGGTGTGCAGGCCGTTCAACGTTCCGCCCAGGTCGTCGCCCATCTGGGTGAAACCCGCCATCAACCGCTGGATGCTGTCGAACAAGCCGACCGCCTGCGGACCGGTCGTCTCGGTGAAATCGCCGAGCGCGGTCATCGTGGTCGAGACTTTGTCGAGCAGGTCCACGATGGACTGGTTGTTCTCCGCGAGCAGAGCCAGCAGCCCGGGGAAGGTATCCGCGGCGTCGCCCAACTCGGCCTTCCGCCTGGCCAATTCACCGGTGAGCACGTTCAGGCCGGTCAGGACGCTATCGATGTCGCCGGTGCGTCGATTCAGCGCGGCGATGACATCGGTCAGTTCGCTGAGCAGGTGCGCGAGCTGTGGCGCGCGGCCCGCGAACATCGAATCCATCTCGGAGGTGATCTTCGCGGCCTGGTTGATGCCGCCGCCGTTGATCAACATCGAGACCGACATCATCAGCTGCTCGACGGACGCGGCGGCCGACGTGTGCTCTGTTCCGATGACCTCACCGGCGCGCAGATTCTCGCCGCCGGATGTGGCCGCGGGCAATGTCATCGCGACGAAGATGTCGCCGAGCGGCGTCGCCTGACGCAACTCCGCGGTGGTGCCGCGTGGCAGCGGGATGTCCACCCTGATCAGCATCTCCACCTCCGCGATGAAGTTGGTCGTGCTGATCGCGGTGACGACGCCGATATCGGTGCCACCGATCTTCACGTGCGCGTGATCGGGCAGATTGAGCGCGTCACGAAAGGCCGCGCGAATGGTGTAACCGGGTGCGCCGATACCCGGTTCGGGCATCGGCAGATTCGCCACCGTCACGCCGCAGCCGGTCGCGGCGCCCATGACCGCGACCAGCGCCGCCGCCACCGCGGTGCGTCGAAGCGGGTTCGTCCCGATCATTTCGAAATCCCCAGTAGTGCCGCGGTGAGGCCGAAGTCGGGACCGAAGTCCTGGATCTTCCCGGTGCGACAGCCATCGAGGCGCATCTGGATGCGTTCGCAGAACTGGGACACGACCTCGTTGTCGAGCAGGACCTTGTCGGTCAGCGCGTGCAGGCGCAGCGCTTGGTGTTCCCGGCTGACCGCGTTGGACAAGTTCTCGAACAGCAACGGCCCGACGTCGACGATCTCGGTGAGGCCGCGGGCGTTGGCCCGCATCTGTTCGGTGATGGTCGTGAATCGCTCCAGCGCACCCGCGAGCTGATCGGAGTTCTCGCCGACCAGCGTGGCGGTGTTGGTGACGAACTGGTCCAACTGCCGCAGCACCGCCTCCAGACCGGGCGCCTGGTCGCCCATCAGCTGTACCAGCTCGGTGAGGCGGCCGCTGAAATCACGTACCGTCTGGTCGTTCTGGGCGATGATCTGCGTGATCTCGTTGAGTTCGATGATCGTGTTCGAGATCTGGTCCTTGTTGGCGAAGGTCACCTCGAACGCCGAGGACAGCGCGTCCAGGGTCGCGCGCAGTTTGTCGCCGTTGCCGTCCAAGAGCGGGAACAGGACACGGCTGGCCATCGGTCCGTTCCGGTCGTCGCCTTTGAGCGCGGCGCCGAGCTGGTCGAAATTCTGCAGGATGCGGTCGAGCTCGACCGGTGTGCGCGTCCTGGCCAGCGGGATGTGCGTCCCGTCGGTGAGCAACGGCCCGTCCCCGCTGTACGCGGGGGCGAGTTCGACATGCCGATTGGTGATCAGCTGCGGCGACACCAAGGCGGCGATGGCATCGGCCGGGACCTTGGTTCCCTGTTCCAGGCTCATGGTGACCTGGACGTAGCTGCCCTTGGCCTCCACGGTGTCGACCCGGCCGACCGGAACGCCCAGCACCGCGACCTCGTTGCCCGCGTACAGCCCGGCGACGTTCTCGAAATCGGCGCTGACGCGGATGTGCTCGCCGAGGTACTGCCTCGGCAGCGCGGTCAGGCTGTCCGGTACGAGCCCGCAACCGGCGGTGACCAGCGCGGCCACGATCAGCACGCCGAGCTGCGCGAATCGTCGTGTTCTCATCAATTGCACCCCTGTACGGCTCGAGCGAAGCACAGCCAGTTGTCCGGGAAG
This sequence comes from Nocardia sp. NPDC004718, assembly GCF_053601535.1. Taxonomy (NCBI): domain Bacteria; kingdom Bacillati; phylum Actinomycetota; class Actinomycetes; order Mycobacteriales; family Nocardiaceae; genus Nocardia; species Nocardia sp. NPDC004718. Next base: position 32,582 of record NZ_JBSGCA010000028.1, read on the forward strand.
AACCACGGCGCCCAGACGTCGCCGTACGGACCGTTGCCGACGGCGTTGTTGAACTGCCGCAAGGCGATCGGCATGTTCTCGTAGAGCCGGTCCAGATTGTCGCGGTTCTTGACCAATCCCTCGGACATGGTGTTCAGGTCGTGGATCAACGGCCCGAGCCGGCCGTTGTTCTCCAGACCCATCTCCTGGAGCAATCTCGACAGGGCCGCGACGTTGTCGAGCAACTGTTTCAACAGATCCTGTCGCTTCTGGACGGCGTTACCGATCGCCTCGCCGCGGGTCAGCAGCAACAGCACGCTGTTCTGATTGTCCGAGACCAGCTGGGACACCTGGTCCATGCTCTTCAGCAGCGAGTCCACTTCGTCGCGGCGATCGGTCACGACCTTGGCGAGCGCGCCGATGCTGTCGAGCGCCTGGACCGCCAGCTGAGGAGAATCCCCCATCTGCTGGTCGACCAGGTCGAGCGCCTGGCGTAGCTTCTGCGGATCGAGGCGTTCGATGCGTTCGAAGGAGTTCTTGTATTTCGGGTCCTGGATGACCTTGCTCAGGTTGTACGGCACCGACGTGTTCTCGATGCGGATGCGATTGCCCGGCAGACCCTTTCCGTCTCCCGGGACCAGGTCCACGTGCAGGCGGCCGAGAATCGTCGACATCTTGATCGCCGCACGCGCGTCGGGGCCGAGACGGAGATCGCGACGCACTTTGAGATCGACAACCACCTTGGCGCCTTCGAGACGGACCGCGCGCACCGCACCCACTTCGATCCCCGACACGTCCACCGTCGCGCCCGGACGCAAACCCGCGGCCTGGGCGAATTCGGCGTGAATCGTCTTGTCGCCCAACCGGGCCTGGGTCAGGACACTGGAGCCGATCAACAGACCGGCCACCGCTACGGCGGCGATCAGGCCGAGCCGCAGATACCGGTTCCGCAGGAATCCCGGCCACGGAATGCGCTTGCTCATCGGCACACCTCCGAATGCGAGTTGCCGCCCACCTGGGAGAACAGTCCAGGAGGCAGCAGCACGCCCCACAACGACACGTCGAGGCTGCACAAATACGCGTTGCCGTAGGCGCCGTTGCTGGTGAAGCGCGCGACGCCGTTGAGGACGGCGGGCAGTTCGACCGCCGCCCGGTCCAAGGAAGCGCCGTTGAGCAGCAGCAACGCCACACCTGTGGTGGCATCGTTCTGCGCCTTCGACAAACCTGGCTTGACCTGCATGATCAGCTGAGTCAGCGAGTCGGTCGTGTGCGCGACGCGATCCACCGACTGCTTCAGACTCTCGCCCTGCGAGTAGAGCGCCTCGACCAGAGCCCTGGCCTGGGTGAGCAGCGTCTCCAGCTCGCCGCTGCGATTGGCCAGGCCGCCGATCACGGAGCTGAGATTGCTCAGGACCTCCCCGAGGATCTTGTCCCGCTGCCCGAAGGTGCCCGCCAGATCCGCGGCTTGGGTGATCAGGCTGCTGAGCGACACCTGATTGCCTTGCAGGGCCTGGATCAACGTCTCGGACAGGGAATTGACCTGATCGGGTTGCAGCACGCTGAACAACGGCTCGAAGCCGGACAACAACGCGGACACGTCGAACGACGGCTCGGTTCGCTCCAACGGAATCCGCGCGCCCGCCGCGACGACGGCGCCCGCTTCCTTGCCCGGCGCCAGGGCGATATAGCGCTGACCGATCAGATTCTGGTAGCGCACCAACGCCTTCGTCGTGGTGGTGAGATGCTGGCGCGCATCGATCCGGAACTCCACCTCGGCGCGGTAGCCGTCGGTGAAGTCGATCTTGTCCACGCGACCGACCCGCACGCCTGCCATGCGTACGTCGTCCCCGACGCGCAGGCCGAGCACGTCGGAGAAGACCGCCGAATAGCGCGCGGTATCCCCACTGACCGACCGCTGCAACGTGGACCAGATGGTGACGGTGAGCGCGATCGCCAGTACCGCGAACAAGCTGAATCCCGCCAGCGCCTTGCCTGATCTCATCGGCGCGTCCCTCCCTCGTCGGCGGCGGTCACGGTGACCGATCCGCCCGCCAGCACCGGAGTCAGCAGCAGGTACTGGGCCACGGTCGGCCGCGCTCCCACGATCGCCGCCACGGCGTCGGAACCGCGCAACGCGATGGGCCGCGCCTCGGGACCCGCACTCTGCGAGCCGGGCTCGCCGGGTGCCACGGCGCTCGGCGAGAGGCCGGGGATGGACGGCAGACCCGGGATGAACGGGAGACCGGGTATCGCCGATAGGCCCGGCAGCACCAGCCCCATCGCGCCCAGCGGCGCGGGCGCGACCGGTACGGGTGCGGGCCCCGCCGCGTCGAGCCACTTCGGCATCAGCTGCGGCGGGTAGTCCTGCTCCGGCGCCACCTCGGGCACCGTGGCGCCTCCGCAGCGGGGACCGTACTGGTCGCCGTAGTGCGGGCAGTCCTTCGCCGTGTACTGCTGGAACGGCGTGAACGAGACATCCATCTTCCACACCATCTGTCTGGACGGACCGAAGTGGAACGTGGTCGCCAGCCGTTGCAGGGCCACGTTCAGATTCGCGGCCGTGTACGGGATGGCCTCGGGATCCTTGGCCAGCCCGCCGAACAGATCATCGAGACCGGAGACGAGGAACTTGCCCGCGTCGGGGTTGCGGGCGAACAGTGCGTTGACCGACTCGACCGTCGCGTTGCCGGTGGCCAGCAAGTCGATGAGCTTCGACCGTCGTTCGGCAAGCGTGCGGGCGGTGGTCACCGACTCCGACAGCACCCCGACCAGTTCGGGAGCCGACTGGCTCAACGCGATCGAGGCCCGCCCGAGATCGCCGAGGAGTGCGTCGATGCCGGGCGTCGCCCGAATTTCGGTCAGCCAGTGGTCCAGGCGCTCCACCGTCGAGCCGGGCGCACGCGCCGCGGGATCCAGCGCGGCCGCGAGAGTGGCCAGCACTCGGCCCAATTTCTCCGGTTGGATGTTCTCGAGCACGTTGCGCAGCACATTCAACGTCGTCTGCAACGCCACCGTCTCGCTGCTGGTGTCCTCCGCGATGGTGGCGCCGGCGCGCAGCGTCCTCGGTTCCGGACCGTTGTCGACGAATTCGATCGCCGTGACGCCGAACAGGTTGTTCGGGATCACCCTGGCCGTCACGTTCACCGGAATGGTCGAGGCGACACCCGGTTTCAGATCCACGCGCGCCTGCTGCCGGGCGCCGCGGGCCACCACGTCCACCGCGGCCACCCGGCCCACGACCATGCCGCGGAATTTGACGTCCGCACGGCCGGGCAAGCCGTCGCCGGTGCTGGTGAGCTCCACGGTCACCGGGACCTTGTCCTCGAAGTAGCCGGTGTAGCGCAGCGCGAGCAGGTACAGCAGGACCGCTACCGTCGTCAGCACCGCCGACCCGGCGAGGGTCAGCTGTCTCGCGGTCGGTCCGCGACCACTGGGGTCAAGAATCATCGTCGGCCTTACCCCGAGATCCGGAATCCGGGATCAATGCCCCAGATCGTCAGCGTGAGAAAAAGATTCGCGAACACCATCACGACGATCACCATCTTGATGGCGCGCCCGGCCGCGACCCCGACACCTTCCGGGCCACCGGTGGCGACGTAGCCGTAGTAACACTGGATGAACGTCGACAGCAGCACGAACACCACTACCTTGAGCAGCGAGAAGAAGACGTCCGGGCCGATCAGGAACTGGAAGAAGTAGTGGTCGTAGGTGCCCGCCGCCGTGCCGCCCAGGAACAGCACCGTGATCTTGGTGGCCAGGTAGGCGGTGGCGAGACCGATACTGTAGAGCGGGATGATGGTCAGGGTCGCGGCGATCATGCGGGTGCTGATCAGATACGGCAGCGGGCGGATGGCGATGGACTCCAGCGCGTCGATCTCCTCGGAGATCCGCATCGAGCCCAGTTGTGCGGTGAATCGGCATCCCGCCTGGATGGCGAAGGCCAAGGTCGCCAGGATCGGCGCGAGTTCACGAGTGGTCGCGAATCCGGAGATCGCTCCGGTGAGCGGAGACATCGTCAGCAGATTCAGAGCCGTGAACGACTCCATGCCGACGATGATGCCGCCGAACGCGCACAGGATGACGACCACACCGATCGTGCCGCCGCCCACGATGAGCGAGCCGTTGCCCCAGCCGACATCGGCCGTCAGCCTGGCCACCTCACGGCGATAGTGCTTCAGGACGAACGGGATGGCGATCAGCGCCTGGAAGAACGTGATGGCCTGATGCCCCACACGCTGATTGGCGTGCACCGGCGCCAGCGCGACTTTCCCGGCGGCATGCAGGGGCCGCAGCGCCGGAGGTGTGTAGCTGCTCGCCATGCTCACACCACTTTCGCCGGGAAGAGCGTGTTGTACAGCTGAGTGAGAATGATGTTGGTGGCGAACAACATCAGCGCCGAGCTGACCACCGCCGAGTTCACCGCGTTCGCGACACCGCCAGGGCCGCCGTGCGCGTGCAAGCCGATATCACAGGCGATGACCGCGGTCAGCACCCCGAAGATCGCGGCCTTGACCAAGGCGATGATCAGATCGTTCGCCACCGCGAAGGACGCGAAGGAGCTGATGAACGAGCCCGGCGTACCGGATTGGGCGTACACGTTGAACATGTACGCGGTGGCGAATCCGACGAACACGACGAATCCGCAGAGCAGGACGCTCACCAGCACCGCCGCCGCGAGCCGGGGCGCGACCAGGCGGCGTACCGGATCGACGCCCATCACCATCATCGCGTCGATCTCTTCCCGGATGGTTCGCGATCCCAGATCGGCACAGATCGCCGAACCGACCGCACCGGCGACCATCAACGCCGACACCAGCGGAGCGCCCTGGCGGATGATGCCCAATCCGGCGACCGCGCCGATGAATGTCGTTGCGCCGACTTGATTCACGAGCGCGCCGACCTGGATGGAGACCACGACGGCGATCGGGATGGCCACGAATACCGTCGGCGCCGCCGACACGTTGGCCATGAAGGCGCACTGCTTGATGAATTCCCGGTACGGGAATCGTCCTCGCACCAGTGAGACGAACAGCTGGACGAAGGCTTCGCGGCCCAGAGTGACCTGCCTGCCCAATGTTTCCAGCGACCGCTGGGGGTGGCGCCGCCACAAGCCCGAAGCGCTGTCGATCATCTTCCCGAGCTCGCCCGGTTCCAGTGGCGGTTGCTTGTCGGCTGGCGTTCGCAACGAGGCAGTCACCGGTAGCCGTTCCTTTCCGATTTCTCGTCCACCGCGCCGGCGGCCGCCCCTTCGATGGCGCGGAGCGGGTGAAGTGTTGCACACCTCATAGACGCCAGACAAGTCACAAGTGATTGATTATTCCAGATAGTCGACATCGGCCGACTAGCACGATCCACGCCTACGACTGCGTCCGATACCGCCTTCTTGCTGCTCATATGTACAGCGACTGCACATAGATGACTCCACCGGAACACGACTTCCGGTCTTAAGTAATAGAATATTCCGAACTCGAACGATCCGAGTTGAGTCGGCGAAGCCGCTAGGCGAGAGCCTCCAGCCAACGTTGCAACAGCACCACGAGTGCGATGAGCACCGCGCAGCCGGCCAGGAAAAGACCGAGTACGGCCACCCACAGCCCGAAGCGGAGCACGGGATCGACCTTCATCTGCCCACCGAGGATCTTGACCACGATCACGAGTACGTCGATGAGCCACACCAAAGCCATCATCAGGTCATGCACACGTTCGAGAAGGTCAGCACGGGCCAGCACACGATCGATCCCAGGAACGACATCAGCAGATCGATGCCGTGCATATCGCGCAGATGACCGGTGTGCGTGAGCGTCCAGATCACCCCGGCCAGGCCGTAGGGAACGCCGATGATGATGAGAGTGCCGAGGAACTCGGAGACCTTCATCTCGTAACCGAGTATTCGGTCCAGCTTCTTGAGCATGCGTCGATGCATCCTTTCCCTTCGATCCACGCCGCCGCACACGCATCGGACTCCACCGGAAGGGGCGTCCGGCCGCACGCGCCAGTCAACGAGATCCGCGCCGTATGTTAGTCGATATTCTTTCATATATGGAAGAGATATTGAGTGATACGGACCGATAATCTCGATATATGCAGGTCATAAGCCCATGAGAGCAGCGGGCGACCAGACCATGTTGATGACCATTCTTCTTGATGCGCGACACTGTGCCCGCACACCACCATCACCGCCGATGGGGAAGACGCCCCGGACGCCTACACGGCGCACACCACCAAGCTGGTCCTGCACCGCGCACCCCGCCACGCCGCCACGTAAGGCCTACGCGGGAATGGACTCCGTCGCACGGGCTTGACCTTGCCCCCGGGGCAAGGTTGGACGGTGGTCGGCATGAACAACAACGCACTGCACACCGCCGAAGCCCGGATCCGCGAGCAGATCGCCGCCTACTGCATGTCCAACGAAGTCCCCGGATTCGTCGCGGGCGTCTACCGTGCGGGCGAGCAGATCGTCGTCGCCCACGGCACCGCGAACGTCGCCTCCGGGGCGCCGATGCGCGCGGACACCGGGTTCCTCTTCGGCTCGGTGACCAAGGTGCTGACCACCACGCTGGTCCTCCAGCAGGTCGAGCGGGGGCTGCTCGATCTGGACGCGCCGGTGGTGCGGTACCTGCCCGAGTTCGCCCTGACCGCGCCGGGCGCCGCGCAGAAGATCTTGGTTCGCCACCTCATTTCGCATACCAACGGCATCGATGCGGACTTGTTCTTCCCCGATGCGAAAGGGCGCGACTCCCTGAAAACTTATGTCGAGGGTCTCGCGCGCAATTGCGGTGTCCTGTTCGAGCCCGGCGAGCAGCTCAGCTACTCCAACGGCGGCATGATCGTCGCGGGCCGCCTGCTGGAGGTGGTGACCGGTCTGTCCTTCCCCGACCTGCTCGAGCGCGATGTCTACGCACCTGTCGGCATGACCGACTCCAGCACGTCGGCCGAACGGGCGATCCTGCGCAGCACCGCCATCGGGCACTTCCCGGACCCCGAGACCATGGCGGCCCAGCCCACCGGAATGTTCACACTGCCCGACACCTGGGGACCGGCAGGCGGCACGCCGATCGGCACCGTCGCCGACCTGCTCGCCTTCGGACGCACCCATCTCGCGGGCGGTGTGTCCCCCTCCGGAACGCGCGTCCTCTCGGCCGGGTCGACCGCACTGATGCAACAGGTCTCGCACGACATGGCCACCCCGAACGTCCCCCCGATGGGCCTGGGTTGGGTGCGGTATCCGTTCGGCGACACGATCGTCCTCGCGATGTCGGGCGCGTCACCCGGTGGCGTGTCCATCCTGTGCGTCGTGCCCGAGCACGACCTGGTGTTCACCGCCTTCGGCAACACCCCGGCAGCGATCGTGCTGCACGACCAGATCCTGCGCTGGCTGCTGAGCGAACACCTCGGCGTTCGGATCCCCACTCTGATCACCGAATCGGCGCAGGACATCGATCTCACACCCTACATCGGCACCTACCGTTCCGATCAGCTGCGCGTCGAGGTCGGCGTCGTCGACGGCCAACTCGAGGAGCGCGTCACCTACGAACCGGCGGACCCGTCGCAGGAGCGGATCTTCACCGAGTTCGCCGGGGGCACGACCGCCGCCCCTCCGCAGCGGTACGTGCCGATCCGGCCCGGCCTTTTCGCGCCCGCCGGATACCCGTTCGAGACGTTCGACGGATACCTGCGACTGCTGCTCGTCTCCTTTCACGACATCCGTGACGGCCGAGCGCGTTTCCGCAACGGCGGCGGCCGACTGACCCGGCGTGACTGACCGCTCTCGGAGCCATCCGCCACCGCGAGCGAGTTCTTCGCCGTCCGAGACGATGCGCGCGTGAGCCGGTGCGTTCGCCATTAGGCTGACGCCGTCGAAGGTGACCGAACGGCCGATCCCGGTATGGCGAGGCCGTCCTCAACGGTCGGGCGCGGAAAAGCGAGGTATGCGCTATGCGGGACAGTCGGTGGCGGCGGGCGGTCGCATCCGTCGTGTGCGGAGTCGGAGTGCTGGCGGGATCGTCGGTCGGCGCGGTGGCGGACCCGGCCGGTGACACCGGTGTCGTGTGGTTGTGCAGGCCGGATCGAGCGGACGACCCCTGTCGAGGCAGCTCGGCGACCACGGTGCGGCAGGCGGGGCAACCCGATGTGCGGGAGGACGCCACGCCTGCTGGGGATTCCGGGGTGGACTGCTTCTATGTGTATCCGACGGTGTCTTTGGAGCCCACGCCGAACTCCGATACCGCGGTGACCCGGGAGGTGCGGGCGGTGGCCGAACAACAGGCCGCCCGATTCTCCCAGGTCTGTCAGGTATTCGCGCCGGTGTACCGGCAGCGGACCCTCACCGCGCTGGCGCGGGAACGGGCATACTCCCCCGACGAGCGCGCCGAGATGGCGCGTATCGCGTACGAGGACGTCCTGCGCGCGTGGCGGCAGTTCCTCGCGGAGCGCGAAAGCGGAAGGCCGATCGTCCTTCTCGGGCATTCGCAGGGTGCCCGCATGCTGCGCCAACTGATCCGGGAGGAGATCGACCCGCAGCAGGCGGTGCGCGAGCGGATCCTGTCGGCGATCCTGCTGGGTGGCAATGTGGTGGTGCCGAAGAACGGTGACGTCGGCGGCGACTTCCAGCACCTTCCGCTGTGCCGCGGCGAACAGCAGACACGGTGCGTCCTGGCCTGGCAGACCTTCGGCGCGACCCCGCCCCCGGACAGCCGATTCGGCCGCAACCCGACGACCCCGGAGCCGCTGCCGCGTCCGTACGGCCCGGACTACGAGGTCGCCTGCACCAATCCGACTTCGTTGAGCGGCAACGAGTCCCGCACCGCGGCCACCGTGCTCCGCACCGCTCCCGTGCCCAGCCCACTCGCCGCCGAACTGGCACTGCGCCACGGGCCGTCCGCCGTCGCCGCGCCGACTCCGTGGCTGGTCCCCGCCGAGAAGTACCGGCTCCAATGCGTCCGCGACGGCGACGCGGCGGCGCTACTGGCGACGCCGGAACCCGGCAGCGCCGAGTTGTACGCCGTCCCGGACGCGACCTGGGGCCTGCACCTCGGGGACGTGGAGATCGCACTGGGCGACCTGGTCCGCATCGTCGCATCCCAGATCAGCGCCGACCGCGCGGCGCACCGCTGAACGCCGGAGTCCGCGAAGCCGCCTATCTCTCCGCGCGGCGACGCCCGACCGCGCGGCGAATCGGCCACAGGCGCGGCTATTCGGGGATGGTCGCTACAGCATCGATCTCCACCAGCGCGCCGGGGCGAGCGTGTCCCGCGGTGGAGACGACCGTGATGGCGGTGCGGTGGTCGCCCCACACTTTTCGCGCCGCCGCGTAGCCCGCCTGAGCGTCGGTCCCGGCGACAAGGTAGATCGTCAGTTTGACGACGTGTTCGGGACCGGTATTCGCAGACGCCAGCACGGTCAGTACGTTGCGCATGGCTTGGATGGTCTGCGCTTCCAACCCGTCCAGCAGTTCTCCCGTGCTGTCGGTGCCGAGCTGACCGCCGACATAGACGGTCTGGGCAGCGGGCGCGATCACGCCCTGTGTGAAGGCCGGGTTGTGCTGCAGTTCCTCGGGGTCGAGGTGGGTCGTCTTCGTGATCACGGGTTTCCTGACAGCGTCGGAGTGCGTATAGAGGTCGCGGATCAGGCAGACCTCGGACAGGTGGTGGATCAGCTCACGATGGATGTGCAGCACCAGATCGGCCATGGGCGCCTCGGGGAAGGGCTCGTTCGGGCCGATCGGGACCCGCAGGCCGGCATCGCCGAGACCACGCACTCCGGTCAGCCAGATGTCGAGCTGGGCTTCGAGCTGGTCCAGCGCGGTGGCCGCGTCGCCCGCGTATTCCCATGTCTCGTACGCGGCAGCCGGTGCGCCGAAATGGGTCGCGTTGCGCGCGGCGAGCACGCCGACGATGACGTGACCGAGTCGCCAGGCGATCGTGGTGAACGGCGCGGGGACGGGATTCGGGAAGGCGTAGTCGATCGTGAAGTCCCCGGCCCCTGCCTGCACGGGCGCCGTCGAACTGCCACGCGGCCGCACGCTCCAGGCGTCCGGTACCGGCGACCAGAAATACTCGTCGTCGGTGAGACCGTGGAGCCGGTCGCGTAGCTGATGGTTCCAGTGGGCTTCCCACTGCTCCCGCAGTGTCCTGTTCCAGTCGAGTGCGTCTGCGTTCATGCCGCCCACCCTGGCACCCCTAGCGGACAGAATCGGTCCGCTATTTGGCAGGCTGAGCGACATGGAAGCGGCGAGCGGTGCCGAGCGGGGCACGACCGAGCGGGTGCTGACCCTGCTCGGACTGCTGCAGCAACGCCAGGTCTGGACCGCGCGCGAGCTCGCGGAGCGGCTGGGTGTTACGCCGCGCACGGTACGGCGCGATGTCGAGCGCCTGCGCGCGCTCGGCTACCCGGTGCACGCCTGCCACGGCGTCGGCGGCGGCTATCAGCTCGGCCGGGGGCAGGAGCTGCCGCCGCTGCTCCTCGACGACGAGGAAGCGATCGTCACCGCGGTCTCGCTCCTCGGCGGCGCGGGCGCGGCGGTCGCGGGCGCCGGGGATGTCGCGCTCCGGGCGCTGGCCAAACTCGACCGGGTGCTGCCCACCCGTTTGCGGCACGAAGTGCAGGCGCTCTCCGGCTCCGTGGAGTCCTTCGGCGGAGGCCACCCGCCCGTCGACCCCGAGGTGCTGATGACGCTGGCCAGAGCGTGCCGGGACGAAGTCGAGGCCGGTTTCGACTATCCCGCCGGAGACGGGGTGCGACGGCGGCGGGTCGAGCCGTACCGTTTGGTCGCCTCCGACCGGCGCTGGTACCTGCTGGCCTTCGACCTCGATCGCGAGGACTGGCGCAGCTTCCGCGTCGACCGGATGACCGATGTCGCCGCACGGACGTGGCGCTTCCGCCCGCGTGCGGCGCCCGAGGCGGCGGCCTACGTGCAGGAAGGCGTGGCGAGCCGGGTGTACCCGCTGCGGGCACGCTTCCTGGTGCACGCCTCCGCCGACACGGTGCGCGCGCAGATTCCGGCGTCGGCGGCCGTCGTACGGCCGTGCGGCAGCGGACGCTGCGAGGTCCGCAGCGGAGCCGACCACAGCCTGGACATCGTGCTCGTGCATGTGCTGTTGCTGGGGCACGACTTCGAGATACTCGACCCGCCCGAGCTCGTGCACCGCGCCCGCGCGCTGGCCGAGAAACTGCTGTCCGCTGGTGCGGCAGCCGCCCCGACGGACCCCATCGCGGATTCCTGAGCCCGTCGCGCTTCGACGAGGCCCGGACGTATCGGTTCGGCGCTGTCGCGGATGTCCACGGAGCCGGTCGGTGTCCCGGCTCGCGTGGTTCCACCGCGCGATTCGCCGCACGTGGGCAACGCCGACCGCGGCCTGTAGGTCAGACAGACATCGAAGTGCCGAGCCGCGTTCGCGCCGATCGCATTGCCGAGCATGGGCGCGAAAGACAGTGCGTAGCAGAATATTCCCGCGCCGCGAGTACGCGTGATAGAGGCCGAGATGACGACGTCCAATTCGTCGGCCCGATACCCGGAATGCCACAGACAGTCCTCGATCGCGTGCAACGCCAGCTCGAAGGACGATTCGTACCGGTCCGGATCCGAGTCGTAGACACGACCATTCTTGATCCCGGTGATGCGCTCCAGATCCAGCGACCGCGGCACGGGCCGGCTCGGCGATCAGATCCTCGGTGGAGCGGACAGTCGTCGGCGTGTACGCGCCGATCGACTCGAAACGAGTACGAAGCACGCTCCCCTGCTTCCCGCTTCAGTCGGCGTCGATTGTCGTGTTGCTCAGCGATAACGGTGTCGCTGGTCGTGTGTGCGCTTACCCGGTGAGTCCGACCAGAGCGGCGCTGACTTCACACAGCCGCTGCCCGAGCGCGTCGTCCTGCGCGAGACGGGACGGAGCCTTGACGCAGTTGTTCTGGAAGTAACAGCCGCTGACCGCGGCGACTTCCGGGCCGGCGGCCAGGTAGGTCAGCGCTCGTCCTCCCTCCGCGGCGGAGATCATGAACAATCGCTTGGCGAGCGCCACGAAGGGTTGCCCGAACCACGGCATCGAATCCCAGATCCCGGTTGCCACCGCACCGGGGTGAAAGGCGTTGACCGTTACGCCGGTTCCCTCCAGACGCCGCGCCAGCGCCCGGGTGTACAGGACGTTCGCCAGCTTGGACCGGCTGTATGCCCTTTCTCCCGAATAACTCTGCCGGAACTCCAGATCGGCGAAATCGATGGTGGCGCCGAATTGCATGACCGACGAGGTGAACACGATGCGCGACGGCGCGCTGCGCACCATCAGATCCGTCAGCAGTTCGGTGAGCAGGAAACCACCGAGATGGTTGACGGCGAACGTGGCCTCGATACCGTCCACGGTCTCGCTCCGGGTCTTGTGGTAGCCACCTGCGTTGTTGGCCAGCACATCCAGCCGGTCGTAGGCGGACGAAACCTCCTTCGCCAGCTGCCGGACCGACGACTGCGACGCGAAATCGCACTCCAGCGTGTCGACTCCCGCCGCCCCCGCGTCTCGGACCAGCTTCGCCGCGGCGGAGAGCTTCTCCGGATTCCGCCCGACCAACACGAGCCGATTCCCTTGCGCCGCCAGCTGCTGAGCCGACTCCAGCCCGATACCCGATGTCGCCCCCGTGATCAGGATTGTCCGCACAGCCGACCACCCTGCCACAGAAGTTTCCTCGGAGATTGCTGACACGAGCCATCCGAACCGGGATTTCCGTCGTCGCCGACCTCGGCTTCGCCGGGCATGTCCGACTCACGCCGAAGTCGCGGCTCAGGCCGCGACCGGCGCGGAGCGCGACGTCACCGAGCTGTACCGCGCCCGACACGGTGAGGCGCGGGAGGAGTGCCCGGTTGCGGCGCCCGGCCAGGCTGAACAGCAGCGCGGCACCCAGCGGGATCGCGCGGACCGCGTACGCCCGGGCATACAGATCGATCCCGGGCGAGTCCGCGCCGGTGGAGATCGCGGCGGTCGGATCGACCAGTGCCGCGACGCTGAACGCCACGGCGGTAGCCGCGCCGATCGCATTGAGAATCACCGCGATTCGATTGAGCTTCTGGTCTTGCATCGTTCACTCCAAAAATCGCCGACCTGCATCGCATCCTCGGCACGCTCGCCGATCGGCTGGGGCTGCCGAGCTGATGGCGTGCGAGCGCTGCCCCCGCGGCCGTCGGCTCGGCGGGCCGGTCGGCGAAACGGGGTATGGTTAGCTCTATGAACACCCAAAGGTTGCGAATCCGCCGCGATTTGTGTGTTGTGAAGTTGTGACCAACACTTCCGGAGACGCGTATCCCCTCGCGGACACGATGACCACCACGGTCGCGGCCCACGACGGCGCCACGGTGCTGACGGTGGCCGGCGAGGTCGATCTGGCGACGGCGCCCGCACTGGAGAATGCGATCGATGCCATTCTCAGCGGCAAGCCCGCGGCCCTGATCATCGACCTCACCGCGGTCAGCTTCCTCGCCTCGGCGGGCATGGCGACGCTCGTCGCGGCCCACCAGCGCGCCGGCTCGACCACCGCGATCGCCGTCGTCGCCGAGGGCCCGGCGACCAGTCGGCAGCTGAAGATGACCAGCCTTGATCAGGTGTTCGCGCTGCATTCGACGTTGGACGCCGCGCTGGCGGCGCTCCGGCAGAGATGACGCCTGCCGCTGCCGCCGTCGCGCCCGTCGACGGCGGCAGCGCCTTTCTCAGACCAGTTCGCGCAGCTGTTCGATCAGCTTGACGCGCTCGGCGGCGGTGGCCGCCATCGGAACGACGTTCAAGACCGTCACGCCGGCTTCCTTGAAGGCCGCGACCCGCTCCTTGACGTATCCGGCCGAGCCGACCAGGGAGATGTCCCGGACCAGCTGGTCCGGGACCGCCTTCGTCGCGGCCTCCTTCTCCCCCGCCAGGTACAGCTCCTGGATGCGGTCGGCCTCGGCGCCGTAGCCGTACTTGGTGGCCAGGGTGTGGTAGAAGTTCTTGCCCTTGGCGCCCATGCCGCCGATGTAGAGCGCCAGATGCGGCTTCACGAACTGCAGCAGCGGTTCGACGTTGTCCCCGATGGCCAGGGCCGGACCCGCGTACACGTCCAGGTCGCCCAAGGCGGGGTCGCGCTTGGCCAGACCCGCGGTGAGCGAGTCCGCCCACACATCCTTCGCCTTCTCCGGCAGGAAGAAGATCGGCTGCCAGCCCTCGGCGATCTCGGCGGCCAGTTCCACGTTCTTCGGTCCGAGCGCGGCCAGCAGCACCGGAATGCGCTCACGCACCGGGTGGTTGATCAGCTTGAGCGGCTTGCCGAGACCGGTGCCCCGTTCGGCGGGCAGCGGGATCTGGTAGTACTTGCCCTGGTATTCCAGGCGCTCGCGCCGCCAGACCTTCCGGCAGATCTCGACCAGTTCCCTGGTCCGGCCGATCGGCGCGTCATAGGGCACGCCGTGGAAGCCCTCGATCACCTGCGGACCCGACGCGCCCAGCCCGAGCACGTAGCGTCCGTCGGAGACGAAGTCCAGGCCCGCCGCGGTCATGGCGGTCAGGCTCGGAGTACGCGTGTAGAGCTGCAGGATGCCGGAGGCCAACTGCAGGTGCGTGGTCTTCGCGGCCAGGTAACCGAGCGCGCTCACCGCGTCGAACGAGTACGCCTCGGGCACGAACACGATGTCCAGGCCCGCCCGCTCGAGGTCGGCGACTTCGGCCGCCGCCTCTTTGAAGCCCCCCGAGTAGTTGATGCTCAATCCGATGCGCATGGCACTCAACATAACGGCGGGTACGGTCGGGCCGCGCACCGGCCACGGGAGAAGGTTCGGCAAGGCGTGGTCACGACCGTACGACCGGCGTCACGGGGTAGCGTCTACTCGTAGACCATCCTCGCCGTAAACGAAAGGCAACACCCTCGTGTCGCAGACCAGCTCGTCGTCCACGGAAACTGCGCCGTCCTTCGGCGGGGCCGCCCTGGCGCAGTATCTGAGCGATCTGGCCGCCAAGATTCCCGCGCCGGGCGGCGGCGCGGTAGCCGCGCTGCACGCCGCGCAGGCCGCCGCGCTCGTCGCGATGGTCGCGCGCTACACCACCCGCGCCAAGGACGCCGAGAACCGGCCGGTGGTCGATCGGATCATCGAGGCCGCCGACGCGGCCCGCGAGCGCGCTCTCGCGCTGGCCGACGCCGACGCCGCCGCGTTCACGGCTGTCGGCGCCGCCTACAAGCTGCCCAAGGACACCCCGGAGGACCTCGCCGCCCGCACCGCGGCGATCAACGCCGCGCTGATCGAGGCCGCCCGCGTGCCCGCCGCCGTCGTCGACGAGGCGGACGAGGTGCTGTCGCTGGCGGCGGAGCTGTTCCCGATCGGGAATCCGAACGTAGTCACCGACATCGGCGCGGCCGCCGACGCCTGCCGCGCCGCCGCGACCTCCTCGCAGCTCAACATCGAGATCAACGTGGCATCGCTGCCCGCCGCCGAGGGCGACCGGTTCGCCGCGGTCCTGGTGCGGATCGACGAGCTCACCGCGCGGGCGGACGCCCTGCACGCCGACGTCGTGCACGCCGTTCGCCGCTGACTCGCTCGCGCGGCCCGGCTCCGTCAGGCGGGCGGGTTCCAAGCGACCAGCACGATCTTGCCGCGCACCCGTCCGGATTCGCTGAGCTCGTGCGCCTTCGCGGCATCCGCGAGCGGTAGCACTTGGTCGATGGTCGCGCGCAGATGACCGCGCTCGACCATCGTGGTGATCTCGCGCAGCGATACCCCGGACGGTTCGACATAGAACCGCTCGTAACGCGGATCGGCTTCCGCATCCGAGCCCTGGGTGTCGATCAACCTGCCGTCGGGCCGGAGCACCGGGACCGAGCGAGAACCGTACGCACCGCCGACCAGGTCGAGCACAACGTCGACGTCGCGCACCGCAGCGCCGAAATCGACCGCGGTGTAGTCGATCACCTCGTCGGCGCCGAGTTCGCGCAGGTATTCGTGGTTGACCGCGCGTGCGGTGCCGATAACGTACGCGCCGCGATGCCGGGCTATCTGCACCGCCAGATGCCCCACGCCTCCCGCGGCCGCGTGCACCAGCAGGCGTTGCCCCGCCCCCAGAGCGGCCAGTGCCTGCCACGCGGTCAGCGCCGCCGTCGGCAGTGCCGCGGCGTGCACCAGGTCGAGGCTCCTCGGCTTCGGTGCCAAGGCGTGCGCTTGCGCCACAACGTATTCCGCGTTCGCGCCGCCGAAGACCATGCCGTACACCGGATCACCGACCGCGAACCGGTCCACACCGGGTCCGAGTTCGGCCACGACACCCGACACGTCGAGCCCCAGCGTCAGCGGTGGGTCGCCGAGCTTTCCGACCAGTCCGGCGCGCACCTTCCAGTCGGCGGCGTTGACGCTGGTCGCGGCGACCCGCACCAGCACCTCCCCCGGACCTGGCCGCGGCCGATCCACCTCGACCACTTGGAGCACTTCCGGGCCACCGAACGCGTATTGCGTGATTGCGAGCATGCACCGATTCTGGCCACCCGTGGTATCTTTCGGAAAGAAGGCACCTTCTTGATACCGAGGTACCCAATGGATACTGTCTGTGACCGGCCCGCGGCCGGTAGCCTGGTCGACAACTACTTGCACCACTGCCCCGCACGAGAAGTACTGACCGTGCTCGCCGACAAATGGGTGATGCTCGTGCTCGGCGTGCTGCGGGGCCATGGCGGGCCGATCCGCTTCAACGAGCTGCGCCGCCGCCTGGACGGCATCACCCAGAAGATGCTCACCCGCACGCTGCGCGACCTGGAGCGCGAGGGGCTGGTGCACCGCGCGGTCTACCCCACGGTGCCGCCCCGCGTGGAGTACTCGCTCACCGAACTCGGCGCGAGCATCGGCGCGATCACGCATGCCATGGGCATCTGGGCCGTCGAGCACCAGGACCGGATCCTCGCCGCCCGAGCGGATTTCGACGCGCGAGCGGCAGCCGCGCCGGAACCGCTGCCCGTCGGCGGCGCGCGCTGACCCTAGCCGGAGCCCTGGTACCGGTATGTGTGCCCGTTTCGACGCGACCGCGCGGGGTAAGCGCTCCGTGGTGGGCGTGTCCCCGATCACAACTGGACCACGGACCAAGTTCTATCCGTGGCCGAGTTGATCATGGGGGCTTAGACTGTCTCTTGCCTACCACACCAGCTCGAAGGGGTGGACGCCATGAGGAGCGCCATTCGGTACCTGTTCCTCGCGACCGTGATCGTGGCACTTGCCGCGTTCGGGTCGGGCGCGGCGACAGCGACGATGATCGGAAAGCCGTCGACGCCCGCGGTGGCGGCGATCGGACCCTCGAACGGCCAGGTGGTGGGCGTGGCCCAGCCCGTGACCGTTCGTTTCGCCGCACCTGTCGCGAATCGCGCGCAGACGGAACAATCCATCGACATCAGAACGACCCGGCCACTGCCGGGCACATTCGCGTGGACCGACGATCGCGAAGTGACGTGGACGCCCAGCGGGTTCCTACCCGCCGGTTCGAACATCCTCGTCTCGGTCGGCGGCGTGCGCACGGAATTCACCACCAACGCAGGCGTTTTCGGCGAAGCGAACATGTCGGCGCACACGTTCACGCTCACCGTCGGCGGCACCGTCGTCCGGACGATGCCCGCCTCGATGGGCAAGCCCGGATACGAAACGCCCACCGGCACATGGCCGGTTCTGGAGAAATTCCGGTCCGTCGTGTTCGACTCCCGCACCATCGGCATTCCGCTGAGTTCGCCGGAGGGCTACATCATCAACGGCGAGTTCGCCGAACGGCTCACGTGGGGCGGTGTTTTCATCCACTCGGCTCCGTGGTCGGTGGACCAGCAAGGTTACTCGAACGTGAGCCACGGCTGCATCAACCTCGCTCGCGACGACGCCGAATGGGTCTATCACACGATCGGCGTCGGCGACCCGGTCATCACGCACTGGTGAACGGCGCCCTCCTCCGAGTAGCGTTCGGAAGACGTACCCGAGGGAGGGCCACCGTTGCGCGAGTTTCCGATCCCACCGCCTCGTGACGCGAAAGAAGCCGATTTCCAGGACCTTTGGGGCCCGTGGGCATTCGTCACGCCGGGCGATGTCGGCGAGATACTCGGCGACATCGACGCTCCCTGGTGGATCGCGGGAGGCTGGGCGATCGACGCCTGCACCGGCACCCGGCGGCGGCACAGCGACGTGGACGTGGCCATGTTCCGTGCCGATCTGCCCGCCCTGCGCACCGCCGCGCGCGGCCGCCTGCACATCTGGTCGGCGGGCCCGGACGGCATCCGCCCCGTCGACGAGCGCTGCCCCGACGTAGCCGAGAGCGCCGATCAAGTGTGGCTGCGCGCGAACGCGCGATCCCCGTGGCTGATCGACCTTCTGCTGAATCCGGGACAGGACGGGGCATGGGTCAACCGGCGCGATCGCTCCATGGTCGCACCGCTCGACGAGGTGACCTGGATCGCCGACGACGGCATCCGATACCTCAACCCGGAGCTGGTGCTGATCTTCGAGGCCAAGCAGCGCAGGCCGAAAGACCGCGTGGATCTCGAGCGGACCTGGCCGGAGCTGAGCGCCGCACAGCGCGCGGTGGTGCGGACCTACGTGACCGACCACTATCCCGAGCACGAATGGCTGGATCTACTGCGGTAGTGCCGCTTCCCGAAGGCTTCTCGGGCAACGGCGCCCGCACTTTCGGCGCCGCGGAACGGCGTTGCGCGACTCGGTCGCGGTCGGCGCGAATCAGCGAGCCGGGCGGGGATGGCGCGGCACACGTGCGCCGGATCGACGTACCGGGCGGTACCCTCCAGGGGGCGGGACGGCTCAATTGTGAACGCGGCAGGGCGTTCCCGCCTCGGGACGATGCGGTTAATCTGACGGGGACCTGATGAAGGGTGGGGCGATGGATCGACCGGAGATGAGCGCACGACCCGGTTACGACCGGGGGCATCCGTACGGCGCCGAACGGCCGGTACAGGCACCGTCCGGCGAGGACTACCGCGGCGAGTGGGCCGCGTGGGTGGATCGGCCGCCCGTGCCGCCGTCCGAACCCGGGCAGCCGCCGGAACCCGAGACGGACCCGTACGAGGACCAATTCGCCGGGCTGATCGACCGCTCGCCCGCGCCGCGTGCGGCACGGCGATGGGCGGTACCACTGCTCGGCATACTCGGTATCGCCGCGCTGGCCCTCGTGGCCTATGTGCTGGTCGGGACCGGCGGTCCCGATCGGCAGGCCGCCGCACCGGCTCCGTCCGCGCAGGCCACCGCGCCCGCCGCACCGACCGCGCAGTGCCCCGCCGAGCGGGTGGGCAACCGGATCCAGGGCAACGGCGTCGGCGGTTTCGACTCCGGTCCCGCGGTGATCTTCGCTTTCCAGCACGCCTATTACGTGGACCGGTCCGGCGAGCAGGTCCGCGCCACCACCACCGCGGACGCCGCCGTACAAGCAGCCGACGCGATCCAGCGCGGCATCGACAGCATTCCCACGGGCACCACCCACTGTGTCGCGATCAGTCCCGGCGCCTTCGCGGGCCAGTACATCGTGGTGATCACCGAGCACCGCCCAGGACAGCAACCGGTGACCTACAATCCGCAGATCGTCACCACCACCAAGGACGGCGAGCGCACTCTCATCAGCGCCATCGCCCGCGGTTAGGCGTACCTCCGCCTTCGCTCCGGCCATGCGCGTACTGCGTACCTCCGCCTTCGCTCCGGCCATGCGCAAGCTGCGTCCTCCGCCTTCGCTCCGGCCAGGCGTGGGCTGACGACGGACTACGTCCGACCGCACCCATCAGGCAGCTCTCCGCAGGCGCGAGCGCCCGCTCAGTCGGATTCGGCGGCGGTGACCACGTGGCGCATGAGGAGGGCTGTGGTGACCGGGCCCACGCCGCCGGGGACGGGACTGAGCCCGGCGGCCTTGCCGCGTACCGAGTCAGCGTCGACATCGCCGACGATCTTGCCGTCGGGGGCCTCGTTGGTGCCGACGTCGATGACCACCGCGCCCTCCCGGACGTGCTTGCCGGAGATCAGGCCGATGCGGCCCGCCGCGGCGACGACGATGTCGGCGGCGGCGGTGACCGCGGCGAGGTCGGCGGTGCGGGAATGGCACACCGTGACGGTCGCGTCCTTCGCCAGCAGCAGCTGAGCGAGGGGCTTCCCGACGACGTTCGACCGGCCGACGACCGCGACGTGGCGGCCTGCCAGCGGGATCTGGTGGTGTTCGAGCAGTTCGACCACGGCCTCGGAGGTGGCGGGGACGAAGCCGTCCAGCCCGGCCGCCAACAGGCCGAGCGACAGCGGGCTGACGCCGTCGACGTCCTTGGACGCGACGATCGCGGAACTCACGTCGTCGAGGGTGACGCCCTTCGGGAGAGGGGTCTGCAGCATGATCGCGTCGGTCGCCGGATCCACACCGCGCGCGGCGAGCTCGGCACGGATCTCCGCCGCACCGGCCGCTGCCCCCAGATCGACCGTGTCGCAAGCGATTCCGAGTCGTTCGGCCGCTTTGCGAAGTGAGTTCACATACCACGCGCTCGCAGGGTCGTCGTTCGCCACGACCAGAGCAAGACGCGGGGCGGCGCCGCCTTCGGTGCGCGCGGCGGCGCGGGCCTTGGTGTCGGCGTTGATGGCGGCGGCGAGTTCCTTGCCGGACAGCGAAACGGTATCCACGTTGACACAGCCTAACGGGCGCGGCCGGACGAATCCCTCCCGCGCCCACGTCGAGTTGAGCTAATGCATGGCAATCGAACGCCGGACCGCGGGCGGACGCTCGGCGAATCGAACGAAGACCGTTCCGACACGCCGGAAGGCACTCGTCCACCACCGGGCCGGCAGGGCCGAGCAGAGCGACGCGGACGAGCATTGGCAGGGCAGGCCGCCGTGCGCCGAACTGAACGTCTTCGTGGTACCGAGCGAAGATGACTGTGCCGACTCGGCATCGAAGATCGCCGGCAGCGGATTTCGCGACCTGTCGTTCCGCCGAGCACACGCAGCCATGACGGCGGCGCATGACCCGTTCGCCAATTGCCGGATCACCGGGAACTTCGGCCGTATGGTAATTCCTGCTTGCCCCAGCTAACTGCTAGCACGTGCCAACCCGTCCCGCAGCGGAAAGGTGACGACTGTAGTGATGATCTCGAGGCATTGGAAATCTCTCGTCGCGGCGGCGTTCGCCGCGTTCTCGCTCACCGGGCTCGCCGGGGTCCCCGCGCACGCCGCGCCGGAAACGGACGCCCTCTACAACTCCGCCCAGCGGCACTTCGCCAACGGCGACGACAACGCGGGCCGCGCCGACCTGCGCAATCTGATCGGCGCCGACCCCGCCGACGCCGAAGCGCTGGCGCTGCAGGCGATCTGGTCGGACTACGCCGGTGACCTGCCCGCGCTGGTGGACGCCATGGCCCGGCTGCACGCGGTTGATCCGGGCTTGGCACAGGGCACCGACAACGTGCTCGGCGCCATCCGCGCCGCGGTGGGCACCCTGCCGAACCCGCTGCCCGCGCTGGCGGGGCCGCAGACCGGCATCGTCGTGCTCGGCTACGGCCTGCTCCCGGACGGGGCGCTGCGTCCCGAGCTGGTGAACCGGCTCACCGCGGCCTGGTTGCAGTCGATCGCCGCGCCGTTGTCGCCGATCGTCGTCACCGGCGGCAATCCGCAGAACGGCATCACCGAGGCCGAGGCCATGCGCGACTGGCTGGTCACCCACGGCGTGCCGCCAACGCGCGTCCACGTGGAGAGCCGCGCGGGCTCGACCGTGCAGAACGCTTTGTTCAGCACGAGGCTGCTGCGGGACGTGGGCGCGACGAGCGCGATCGTGGTCACCTCGCCCAATCACATCCGCCGTGCCGTGGCTGATTTCATCGTCGCGGGCACCAGGGTCGTCGGCGCGACGACCTCGCTCGAACAGCTGGTCTCGCAACTGCCGCCGCCGGGCCGGGCGGGCCAGCGCGGCATCTACCTCGACGCCACCCGCACCTTCCAGCTCGACACGGCACGCTGACTCCGGGCGATCGGGACCCGCGCCCGAAACGCCGGTCCCGATCGCCCGGGGAAATCCGTTGGCGGCGTCACGCGTGCGCGCGGCAGGATGGCCCGGTGACGTCAGCGGGAAGTACCGATGTGGTGGCTCGGCTCCGGGCGGCGGGCTGCGTGTTCGCCGAGGACGAGGCGCGGCTGCTCACGGCCGCCGCCGCGGAGACCGGTGTGCCCCTGGAATCGCTGCTCGCCCGGCGCGTCACCGGCAGTCCGCTCGAGCACCTGCTCGGCTGGGCGGAGTTCCACGGACTGCGGGTCGCGGTGTCGCCCGGCGTCTTCGTGCCGCGGCAGCGCACCGCGTTCCTCGTCGATCTTGCGGTCGAGTTGATCCGCGACCGCACCGGCCACCCGGTGGTGGTCGATCTGTGCTGTGGCTCGGGCGCCCTCGGCCTCGCTGCGGCGCGGGCCGCCGCCGACGCGGGCCGCTCGATCACGCTGGCGGCCGCCGACATCGATTCGGTCGCGGTCGCGTGCGCCCGCCGCAACCTCACCCCGCTCGGCGCTCCGGTCTACGAAGGGGACCTCTTCGAGCCCTTGCCGGAGGAATTGCGCGGCTGCGTCGACGTCCTGCTCTGCAACACCCCCTACGTCCCCTCGGAGATGATCGCGCGGATGCCACCGGAGGCACGCGATCACGAGCCGCGCACCGCGCTCGACGGCGGCCCGGACGGATTGGATGTCTTCCGCCGGGTCGCGGCCGATGCTGCCGAGTGGCTGGCCCCGGGCGGACAACTGCTCGTCGAGTCCAGCGAGGACCAAGCGCCGATCGCGCTCGGCGTCCTGGCCGAGCACGGCCTCGCCGGGCGCGTCGCCGAGTCGGACGAGCACTACGCGACCGTGGTCATCGGCACCCGTCCCCGGTGACGAGGACGCATCGCCCTGCGCCGACCCGACGCCGCGCTACTTCTTGCGGCCGGTGAACTCGTCCATCGAGTGGTAGACGCCGACGGTGTCGAGGAACAGGTCACGCAGCTTGATCGGCAGCAGACCGGAGAGCGCCTTGTTCAAGCGTGAGGTCCACGGCAGTACGAGCAGCGGGGTGCCGTTCTTCATCTCCCGCCACGAGGTGTCGACTACCTTCTGCTGGTCCAGGATCGGCGTGAACAGGAATCCCTTGACGCCCTCGAACATTCCGGTGTTGATGTAGGTCGGGCACACCGTGGTGATCTTCACGTGGTCGTGGCCGGCCTGTTCCAGCTCGATGCGCACGGAGTCCGACCAGCCGAGCGCCGCCCACTTGGACGCGGCGTAGACGCTCATGCGCGGGTTGGACACCAGGCCCGCCGAGGACGCGATGGTCAGCACTCGCGCCTCGGTGGATCCGGCGACCATCGCGGGCAGGAATTCGAGCGTGACGTACATCGGGCCGAGCGAATTGATCGCCATCGTCTTGTCGATGTCGGCGCGGTTGCCGGTTTCCCAGAAGTAGCCGTTGCCGCGCACGATGCCCGCGTTGTTGACCAGGATGTCGATGCCGCCGACCTGTTCGCGCACGCTCGCCGCCGCCTCGGTGATCGCCTCGGCCGAGGCCACGTCGACCACGTGATGATGCACGGCGCTGCCGCGGCCGGTCAGCTCGGCGGCGGTCTCCTTCAGCGCGGCCTCGTTGATGTCCCACAGCACCACCGCCGCCGCGCCTTCGCGGACCGCACGCTCGGCGAACAGCTTGCCCAGGCCCATCGCGGCCCCCGTGACCAGGACCCTCTTGCCCGCCACCGTGTCCAGTTTCATCCGTACCGCTTCCTGATCCGTGAGTCCTGCGAATTACTTCTGCCGAAGCGATTTCATGACGCCGAAGTACAGCGTCATGGTCTTGGCCCAGAGCGCTTCGGACATGCCGGGCAGCGGCGCGATGGGCAGCACCCGCTGCACCGCGATGGTCTGGGTGTCGATGTACTTGAGCAGGCCTTCGGGACCGTGCCTGCGCCCCGTGCCGGAGATGCCGAGCCCACCCGACGGCGCGTCGGCGCTGCCCCACGCGGCGATGAAGCCCTCGTTGACGTTCACCGAGCCCGCGTTGATCCGCGCCGCCACCGCACGGCCGCGGGCGGTGTCCTTGGTCCAGACGCTGGCGTTGAGGCCGTAGGCGGTGTCATTGGCCTGCGCAACGGCATCGTCGTCACTGCTCACGCGGTAGATCGAGACCACGGGCCCGAAGGTCTCCTCCCGATGCACCGTCATGCCCGGCCGCACGCCCGCCAGCACGGTGGGCTCGTAGAAGTACGGGCCGAGGTCCGGGCGCGCGCGACCGCCCGCCAGCACCGTGGCGCCCTTGGCCACCGCGTCGTTCACGTGCGCCAGCACCGTGTCCAGCTGACGCTGGAAGGTCAGCGAACCCATGTCGCTGTCGTAGTTCAGCCCGCCGCCGAGTTCGATGGCCTCGACGTGCCCGACGAATTCGGCGACGAAGCGGTCATAGACGCTGTCGTGTACGTAGATCCGTTCCATCGACTCGCACAGCTGCCCGGCCGAGGCGAAGCAGGCGCGGATGGCGATCTTGGCGGCACGGGAGACGTCCGCGTCAGCGAGCACCAGCAGCGGGTTCTTGCCACCCAGTTCGAGGGAGTAGCCGATCAGCCGCTCGCCCGCCTGCTGGGCGATGGTGCGCCCGGTGGCGCTGGAGCCGGTGTAGTCGACGTAGTCGGCGCGGGCGATCACGTCGCCGCCGATCACCGAACCGCGGCCGAGCACCGCCTGCCAGAGCCCACGCGGCAGTCCGGCGCGCACGGCGGCATCGATGGCCCACAGCACGGTGAGCGCGGTCTGGTTGTCCGGGCGCGCCACCACCGCGTTGCCCGCGACGAGGGCGGGCAACGCGTCGGAGACGGCCAGTGCCAACGGGTAGTTCCAGGGCGAGATCACCGCCACCACGCCCTTGGGCCGGTGCAGCACGTCGACCTGGGTGAGCACGGGCAGCACTCCGCGCGGCTTGCGGGTGGCCAGCAGCCGCCCGGCCACCGAGGCGTAGTACCTCGCGTTCACGGCCACGTCGCCGACCTCGTCGAAGGCATGCGCCCGTGCCTTGCCCGTCTCGGTCTGCACGATGTCCAGGATGGTGTCCTGCTCGGTCAGCACGATGTCGTGGAACCGGCGCAGCACCGCGACCCTTTCCCGCACCGGACGCCGCGCCCACTGGCGCTGCGCTTCGCGGGCGGTGGCGAACGCGGTCTCGATGTCGCCGGTGGAGGACTGCGGCAGGTCGGCGATCTTCGCGCCGGTCGCGGGCGCGAACACTTCGACCGCGGGGGCGCCGCCCGCGACGGCGTGCGCGAGCAACGGCCGCACCAGCGCGGAGGGCAGCGCGTCGGCGGTGACCGGGTGGGAGGCGGTGGTCATGTTCGGCCCTCTCGAGAACGGTGGGCCGCGTGCCCGCCCTATTAAATGAACAGTGGTGTTAGATTAATGTCTATGTCACTGCTCGTGTCAAGCTGTTCGTCGTGGCGCACAGGTATCCCGGGGGCCGCTTTGTGAGGTGGCACCATGCCCGCTGAGACGTCGGCCGCGCGGCGCGGCAGACCGCCGCAGACCCCGGAACAGGCCGAAGAGGTGCGCGCCCGGATCGTGCTTGCGACGGCGGAAGTGTTCACCCGCACCGGTTCCCGCGGGCTGAGCGTCGCGCAGATCATCGAGCAGGCCGGGTTGGCGCGGCCGACCTTCTACCGCTACTTCGCCAACGCGAACGAACCGCTGCTCGCGGTGCTGGACAGTTCGAACGAGGGATTGGTCGGCGGCATTCGTACGGCGCTGACCGGCACCGACGAGCCGGTCGAGCTCGGCATCCGATTGATCGACGCCTACCTGGACTGGGCGCGCGGGCACGGTCCCATGCTGCGGCCACTGTTCGCCGAGTTGCACGATCCGGGCTCGCCGGTGTCGGTGTACCGGGAGCGCGCGCTCGACGACATCCGCGCGCTGGTGCGCGAGACGTTCGCCGGGCTGGGCCGCCCGGTGCCGAGTCCGCTGGACCTGGACGCCGCGCTGCATTTGTGCGAGTACGTGGTCTACCGGATCTCCGCCGGTACCGCACCCGGCGCCGAGCCGGACGCGGACACGGTCGCCGCGGCACGCCTGACCATGATCCGGGTGCTGCTCACGACGCTCGGCACGCGGGCCGATGTGGAATACGCGCTGACGCTGCCCACGATCTTCCCCGCCGAGCCATAGCCCGGCCCGCGCGTCAGCGCGGAACCGGGGTGACGGGGTGGCTGTCGAGGACGCGCTGTTCGACCCGGTGGATCAGATCGTGCACGCGCGGGTCCCGGGCCAGCCTGCTGTCCAGCACCACGTTGATCGCGCCGCGGAACAACGCGTAGGGCTCCCACTGCGGCGGCGCGATGGTGCGCGCGGCGCGACGGGCGATGCCGTCGGCGATGGATTCCGCCGCGTCGCGCACGGTGATGCGCAGGTTGAGCGGCCACGGCAGCAAAGCGCCCAGATCGGCGCCCAGATCGTCTTCGTCGAGGGTGCCGTGGGTCATCGCGGTGTCGACGATGCCGAAGTACGCCACGCCCGCGGTCGCGCCGACCGCGGCCAGCTCCACCCGCAGCGCCCGCCCGAACTGCTCGACGGCGGCCTTGCTGACCATGTAGGGCGAACCGGCCATGCCCGGTGCGAACGCCGCGGCGGAGGACACCACCACCACATGCCCTTTCGCGGCGACGACGTCGTCCAGCGCCGGATGCACAGTGTTGAACACGCCGGTCACGTTGATCCCGATGACCCGATCGAAGTCGCCGGGATTCATCGTCCGGATGGTCGCGGGCTCGGGCACCACGCCCGCGTTGGCCACCACGACATCGATCCGTCCGAACCGCTCGCGCACCCGGGAGATGGCTTCGCGCATTCCGATTCGATCGGAGACGTCCGCGCGCACGACCAGCGCGCGCTCCCCCATCGAGCGCCCGACGGCCGCGGCGGCGGCCTCGTCGATATCGATCAGCGCCACCGAAGCGCCTGAGGCGTAGAGCTTTTCGGCCAGCGCCCGGCCGATGCCGGTGCCCGCGCCGGTGATCACCACGACCCGGTCGCGGACGTCGAAGGGGCGCTCGGCGGGCGAGGAAAGCAGCTGACGCAGCAGGTCGACGACCACGGCGCTCACCCCGCCCGCAGCCGGTAGGACTCGTGATCGAAACGGCTTGTTCGCCTGCGATATTCGAAGCTCCAGTTCGGGTACAGCCCCGCGTTGCCGCCGTCGGCGGTCTGGTAGTAGCTGCGGCAACCCCCGGTCAGCCAAGCGGTGTCGCGGCTGCGCTCGGTCACCTCGTCGAGGAAGGCACGCTGCACCTCCTCGCGCACATCGATCCGCTGGATGTTCTGCGCACGCATGGTGGTCACGGCATCGACGATATAGCGCACCTGCGCCTCGATCATATAGATGGCGGACTGATTGCCCGCCGCCCCGAACGGACCCAGCGTGCAGAAGAAGTTCGGGAACCCGGCCATGGTCGTGCCGAGGTAACTGCTCGGCCGCTCCCGGTACCGCTCACCGATGGAGCGCCCGCCGATTCCGTGCACCCGATCGAAAACGGCGGGGGGAACACCGAATCCGGTACCCCAGATGATCGTGTCCACAGGGCGCTCCGCGCCGTCGGCGGTGACGATCGACCCGGCGCGGATCTCTCGGATGCCCTCGGTCACCACCTCGACGTTCGGTTGGGTCAGCGCCGGATAGTAGGCGTCGGAGAAGATCGCCCGCTTGCATCCGATCACGTAGTCGGGGGTGAGTTTGCGCCGCAGCTCGGGATCGCGAACCTGACGCAGCAGCTGGAGTCTGCCGAGCGCCTCGTACGGATGGCGGAATCGCTTGTCCACGAAGCCGACCAGGCCGAACCCTTCGATGCCGGTGTAGTACAGGCCGCGCAGCGCGCGGCCGAGCGCAGGCACCCGGCGCAACAGCGCACGTTCGGCGGGCAGCGTGCGGCGATCCAACCGCGACACGATCCACGGCGCCGAACGCTGGAACACGGTCAATTCGCCCACCAGCGGCTGGATCTCGGGGATGAACTGCACGGCCGACGCGCCCGTGCCGATCACCGCGACGCGCCCGCCGGTGAGATCGTGCTCGTGGTCCCAGTGCAGCGAATGGAATTGCGCCCCTTCGAAGGTCTCCGCGCCCGGCAGCCGCGGGATCCGCGCCTCGCTGAACGGACCGACGGCGCAGACCAGTACGTCCGCGGTCAGATCGCCGCGATCGGTGCACAGCCGCCACCGCGTGGCCGCTTCGTCCCAGCGCGCCTCGAGCAGTTCGACGCCGAACCGCATGTGGCGCACCACGCCGTGGCGCGTCGCGACCGAGCGGAGGTAGGCGAGGATCTCCGGCTGCGACCCGTAGGTGCGCGACCAATCCGGATTGGGCGCGAAGGAGTACGAATACAGATGCGAGGGCACGTCGCAGGCACAGCCCGGATAGGTGTTCGCCCGCCAGGTGCCACCGAGATCGTCCGCGCGCTCGAGCAGCACGAAATCCTCGATACCCGCCTCGCGCAGCGCGACCGCCAGACCGATTCCGGCTATCCCGGCTCCGATCACCGCGATCGGGACGTGCTCCGGCTGCGCAGCCACTGCCATGTCCTCCTCCCACTCGCGGGCGACGTTGCCCGGCGAGTTCACAGATCCAGTTCGAGTTCGCCGCCGTGCGCGCGGGAGACGCAGGTCAGCATCGCCTCCGCGCGCTCGGACTCGAGCAGCGACCGGTCCCGGTGCTCCACCGCGCCCGCGAGCACCCGGGTCTTGCAGGTGCCACAGAAACCCTGCCCGCAGGAGTAGGCCACGCCGGGCAGCACGCGGCGGATCGCGCTGAGCGCGGACTCGTCGGCGGCGACCTGCACGTCGAACCCGCTGCGACGCAATCTGATCCGGAACGGCTCCCCGTCCCGCACGGGCAGCGGCGAGAACCGCTCGGTGTGCAGCGAGGCCGAGGGATCGTGCAGCGCGAGCACCCCGCGCGCGGCCTCGGCCAGCGGCGGCGGCCCGCAGACGTAGACCGCGGCGCCGGGCGGCGTCTGCTCGAAGATCATCCGCGCGTCGGGTACGCCGAACTCGTCGTCCGGCCGCACCACCACGTCACCGCCGGTGTAGCGGGCCAAGTCGTACAGGAACGGCATGCGCGTCCTGGAGCGGCCCAGGTACATCAACCGCCACGGCACCCCGGCACGCTCGGCCGCGGCGACCATGGGCAGGATCGGCGTGATCCCGATGCCGCCCGCGACGAACAGATAACACGGCGCGGCGACGAAGGGGAACGCGTTGCGCGGCCCGCGCACGCCCAGGCGGTCACCCACCCGCAGATCCCGATGGATCTCCGCGGAGCCGCCCTCGCCGTCGGCGATGAAACGGACGGCGATGCGGTAGAACCCGCGGTCGGCGGGGTCGTTGGTGAGCGAATACTGCCGCTGGCGACCGGACGGCAGGAAGACGTCCAGATGCGCGCCGGGCGTCCACGCGGGCAGCGGGCCGCCGTCGGGGTGGCGCAGCCACAAGCTCACCACACCGTCGGCCTCCTGGCCGATCCGGTCGACGACCACCTCGAATTCGTAGCCGGTGCGGCGGACCGGATCCGGGCGCGAGAGCAGTCGCGCGGCGTCGCCTTCCACGAACAGCCGCTTGTAGGCGTCGGCCGCCGAGCCGATCAGGCGCAGCGCGGGCCCCGGCTGGAACCGCTCGACGGCGGTCACCCGCGCGCCGCCCGTGCCGCGGGCGACTGCGCGAGGTAACGCAGGGCGTTGTCCATCGGGCCGAGCTGCGACGGGTGGAAGCCCGGCCGCAGGTAACGCGGGATCTCGGTGAAGAAGGTCGTGAAGCTCGGCACCACGCCGCGTACCGAGGCGCTGGCCATTTGGAGTGGCCAGAATCGGCCTTTGTGCTTCGACGGGTCCTTGTGGAACAGGTAGCCCCCGGAGATGACGAACAACACGAGCAAGCCCGCGCTGGCCAGCAGCGCCTGCCGCGCCTTGCGCGCGTATCCGCCGTCGACGTGCATGTACGCGTCGTAGACGACGCTGCGATGCTCGACCTCCTCCGCGCCGTGCCAGCGGATCAGATCCAGCATCGCCGGGTGCATGCCCTTGGCCTCGAGCTTGTCGTTGGTGAGCAGCCACTCCCCGATGACCGCGGTGTAGTGCTCCATGCCCGCGAACAACGCCAGCCGCTCGCACAACCACTCCCGCTTGGCCCGGCCGGACAGTCCGTGGTCGCCGAGTATCCGGTCGACCAGCCAGGTGACCCGGTCGACCATCGGGCCGACCTCCAGGCCGAGCCGCTCCAACTGTTCACGCGCCTTCTCGTGCGAACTGGCGTGCATGGATTCCTGGCCGATGAAGCCGCGGACTTCCTCGCGTAACCGCTCGTCGTCGATCAGCGGCAGTGCCTCGGCCAGCGCCTGCGCCATCGCGCGCTCGCCTTCGGGCAGCACCAGGTGCATCACGTTGATGATGTGGGTGGCCATCGCCTCGCCGGGGATGTAATGCATCGGCACCGTGGCGAAGTCGAACTCCACGGCCCGCGCGTTGATGGCGTGTGTCTGGTCGGCATATACGGCAGAACCCATCTCGCACCCCTCGTGATCGATCGGTGGTCTTCGCAATGTATTGTTGACATCACATGCTGTCAACATCACATGATGTCAATTCGGCCGCTATGAGAGGATGACGGCCATGGACGAAGCCGACGGGTCGATTCCTGGCATGCGCCGCTGGCGCGGGCAATCCCCCGCCGATCGCGTCGCCGCGCGCCGGGAACAGCTGATCGAGGCGTGCACGGAATTGATGGCCACCGTGGGCGCGGCCGAGACGTCCATGCGAGGTGTCTGCCGACAGGCCGGACTCACCGAGCGCTACTTCTACGAGAGCTTTCCGAACCTGGACGCGCTGCTGACCACCGTGCTGGACACCGTGGTGCTCGGCGCGCGGGACCGGTTGCTGGACGAGCTGCCCAACGCACCCGTCGAACGCGACGCGATGTTCCGCCACATGGTCGCCGTCTTCACCGACTATCTGCTCGAGGACCGCCGCCGCGGGCGGATCATGTTCGTCGAGTCGCAGGCCACGCCCGTGCTCTTGCCGCGCGCCTATGAACTCATCGGCCTTTTCACCGCGCCGATCGCGTTGGTCATCAGCGCGGGCGACTACACCGAGCCGATGCCCGACGAGCACGATCACGAACTCAACGCCAGCGCCATCTTCGGTGCGCTCGCCTACCTCTATCGCCCCTGGCTCGACGGTGAGATCCAGGTCCCCCGAGAGCGTTTCGACGCGCACACGTCCGACGTGCTCGAACGGATCGCCACGGCGCGCTCCTCGCTGAGCACCGAAGCCTAGCTCCGACGCCGAGCGCCCGATCGGACCATGCGGCTCGACGGGCGCGACCCGAACGTGGCCGACCGGCCGCTCCTGGCCGGCGATCGATCACACGCGGCCGCCGGTCGAACGCAGCTCGACGCAGCATTCGCCCGCCGCAGGCGCGAGCATTGCCGTCACAGTGTCCGCTTCCAGGCCGTTCAGGAAGCCACGCAGGTAGGCGTGGTTGATTCCGCACACCAGGTCCGGAGCCTTGGCCGCGAGTGGGTGGAACGGGCAGTTCCGCAGGCGCAGACATCCCGCGCTTTCCCGGCCGGGTTCGAACCCTTGATCGGTGAGCGTCGACTGCAGCAGGGTCAGCGCACGTTCGGCGCCGAGGCGTCCCGGCCGAAGCTGTTGCCGTAGCGCTTGTCCGTGTTCGGCGCCGCGATCGCGGGCTATCCGTATCGCGGCCTCCCGCGAGGTCTCCTCGGCCGACTCGGCGAGAACGGCGCCGGCGAGTATCTCTGCCAGCACCTGGTGACGGCGTTCAGGAATGCTGACCTGGACCTCGGTGTCGGCGGGCTCGTAGACCTTCGGCGTGCGCCCGACCCGCCGGACGCCGCCGACCTGCTCGTAGCGGGCCCGCAGCAATCCGGCGTCGACGAGCTTGTCCAGGTGGAACGCGGCCAGCTTGCGGGATATCCCGACCTGCTCGGCGGCCTCGTCCCGGGTCACCGGGCGACGGGCGCGACGGATGAACCGATACATCCCGCGCCGCAGTTCGTCATCGAGGGCGGCCACTGCACCGATCGCCGCATCGCTGGTCACAGGATCACGATAGCACTCACCACACTGGTTGAAATCAGTTTGATGCGATATATGCCCAGCTCTTGACCACATCGGACAATTTAACCAATAATAATTGTCGTAAATAGCCGACCGCATTCGGACCAGCCACGGCGGTGCGCCACGAGCCGCCCTCGACATGGGGAGCCAGCGTTCATGTCCCATTCCGCGTTACGAGTCGTCCACGACTCCGGCACCACCGTCGACCTGACCGCCGCCGAGCGCGCGGCCGGCGAGTTCCTCTCCGCGCTCGGCGTCGGCCTCGACGACGAACACCTGAAGGCCACCCCGGGCCGCATGGCTCGCGCCTACGCCGAACTGTTCACTCCCCGCCCGTTCGACCTGACCACTTTCCCCAACGACGAGGGCTACGACGAGCTCGTACTGGCCCGCCGCATCCCGTTGCGGTCGGTATGCGAGCACCACCTGCTGCCGTTCGTCGGGGTCGCCCACGTCGGTTATCTACCGGGCGACCGCATCCTCGGCCTGTCCAAGCTCGCCCGCATAGTCGAGCACTTCTCCTGCCGCCCGCAGGTGCAGGAACGACTGACCAAACAGATAGCCGACTGGCTGGCGACGAATCTGAGCCCCAAAGGGGTCGGGGTCGTCATCGAAGCCGAACACACCTGCATGACCCTGCGCGGCGTGCAGGCGGTCGGCACGACCACGGTCACTTCCACCATGCTCGGCACACTGCGTGACGACCCCCGCTCTCGCCAGGAGTTCCTCTCCCTCAGCGGGATAGCGCCCTGACCATCTCCCCCGTCGAGTCACAACCCCCGCCGAGCAGCGACCGCCCGCACTGCGGCGTCGCCCGGATCGTCCGGCACGTCCAATAGTGGGCAAACCTTCTGTGCCACAGCAATGTTCGGCACATATCGGTGCACCGGCCGCAGCACTCCGATCCCCCACCGGACGCACGGTTCGCAGTGAAGTCACTCACATCCGACGACAGAGACGTCTCCCCGAGTACTCACACATTGCCGCCATTCGGCAATAGCCGATCGGTTGCCATTCCGAAAGCGACGCATTCGCCCACCCGGGCCGCCGCATACGGCCCGCGACGCGAAACACCGTGACAAGCCGAAACGGCAGCTCACATCGCAATACTGCGAACGCCATAGCCAGCCGGTCACCGGTTGGTGATACCTCACGAAACAGATACCTTCGGCAGTGATTTCCGTCTCAGACGGAGTGCTCGAAGGTGATATAGCCATTCGTTGTTACTGTCGGGTAGTGTTCACTGCACCGACGATCAGAGTCGATCCGGAACCGTATTTCCCCACGATTTCAGGAGCGCTCGTGTCTCCCCATTCTCGCTTCGAATCCATCGGCGCTTATCTGCCTTCCAGAGTCGTCACCACGGAGGAGCTTCTTTCCGGGCTGAAAGAACCGCCTTCATTCGATCTTGAGAAAATCACCGGCGTCCGTGAACGCCGGTTCCGCGATACCAGGCCGGAAAGTCACGAGGACTCGTTCACACTGGCCATCAAAGCTGTCGAAGACTGTCTGTCCAGGTCACAGTATGCACCCGAGGAGATCGACGTCATCATCTCCGCCTCGATCACGCGGAGCAAGAACGCGACCAGGGTGTACATGGAGCCGTCGTTCGCCGGTTCGATAAGCCGCCTTATCGGCGCCAAGAACGCGATCACATTCGATATCACCAATGCCTGCGCAGGAATGCTCACCGGCACGTACATCCTGGATCGGATGATCCGTTCCGGCGCCGTTCGCAATGGCCTCGTGGTCAGTGGTGAAGCCATTACCCCGATCGCCGAGACCGCAGTTGCCGAGATTTCCCAGAAATACGATCCGCAATTCGCTTCGCTGTCCGTCGGCGACTCCGGATGCGCGATCGTGCTGGATCGCGCGGTCGATGAAAACGACATGATCCACTACATCGAAATGATGACCGCCGCGGAATACGCGCGGTTGTGTCTGGGCATGCCGAGCGGCAAGACGCAAGGCATCGCGATGTACACCGACAACCGCAGGATGCACAACGAGGATCGCTTCCTGCTCGGCACCAATACCCAGCGGAAATTCCTCGAGGCACAGGGCAAGACCTTCGCCGACGAGAAGTTCGACTACGTCATCCACCATCAGTTCGGCGCCACCGCAATCCCGTGGATGAACGCGATCGCCGAGCGCGAGTTCGGCAGTCAGATGCCGCCGGACCTGCGGGTCATCGAGAAGTACGGAAATACCTCCACCACATCGCATTTCATCGTGCTGCACGATCAGCTCAGCGAGCAGAGCATCCCAGCGGGCTCGAAGTTGCTGCTGGTGCCCGCGGCTTCCGGCATCGTCACCGGGTTCCTGTCCACCACCATCTCGTCGCTGAAGGTCTGAGGCCGGTCATGAGTGTGCGTATCAAGTCCACCGCGATCAGCCGCGGCGGCGACACCAACAGCATCGTGGAGCACAGCGGCCGCGCGGCCAAGCGGTGCCTCGAGCGTGCAGGCATCCGTCCCGACCAGATCGGCCTGCTGATCAACGCGGGGATCTTCCGGGATTCCAACACCGTCGAGCCCGCGGTGTCGGCGCTGATCCAGAAAGCGGCCGGAATCGGCCTGGAATACGCCAAGGACGACCCGAGGACGTTCTCGTTCGATCTGATGAACGGCGCGATCGGCGTGCTCAACGCGGTGCAGGTGGCCACGTCGGTCCTGGAGACCGGCAGCGCCGAGCACGTGCTCGTCGTCTCCGGCGACACCCATCCGTCCCTGCTGCGTTCCGTCGGCGACGACCGGTTCCCGTACGCCACCTGCGGCGCGGCGCTGCTGCTCGAACACACCGACGAGCCGACCGGCTTCGGCAGGGTGCACACCGTCGCGGGCGAGGGCACGCCCGCGATCGAGGCCTACGTGGACGTGACGACCATGGGCAACACCGGCCGCGGCGCCATGACGGTGGAACGCGAGCCCGGCTTCGAGGACCGCCTGCTGGAGGTGGCCGTCGACGCCGCGCGCCGGGCGCTCGCCGAGTCCGACCACGCCTCGCTCGACGAGATCGCGCTGATCGCCTCGACGCCGAGCCCGGAGTTCCCGAAGAAGCTGGCCGCCGCGCTCGGCATCGACGAAAGCTCGGTCCGCACACCGGATCTGCGCGACGGCGACCCGCACACGGCCGCGCTCACCGCGGCCTACGACCAAGCGGTAGCGGACGACGCCCTCGCCGCTCATCGCCAACTGCTGTTCATCGCGGCGGGCGCGGGTCCCTCCGCGGCGGCGGTGCTCTACCGGCTGCCCGTCTTCGCCGGGGCGCCTGCGTGACAACGGGAACCTACTGGCAGGCCATCGATCGGTTCCGTGCGGTCGTCCGCACCGACCCCACCCGGGTGGCCGTGCGCTACGCGGACGGGGTCGGCCCCGATGGCCTGCCGGCCTACCGGCACCTGACCTATCGCGAGCTGGACGCGTGGTCGGACACGATCGCCCAGCGGCTCGCCGCGTCGGGTGTCGGCACCGGGACGCGCACCATCGTGCTGGTGCTGCCGAGCCCGGAACTGTACGCGATCATGTTCGGGCTGCTCAAGATCGGCGCGGTGGCCGTGGTGATCGACCCGGGCATGGGCGTGCGAAAGATGTTGCGCTGCTTGCGCGCCGTGGATGCCGAGGCGTTCATCGGCATCCCGCAGGCGCATGCGCTGCGCGTGTTGTTCCGGCGCGGCTTCCGCACCGTCCACACGGTGGTGACGGTCGGCAGACGCTGGTTCTGGCGCGGCGAGTCGCTGCGGGCCTGGGGCCGCACGCCCACCGGCTCGATGCCCGTGGGCCGCCCGGCCACCGCAGACGATCTGCTGCTCATCGCTTTCACCACCGGCAGCACCGGCCCGGCCAAAGCCGTGCAGCTGACACACGGCAACCTGGCCGCGATGGTGGAGCAGGTGCATGTAGCACGCGGGGAGGTGGCGCCGGAAGCCTCCTTGATCACCCTTCCGCTGGTCGGTGTGCTGGATCTGCTGCTCGGCTCGCGCTGCGTGCTGCCGCCGCTCATCCCGAGCAAGGTGGGCGCGACCGATCCGGCGCATGTGGCCGACGCGATCGAGAGGTTCGGGGTGAGTACCATGTTCGCCTCCCCCGCCGTACTCATCCCGCTACTGGAATACTTGCGTGCCCACCCGACTCCGCTCGCGTCGCTGGAGAGCATCTATTCCGGTGGCGCGCCGGTGCCGGACTGGTGCATCGCCGGACTGCGCGCGGTGCTGGGCGAGGACGCGAAGGTGGTGGCGGGATACGGGTCCACCGAGGCGCTGCCGATGTCCACCATCGAGTCCAGGGAACTGCTGGACGGCTTGGTCGAACGGGCGCACCGCGGCGCGGGAACCTGTATCGGCAGGCCCTCCTACCAGGTGCAGGCGCGCGTCGTCGCCATCACCGACGACCCCATACCGACGTGGGCGCGGGCCGAAGAACTCGCGGGCGGTCTGGCGGACACTCGTGGCATCGGCGAGCTGGTGGTGAGCGGGCCGAACGTCAGCACCAGGTATTACTGGCCGGAACAGGCGAACGCGTTGGGCAAGATCGTCGACGGCGATCGGGTCTGGCATCGCACCGGCGATCTCGCGTGGATCGATGAACAGGGGCGGATCTGGTTCTGCGGCCGCAAGAGTCAGCGCGTGGTCACGGCGCGGGGACCGATGTTCACCGTTCAGGTGGAGCAGATCTTCAACACTGTCGCGGGTGTGGCCCGAACGGCGCTGGTCGGGATCGGTCGGCGCGGCGCGCAGCGACCGGTGCTCTGCGTCGAAGTGAAGCCGGGCGCCGACCCGGCCGTCATCGAGCCGGCGCTGCGGGCCCACGGGGCGCAGTTCGACCTCACCAGGACGATCGCCGACTTCCTGGTCCATCCGTCGTTCCCGGTGGACATCCGGCACAACGCCAAGATCGGGCGCGAAGAGCTCACAGGGTGGGCGGCCGAGCGCCTCGGAACGGATACCTGATCATGAAAACGACCGCACTGCGGGCGGTTCCCGTCCTGGGATGGCTGTATCTGGCGGGCGGCGCGCTCGCCGCGATCACCGGCCGTGCCCCCGACAGCCGGATCCTGCGCACCGTCTGGTGGATCGACGCATTCCTCAGCGTCGTCGTGCACGCGGCCCAGATCCCGGTGGCCTTGCGCGCCGCCGAGGGATCCGGCAGCGGTCGCCTCCGTACGGCGATATTGACGCAGATCTTCGGCCTGACCTGGTGGCGGACCCAGCCCGGCAAGGAGAAAAGGCAATGAGCAAAGTTCTGGTGACCGGCGCGTCCGGTTTTCTGGGCGGAGCGCTGGTGCGCAGATTGGTGCGCGACGGCGAGCACCATGTGTCGATCCTGGTGCGCCGCACCAGCGATCTGTCCGACCTGAGCGCCGACCTCGACAAGATCCAGCTGGTCTACGGCGACCTGGCCGATCCGGCGTCGCTCGAGCGAGCCACCCGCGGCGTCGACATCGTGTTCCACAGCGCGGCCCGGGTGGACGAGCGCGGCACCCGGGAACAGTTCTGGAACGAGAACGTCCGGGCCACCGAGCGGTTGCTGGAGGCGGCTCGGCGCGGCGGGACCGCGCGGTTCGTGTTCATCTCCAGCCCGAGTGCGCTGATGGACTACTACGGCGGCGACCAGATCGACGTCGACGAGTCGGTGCCGTATCCGCGGCGCTATCTGAACCTGTATTCGGAGACCAAAGCCGCGGCCGAGCGGGCGGTGCTGGCCGCCGACACCGAGGGATTCCGCACCTGCGCGCTGCGCCCGCGCGCGATCTGGGGTGCGGGCGACCGGTCCGGTCCCATCGTGCGGATGCTCGGGCGGGCCGGCGCGGGAACGTTGCCGGATTTGTCGTTCGGCCGCACCGTGTACGCCTCGCTGTGCCACGTCGACAACATCGTCGATGCCTGTGTGCGAGCAGCCGCCTCGGACACGGTGGGCGGCAAAGCGTATTTCATCGCCGACGCGGAGAAGACCGACGTCTGGGGCTTTCTCGGCCAGGTGGCCGCCCAGCTCGGATACCAGCCGCCGACCAGGAAACCCAACCCCAAGGTGATCGACGCGGCGGTGCGGGTCATCGAGACGATCTGGCGCATCCCCGCCGTCGCGACACGCTGGTCGCCTCCGCTCTCGCGCTACGCCGTCGCTCTGCTCACCCGCAGCGCCACCTACGACACCGGCGCCGCCGCGCGCGATTTCGGCTACCGGCCCGTCGTGGACCGCGACAGCGGGCTGGCCGCCTTTCTCACCTGGCTGCAAAGCCAGGGCGGAGCGGTCGAACTCACCCGCGACCTGCGCTGAGCACTTCCCCGTTACCGGAGACCAGCATGAGCAACGCCCCCGTCTTCCGCAGGAAGATCACCCCCACCGAACGCCTCTATTTCGCCACGCGACAGGTGACTCCGCCGTTCGTGATGCACATCGCCGTCCATGGTGAAGGCAGCCTCGACCCGGCCGCCGTGCAGGCCGCCGTCGACGTGGCCTCGGCGGCCGCTCCCGGCACCCGCCTCGTCCGCGACGGCCGCGACTGGGTGGACAGCGGTTTGGCCGCCACCGTGCGCGTGGTGCCGGGATGGTCGCTGAACTACGACGCGCTGGAGCACGACGCGGTGCTCAACAGCCCGATCGGTCCAACGCCGGACCGCACCACCGAGGTGCTGCTGCTCACGGGTGCGCAGACCACCGTGCTGTTCCGCGCCTTCCACGGCGTGATGGACGGCATGGGCATGCGCATGTGGGTGGACGACGTGTTGCGCGCCCTGCGGGGGCAGCGGCCGCTCGGCGCTCCCGACCCGGTCGCGGACGCCGAACTGGTCGCGCGGGTCGGCGCTGCGGGCAGACCGACTTTGGTGCTGCCCACATTCCAGGCGCCGTCCGGACACGGCCGCCAGGATCCGGCGGCCCCGCGCTGGCTGCTGCGCCACCGCACGATCGAGGCGACCGGCAGGGGCATCGTCGCGCGCGTGGCGGCGATCCTGGCCGAAGAGTCGGAGACGAAGTCGCGCTTCATGATTCCGGTCGATCTGCGCAGGCACGATCCCGGCTTGCGGTCCACCGCGAACCTAGCGCTGCCCCTGTTTCTGGACGTGGCGCCAGGCGAAGACTGGGAGGCGGTCAGGGAGCGGATGCGGGTCGGTCTGCGGGAGAAACGCGAACTGAACGAATTGGACAACGGCAAGCTGTCGAAGTTCCCGGAAGCCGTCATTCGCACGGTGCTGCGCGGGAGCAACTGGCTGGGAGCACGGCTGAACCGGAACATGGTGTCGGCCACCGTCTCCCACCTGGGCAGCTGCGATCTCGATGAGCTGGCCGTCCCCGGCTGGACACCGACCACCATGCGGTTGCTGCCGCAGCACAGCGGCGCGATGCCGCTGCTGTTCGCCATGGTCGAATCGCGCGGGAAGCTGGAGCTGACCGTCTCCTGCCGCAACGGCGCGGGCATCGAGCCCCGGCTGGAGGCGCTGCTGGACAAGATCACCGCGCGGCTCGAGGCCGAGCTCGCGCCGCACGAGGCGGCCGTGGCATGACCGCCGTCGCCCGGGTCGTCCTCGCCCGGCCACGGATGGTGCTCGCCGTCGTGACCGGGGTGATGCTGCTGTCCGGTCTCTTGGGCATCGGAGCGTCGGACAAGGTCACCGCTGCCGGGTTCATCGATCCCGGCAGCGAGTCCGCGCACGTGGATCAGCTCGTGAGCGAGCACTTCGGACCGCAGAATCCCGACGTGGTCGTGCGCTACACCGCTCCGGAGGGACAGACGCTCGACGACATCGGCCCCTCGGTGCAGGAGGCGCTGGCGCGGATCGATCCGGCGATGCTGCAACGGCCGATCGAAACCTATTGGAACGCCGGGTTCGCGCGAAAGCAGTTCCTGCGCGCGGCGGACGGACGGCACGCGCTCGCCGTGGTCTATCTCGCCGGTGACGCCAACCAGCGTGTCGCCGTGTACCCCGACATCGAACCACTGCTTCGCGTTCCGGGTGTTCCGGCCGATCTGTCCGGCTACAGCGCGGTCTCCACGGAGATCAACGCGCAGTCCCAGCACGATCTGGTCCGGGCGGAAGCGCTCTCGCTTCCGCTGACGCTGCTGATCCTGGTGCTGGTGTTCGGTGGTCTGGTCGCCGCGTCCTTCCCGGTCGTGGTCGGCGGCCTGACCGTGCTCGGCGCGCTGGGCGCCATCCGCGTGCTCGCCGAACTCACCGAGGTGAGCACATTCGCGGTGAACATCGCCTCCCTGCTCGGCCTCGGAATGGCCATCGACTACGGGCTGTTCCTGGTCACCCGATTCCGCGAGGAGGTCGCCGAGGGGCACGACGTGCGCTCCGCGATCACCCGCACTTACTCGACCGCGGGACGCACCATCGCGTTCTCGGCACTGCTGCTGGTTTGCGCGTTCGCGGGTACGTTCGTCTTCCCGCAGGCGGTGCTGCGCTCGCTGGGCATCGGCGCGATCACCGCGGTCGCGCTGGCCGCCGGACTCTCGCTCACCGTGCTGCCCGCCCTGCTCGCCCTGTTCGGCGCGCGCCTCGGCACCGCGCGCGCGATCGATCGCACCGACCGGTTCTGGGGCGGCCTGGTCGACCGCGTGCTGCGGCGGCCGGGGCTGGTGACCGTGGTCGTCGGCGCCGTCCTGCTGGTCTTCGCGGCGCCGTTGGCCGGGCTGCGGCTGGGCGACATCGACCACCACGCGTTGCCCCCGGACAACGCCATGCGCGTCACCATCGAAGAGCTCACCGCGCAGTTTCCCGCGGCGGGCAGCGGAGCCACCGCCGTGCTGCACGGCACGAACGGGCCGCCGCAGGCAGCCGCGGTGGATGCCACCGCGGCGGCGCTGGGCAAGGTCGACGGTGTGCGGCAGGTCGTCCAAGTGGGTCGCGCCGAGGATTTCGTCGTCTTCCACGCGTTCCTGCGCGATACCGATCGCACCGAAGCGGCGAGCGCCTCGGTGCGCGGCATCCGTGCCCTGACGCCGCCGGACGGCACCGTGCTGTGGGTCGGCGGCGACACCGCGGCCACCGTGGACAGCGTGCGGTCCATCGTCGCCGGGATGCCGTGGATGATCCTCGTAATGGTCGGCGCGACGCTGGTGCTGCTGTTCACCGCATTCCGCTCGATCGTCCTGCCGCTCAAGGCCGTCGCCCTCGCCTTCCTGAGCCTCGCCGCGACCTTCGGCGTGCTCACCTGGATCTTTTGCGGCGGGCATCTGTCCGGTTCGCTCGGCGTGAGCACCGGCCCGATCACCGCGGGCATGCTGGTGCTGATCATCGCGGTCGTCTTCGGGCTGTCCACCGACTACGAGGTGTTCCTGCTGTCGCGCATGGTCGAAGCGCACGACGCGGGCGCCGGCACCGCGGCGTCGGTGCGCGTCGGCACGGTCAAGACCGCGCGCGTGATCACCGCAGCGGCGACCTTGCTGGTCATCGTCACCGGGGCGTTCACCCTCTCCCCGCTGACCCCGATGCGCTTCCTCGGTCTTGGCATGATCATCGCACTCGTCGTGGACGCCACCCTCGTCCGCATGCTCTTGGTGCCCGCGCTGGTCCAGCTGATGGGCCCGGCCAACTGGTGGTCACCGCGCCGCCGCATCATCCCGGCCACCGTCGACCGCATCCGGGAACGCACGTCCGCGGCCTGACGGAGTCCAGCGGTGCTAAGCGACCAGTTCCAGCAGGCCGCGTGGATCCCACGGCATCGGCCCGGTCGGGAAACTCATCCGGACCAGCCGGTGCGGGGCGACCGCGTCGAAGTGCGCCACCGCGGGTGGCAGGAACCCGCCGATCACCTTTTCCACCATCGTGTTCAGCCCGGTGAGCCGCGGCCGCAGACGCACCTGCCAGCTGGTGATGCGACCGGCCGGTACGTCGACGACGGTGCGCTGCTCCACTTTCGCACCGAGCGGGACGTGCACCGAGAAGGCGAGCCACAGGTCGACGCACTCCTCGGCACCCTCGGCGAAGTCCAGGCCGCGCAGCAGCGTCAGGCCGCCGGCGAGCGGCATCACGTTGGCCGGAAACGGCACGATCCCGCCGCCGAACTGAAGATGGGTGGTGCCGACGAAGTTGGCCTCCTCGCGGCTGACGACCGTGGTGCCCGAGCGTGTCTCGGCGCGATAGCGCTCGGCCGACAACCGATCTCCCGAGCGCTGGAACCGCTGCTCGATGGTCATCGCGAAATTCGCGTGTCCGAGGCCGACCTCGAGCATCGAGCGGTAACCGTCACCGTCGTGCGATACCACGCTGATCAGATCGAGCTTCGGCGGCCGATCGGCCACGCTGACGGTGTAGACGGACTTCTCTCCGTCGGGTATCCCCGGGTCACGAAAAGCGGTGCGCACATGTCCTCCTCACACTGTGTCCTCGGCCGCCGCCGCGAACACCGCTTCGAGCGTGGCCACGTAGCGCTCGACGGAACCGTGCGCCACCGGGGTGTCCGGGTAGATGACGCTCAGCGTGGTCTCCGACGCGAGCCGGTTGATCCAGATCAGTACCTGTTCGGACGCTGCGCGATTGGCGTACAACCCGCACGACGCCAGGTCGAACATCTCGTTGCCGAGCAGTTCTCGGGCGTCGACGTAGGAGATCATCGGCGTGGACCAGCCCGGTTCCAGGTCGAGATCGGAGTCGGCGGGCAGCAGTTCCACCACGCGCTGGAACGAGGTGGGAGCCAGGCGCAGGCCGTTCTCGTAGGCGTGCTGCGCGATGGCTGCGGCCCGGGCGAAGGTGGTGGTCGGCGCGATCGGAAAGGCCACCGGCAGCAACGTCACATACCAGCCGACCGACGCGCGTTCGGCGGCGGAACTGCGGGTGCTGACCGGTGTCATGCCGAAGTAATAGTCGCTGTCGATGAGCTCACGCTCGGCCAGCGCCGCCGCGGCGAAGATCCCGCCGACGAACTCCGCGCCGTTGTCGCGGCAGACCCGCTCGAACCGTAGCGCGGTGTGCTCGTCGAACAGCGTGACCGTGCGGTGCGCGCTGCGGTTGTAGACATCGGTCCGCCTGCCCAGATCCAAGGGGAAGGAGGGCAGTTCGCCGTCGTTTCCGCGGATCAGCTCCAGCCATTTCTGTACGCCGGGCGAGGCGAGCGTCATCCGGCCGGTGTACTCCCGTTCGGCGGTGCAGTAGTCGAGATAGCTGGCCGCGGGATGCAGCATGCCGACGTCTTCCCACACCTCGCGCAGATACAGCAGCGCGAGGTCGAACCCGGATAGGTACTGGCCGAATCCGTCGGTGTGCAGATGATCGACGGCCAGGTAGACCGTCGTCGAATCCTCCCGTTGGATCGCCCCGAAGGTGAAGCAGTCCCAGTCGAAAGGCCCCGGCGTCGTCTTCTGGACGTGATCGCGGATCGCCCTTGCCTCGTCCACGTGGCCGTAGTCGACCGGCACGAAATCGACGTCCTCCGCGGGCACCAGGTGACGCTCGATCGCACCGGCGGCGTCGACCCGGAACCAGGTTCGGAAGGTGTCGTGGCGCAACAGGAACGCGTTGACCGCCCGCGTCGTCGCGGCCGGATCGAGGCCGCCGGTCGGGATCTCCGCGGTCACCAGGCACAGGCCCGAGTACCGGAAATCCGCGTCGGCGTGCCGATCGGCGAGCCGCAGATACTGCTCCTGCTGGTGCGAGGGCGGAGCCGGGTGCACCGGCGCCCGGCGGGCGCGCGCCACCGACTCCGGTGACGCCGACCAGCCGACCAGCCGGCCCGGCCCCGGCTCCCACTCATCGATCAGCCCGAAACGGACCACGGGAACACCTCGTTTCGACGGCGGTCGGTCACGGCCTGGCCCCAGCCGTCATCAGCACCGGAACGCGTTCGGCCGCAGCGCCATTCGAAGTGGTCGGCGCGACCGGATCCGCGATCGGCTGTGCCTGACCGGAATCCGCGGCCAAGATCAGTTCCGCCACCTTCGGTCCGGCCTGCTCCAGGCTGAACGAACGGCCCATCTGCAGTGACATCAGATCGATACCGAGGGTCTTGGTGACCCGCGCGCCGAGTTCCACCGCCATCAGCGAATCCAGCCCGAGTTCTGGCACCGGAACGGTCATGTCGATGGACTCGACCGGCACGCCCATGACGACGGCGAGTTCCTCGGCCATCTTGCGGGCGACGAAGGCCCCGCGCTTGCCCTCTTCGATCGCGGCCACCTCCGCGCGCAGCCGAGCCAGCTCGGAGGTGTCCTTGGCGGAGGCCTGTGCGAGCGCGGTGGTGCGGCCCGTGCGAGTCAGCTGTGGGAAGGTGCCGGTCAGCTTGGCCCAATCGGTCGGGATGATCGCCGCGCGGGCCACGCCCAAGCGGAGTGTCTGCTCGAGATAGGCGGTGGCGTCGGCCATGTCGATCGGATCGAAGCCGACCAGATCGAGGTACTTCAGGGCCGTCTCGTCGGCGGCCATGCCGCCCGTCGCGCCCGACAGGTGACCCCAGCCGACGCACAGCGCCCGCTCGCCGGCCCGCGACCACTCCTCGGCCAGCGACTCCACCGCCACATTGGCCGCGCAGTAGTTGTACTGCCCGTAGATGCCGTACATCGAGCCGCCCGATGAGCACAGCACGAACATGTCCAACCCGATCCCGGCGTCGGCCACGGCTCGATGCAGTACCCGGGCACCGTGCACCTTCGGGCGATACACCTTGTCCAGTTCCTCGAACCGCATCGCGTCCAGGCGATTGTCGGCCACCGCGCCCGCCGCGTGGAAGACTCCGCGCAGCGGGTGCTCGGCGCTGTGGGAGCGTGCGACGATCGCGGCGACCGCCTCCGGATCGGTGACGT
Source organism: Nocardia sp. NPDC004718 (assembly GCF_053601535.1). Classification (NCBI taxonomy): domain Bacteria; kingdom Bacillati; phylum Actinomycetota; class Actinomycetes; order Mycobacteriales; family Nocardiaceae; genus Nocardia; species Nocardia sp. NPDC004718. The sequence continues at coordinate 77,399 of NZ_JBSGCA010000028.1, forward strand.
CGGCCCGCTCCTCGATCACCTCGACGCCTACGGTGCGCCACGCCTCGAGCTGGCGGCGTGCCTCCTCCGTACTCGCGCCGCCGCGGCCGAGCAGTACCAGCCGCCGCGCCCCGCGCAATACCAGCCAGCGTCCGATGGCCATCCCGAACCCGCCGAACCCGCCGGTGACCAGATAGGTCGCCGCGCTGTGGATCTCGAGGTCCGGTAGGTAAGGCCGCACCGCCGGGGCGGGTGAATCCAGGCGCAGCGCGATCCGGGACAGACCGGTCGAGCGGATGGTCTCCTCGAACGCCCGGCTCACCTCGTCGGTCTCGAACAGCCGGTAGGGCAACGGTTTGTAGGTGCCCGCGAGCACCTTCTCGTAGACCCGCTGCAGCAAACGAGCCAGCCGCTGCGCGTCGACGGCGACCAGGCGGTCCAGATCCATCGAGAAGTACGCCAGGTTCTTGTCGAAGTTGGACATCTCCAGCAGGCCGCCGGTGTAGATGTCGGCCTTGCCGACCTCGACGATGCGCCCGAATTCCGCGACGGCGTTGAAGTTCTGGCGCAGGATCTCACCCGGCGCGCTGCTGAGCACCACCTCGACGCCCTTGCCGCCGGTCAGCTCGAGCACGTCGTCGACGAAGTTGAGCGAGCGCGAGTCGATCGCGTGATCGGCGCCGAGGGCGAGCACGTGGGCGCGGCGCTCGTCGGCACCGGCGGTGCCGATGATGCGCGCCCCGCGATCCTTGGCCACCTGGATCGCGGCCGTGCCGACGCCGCCCGCGGCGCCGTGGATCAGCACCGTCTCCCCCGGTTCCAGCCGGGCCAGATCCAGCAGCGCGTACTCGGCCGTGCCGAAGGCGATGGTGCTGGTGCAGTAGGCGGGATCGGCGTCGGCGGGCAGCGGGATGGTCAGTTGCCGGTCGACGACGACGTAGCGCCGCATCATGCCCTTGGCGGCGACCGCGACCAGATCGCCCACCGCGAGGTCGGTGATCTCCTCGCCGACCCGCACCACCTCGCCGACACCCTCCATTCCGGGTACGGTGCCGAAATAGGTCGGCGCCAACTCGCGCTCACCGAGCAGACCGATGACCTTGAGCGGATCCTTGTAGTTCAGGCCGATGATCTTCATCCGCACCTCGACCTGTCCCGGTCCGGGTTGGGGCCGCGGGCACTGCCGCCACGCCAACGCCGACAGCAAGCGGGTCCGGGGCAAGTCCAGCGTGAAGTTGGCTTCCGGGTCGGTCATGGGTTCGGCGGTGTCGAGGGCGTCCAGGCGCGCCTGCAGCGGCTTGGTCACCAGCGGGGCCCAGCGCGTGCCCGCGCGCAGCACCACCTCGTCGAGGTTGTCGTTCCAGAACGCGCCGGGCACGGCCAGTTCTCCGAGCAGTTCGCCGATCTCGGTGCCGGGTTCCACGTCGATCAGCCGCCAGCGCAGCGCCGATTGCTCGTTGAGCAGCACCCGGCGCGCACCGGCCAGCGCGGCATGATTCGAGTTCGGCGGGATCGGGCTGTCGGGCAGCGCGAACGCGCCCTCGGTCACCAGCGTGGCATGACACCACCCGTCACCGAAGACGCTCTGGGGCCCCTGTTCGGCGGCCTCCGGGTGGACGAACTCGTCGAGAGCGACCGCGATCCGCTCCAGTATCCACAGATCGGCAACATCGTCCTCGACGGCGCCCGCGACCACGCAGACGTGCAGCCGGTCGGCGCCCTCTGCCTTGGCGGCGGCCAGTGTCGCGGCCAGATCGGCCGCGAGTTCACGGCCCGCCACGCCCGCCACGTAGAGCCGGGAGCCCGGGATCGCGGCGGCCAGCTGCCCCGCCCTGCGGCAGTCGCCGCCCAGCGCGACGATCACCGTGGACACCGAATCCCGCGGCAGCGCAGCGGGATCGAGGGCATCGCGCGGTTCGAGCGTCTCGGCGTAGTAGAAGTCGACCATCCGGTGCAGCGGATCCTGGCCCGGCGCCAGCGCACCGATCTGCAGGCCGCTCAACCGCATCACGAGGCTGCCTTCGTCGTCGAGCAGATCCACCTCGGCGCGCAGCCGGGCCCGGGGATCGCGCCGCGCGACCACGGTGATCCGCTCGGGCAGCGGCGCGACCAGCCGCACCGCCGCGACACCGACCGGAACCAGCGTGCCCTCGTCGATCCTGGCGTCGGCGAACAGCAGGGCCGCGGACTGCATCGCGGCATCGACCACGGCGGGGTGGGCGAGATGTCCGGAATCCGTGGCGATGGCGCCGTCGACGGTGGCCACCACCGCGTCCGCGCCGACGCGCACGGAGGTGACGCGGCGGAAGGCCGGACCGTACTGCAGTCCCGCCGCGGCCAGACCGCTGTAGAACATCTGCGGGTCGATGTCGAGACCGACGTCCAGGGTGGGCACCGTGACCTTGGTCGGCTTGTGGCTACCGGTCAGCGTGCGGCCGAACGCGTGCACCGTCCAGGCCGTCCCGGTCGCCGAGCGCGAACGGATCATGAACCGGCCGCTGGTCTCCTCGACGGTGAGCGCCACCAGCGGCACGTCGGGCGCGCCCATGATCAGCGGGGCCACGAACCGAACCTGTTCCAGCGCGACGCGTTCCACGCCCAGACGGGCGGCCGTCGCGCTCAAGGCCGCATCCAGGTACGCCGCGCCCGGCATGATCTTGACGCCGTTGACCACATGATCGGCCAGCCACGGCAGCAGCTCGGTGCCGACCTGTAGCAGCCAGTCCGGCCTGCCCTCGACGTCGGGGTCGCCGAGCATGGCGTAGCCGCCGGGGGTGCCCAACCGGGCCTGCTCGAACAGCGGCAGCGACGCGTGCAGCCGGGTCCGTTGCCACGGATAGCGCGGCAGCGGCACGTGCGGGGTGGCGCGCTCCGCCGGGAACAGCTCGTCCAGGTCGAGCACGCCCGCGCCGTAGAGGCCGATGAGGGTGCGGCGGATGCTCACCGAATCCGGCTGCTTGCGATCCAGCGTCGGCACGGTCGCGCCGTTGACGTCCGCGCCGAGCAGCGCTTCGCGGATGTTGCCCGAGAGCACCGGGTGCGGGCCGACCTCCAGGAAGACCCGACTGTCCGCGCCGATCAGCTTCGCGACCGCGTCGACGAATCGGACCGGCTGCCGCACGTTCGCGCACCAGTACTCCGCGTCCCAGTCGGGACCGACAACGTGTTCGCCGGTGACCGAGGAGTACAGCGGCACGATCGGCGTCATCGGCGTCAGCCCGGCCAGCGCCGCGCGCAGTTCGTCCAGGATGGGGTCCATCAACCGGCTGTGGTACGGCACCTCGACGCGCAGTCTGCGCGCGAAAACGCCGTCTTCGGTGAGCTTTTCGGCGATCTTGTCGAGGCGGTCGACATCACCGGACAAGGTCAGCGAGCTCGCGCTGTTGATCGCGGCGACATCCACCCGATGGTCGTCGCCGACGAGCTCGCGAGCCCGCTCCGGCGACATCCCGACCGCGAGCATGCCGCCCGATCCGGCGGTCGTCGCCTGCAACCGGGCCCGATGGTGGGCCACCCGCACCGCGTCGCCCAGCGACAGCATGCCACTCACGTAGGCCGCCGCCACCTCACCCACACTGTGCCCGACCACGGCCGCGGGCCGGATGCCGTACTCGGCCAGTTCCCGCACCAGCGCCACCTGCACGAGGAAATTGGCCGGCTGCGCCACCTCGGTGCTGGTGACCCGGGACTCCTGCTCGGGCCGCAGCAGTTCCTCGATGATCGACCAGCCCGCGATCGAACGGAACTCGGCGTCGACCGCCTCCGCCGTGTCGGCGAAAACGCCTCGGCTGCCGAGCAATTCGCGCGCCATCCCCCACCACTGCGGACCCATGCCGGAGAAAACGAACACCGGTTCGGCCGTGCGCGCCACGATCGTCCGCGCGGCGTCGCGGCCCTCGCCCGCGGCGAACGAGCGCAGATCGCGGACGAGGCCGGCGGTGTCGCCGAGGAGCACGCCCGTGCGGTACTGATGGTGCGCCATGCGCGTCCAGGCGGCCTCGGCCAATTGTTCCGGGTCGGCGCCCGCGGCGATCAGATCGCCGAATCGACCGGCCAGCGCGCGCGCCGCGCCGGTGCTGCGCGCCGAGATCGGCAGGACGCCGAAGTGCCGCGGGGGCGAGACAGGTTCAGCGGCGGTCGACCGGAACTCCTGCAAGATGGTGTGGGCATTGGTGCCGCCGTAGCCGAAACCGTTGACCGCCACCGTCATCGGCTCGGCGTCGGCGGGCAGCGACTCCGCCTCGAGTTGGATGTGCAATCCCAACTCGTCGAACGGGATGTCCGGATTGGGTTGGTCCAGCCAGCCCTGCGGCGGGATGGTGCGATGCCGGATCGCCAGTGCCGCCTTGATCACGCTCGCGATACCGGCCGCGGCCTCGGTGTGCCCGAGTGTCGACTTCACGGAGCCGACGCCCAGTGAGCGCGTGCGGCCCGCGGGCGCGCCGAACACCCGGCCGAGCGCGCGCAACTCGACCGGATCGCCGACCAGCGTGCCGGTGCCGTGCGCCTCGACGTAGGTGATCGTCTCCGGCGCTAGGCCTGCGCGGCGGCACACCGAACGAGCCAGTGCCTCTTGGGATTCGGCGCTGGGCACGGTGATCGCGGTGGTGCGGCCGTCCTGATTCGAACCGGTCGCCTTCACCACCGCGTAGATCCGGTCGCCGTCGCGGACCGCGGCGTCGAGCTTCTTCAGCGCCACCATGCCCGCGCCCTCGCCCCGCCCGTAACCGTCGGCCGAGGCGTCGAAGGACTTGCAGCGGCCGTCCGCGGCCAGGAAACCGCCCTTGCACATCAGGACGAAGGTCTCCGGTTGCAGCATCACGTTCACACCGCCCGCGAGTGCCACCTCGCAGTCGCCGTTCTCCAGCGCCTGACAGGCGAGATGAAACGCGACCAGCGACGACGAGCACGCGGTATCGACGGTGAGCGCGGGTCCGACGAGGTTGAGCGCGTATGCGATCCGGTTGGACAGCATGGTGTAGGACGCACTCGCGGGGGTGTGCATGTCGGTGTGGAACAGAGCCGGGCCGACCACGCCGATCACCGACTGGTCCACCACGAACCCGCCGACGTAGACGCCGATCGAGCCGCCCGCCGCGCGTCGCGCGATCCCGGCGTCGTCGAGCGCCTCCCAGGTCACCTCGAGCATCAGCCGCTGTTGCGGATCGAGCACGGTCGCCTCGCGAGGGGAGATGCCGAAGAAGTCCGGGTCGAATTCCCACGGATCGATCGTCATGAACGCCGCGCGCTTGGTGTAGCTGCGCCCCGGCGTACGCGGTTCCGGATCGTAGTAGCGGCGGTAATCCCAGCGATCGGCCGGCATTTCGACCACACCGTCCCGTTTGTCCAGGACGAATTCCCAAAAGGTTTCGGGCGAGTCGATGCCCCCCGCAAACCTGCAGCCGATGCCGACAATTGCAATATCCGACATGCACATCCTCCGGGTCGGATCCAGTTCGATCGCCATTCTTTTTCGGCGATTCACAAATCAGCCTGTGCACACTTGGCGTCCGGCCCAGCGTAACGGCCACCACACCGGCCGTCGTGGGCTCAGGGAGACTTCACAATCCGCTTGCGAACCATGTTGTGGCATCTCGAAATTCCGGATCGTCCGCCGGTGAAATGCCTTGGTATCGCTAGGTTTCAACTGTCCCCGGGCCGCGCCGAAATATGATGTCATCGGTTAGGAGGCGGCATTGTTCGCCGAGTTCACGCACTGGACCGATGCGCTCGTCCGGCGGCGGTTCACCGTCATCGGATTCGTCGTCGCCGCACTGCTCGCGCTCGGCGCCTACGGTCTCGGGCTGGACGAGCACCTCAGCGTCAGCGGGTGGAACGATCCGGCCTCGGAATCCGCGCGGGCGGCCCGGCTCGAAGCCGAGGCGTTCGGCCACGACCACATCGCCGATGTGCTCTTGTTGTATCGCGCCCCGTCGGGCAAGACGATCGATGACCCGGCCTTCGCCGCGACGGTCGTGGGTCATTTGAACAGCCTGCCGCAACGCTTTCCGGACCGGATCGGCAAGATCAACGCCACCTACTGGCCCACCGACACCGGGCTGCACCTACCGGACATCTTCGGCTCCGAGGACCGCGACTACGCCTTCGCCTCCGTCGCCATTCGCGGCAGCGACGACACGGAGATCATGCGCAACTACCGAAAGGTCGCCGACCAGTTCCGGATACCTGGCATCGATATGGAGGTCGCGGGCGGGCAACCCGTCGCGGCGGCCCTCAACGACACCATGGCCCACGATCAGCGTCGCATGGAGCTGTTCGCCGTTCCCGCCGTGGCGGTGCTGCTGTTCTTCCTGTTCGGCGGCGTCGTGGCGGCCGCGCTGCCGCTCATTGTCGGCGGGCTGACCGTGCTGGGGGCGTGGGGGGTCATTCGGGCCATGACCACCGTCATCGAAGTGAACTCCTTCGTCTCGCCGGTGGTCTCGATGGTCGGCCTCGGCTTGGCCATCGACTACGGTCTGTTCATCGTGAGCCGGTTCCGCGAAGAGCTGGCCGACGGCCGCGAGGTACCCGAGGCCGTGCGGCGCACGGTCGCGACCGCCGGACGCACCGTGGTGTTCTCCGCGACCATCGTGGTCGTCGCCGCGGGCGCCATTCTGCTGTTCCCGCAGGGTTTTCTGCGCTCGTTCGCCCTCGGCGGGATGGTGACGGTGACGCTGGCGGCGCTGATCTCGATCACGTTGCTGCCCGCCATGCTGGCCGTGCTGGGCCCCCGCGTGGACTGGTTGGGTTTCAATCGGTTCCACGCGCGCCGCGCCGGCGATCGAGAGGCGGACAATCCGTGGGGCCGCGTCGCCGGATGGGTGATGAAAAGGCCACTGGCCGTCGCGGTTCCCGTGGTGGCCGTCCTGGTGCTGCTCATCGCCCCGGTGCGCGACGTGGCCTTCGGCGGCATCTCCGAGCGCTTCCTGCCGCCGCGTCATCCGGCCCGCGCGGCGCAAGAGCACTTCGATCAGGTCTTTCCGCTGCGGCAGATCAATCCGATCGATCTGGTGCTGATCACCCACAACACAGCCGATATCGACGCGGTGGTCGCGCAGGCCGGACGGGCCCCCGGCATCGTCGCGCCGTTCCCGCGCGCGGTGCAGGGACCGGCGCATCCGAGCGTCTTCACCACCTCGACCGTGCTGCGCGACGCGCACGACGCGAACGCGACCATCGACTATCTGCGTTCCATGCCCGTACCGAAGGGAACGACGGTGCTGGTCGGCGGGCAGCCGGCGATGCAGCGCGACAGCGTCGACGCGCTGCTGCGCCGGATGCCGCTGATGATCGCGCTCGTCTTCCTGGTCACCACCGTGCTGATGGTGCTGGCCTTCGGCTCCCTGGTGCTGCCGCTCAAGGCCGCGCTGCTGAATCTGCTCGGGCTCGGCTCCACGCTCGGCATCCTGACCTGGATCTTCGTTCAGGGCCACGGCGCGCGGCTGCTGGAGTTCACCCCGCAGCCGATCATGGCGCTGGTACTGGTGCTGATCGTCGCCGTGATCTACGGGCTGTCGACGGACTACGAGGTATTCCTGCTCGCCCGCATCGTGGAGGCGCGGGCCGCGGGCGCGACGACCACCGAGGCGGTGCGCGCGGGCATCGCACGCACCGGCTGGATCGTCACCGCCGCCGCCCTGATCCTGTTGGTGGTGACGGGAGCCTTCGCGCTGTCGGATCTGGTCATGATGCAGTACATCGCCTACGGCATGGTCGCGGCGCTGTTCATCGACGCGACGATCCTGCGGATGCTGCTGGTGCCCGCGACCATGCGCCTGCTCGGCGACGCCTGCTGGTGGGCTCCGTCCTGGCTGCGGCACGGCGGGCCGCACCGAACGTCTCCGGAACCGGAGGAGCCACGCACCGAATCCGTCCACGGCGCCGAACACCCGTAGTCCTCGAACGGCCGGGCGCCCCCGGCGTGGAGCGCGGCCGACACCGGAAACGGCTGTGCGGTGAGGTGAGTAGCCGCACTGCGGATGACCTTGTCCGTTTCTCGCCAGCACGACGTCCGCGATATTCGAGAACCGAGTCGTCGTGGAGGAGACGATGAGCGCGAAGCCGGCGAACGGGAACACCTACAGCTGTCGCCACCTGGGGCGAGTCTCGCCGAGTCGTCGCGGTCAGCCCGCGATCGACCAACTGAACGGACTCGTGGCCGCACGCGCCCGGTTCGGCAGCGCCAGTGCCAGTGCGGCCAGGCCGACAGCCGCGACGGCGATGGCCGAGAGCATGATCATGCTGCCCGGCAGCGTGTGCGCGCGGAAGAACAGCGCGCTGAGCACCGCCAGTCCGACCGAATTGCCGATCTGCTCGATGGTGGGCAGCACGCCTGACGCCTCGCCCATGGCCTGCTCGTCCAATTCCGCCAGCATCAGCGGTTGCAGCGGCACACCGAAGACCCCGACGCCGAAGCCCGCGACAAACGTAGGCCCTAGCACCAGCGGAAGGTTCACGGCGCCATCTCCTACGTACAGGTATCCCACTCCTACCGCGACACAGCCGCCGAAAACGGCGATACCGCCGGCCAGCGCTCGAGTCCCCCAGCGGCGCATCAGGATCGGTGACAGCAGCGCACCCGCGCCCGCACCGAGGGCGAACGGCGTCATGGCGATCCCGGTACGCAGCGCGGAGAACCGCAGCACGTCCTGCAACAGGATCGATACGGTGAACACGAACGCGGTGAACAGGCCGAAGAAGATCGCCACCAGTGCCGATCCGACCGCGAAACCCCGGTCGGCGAAGAGGTCCAGCCGCACCAGCGCCCGGCCGCCTCGGCGGCGCGTCGCGTGCTCGTGTGCCACGAACACCGCGCCGAGCACCACCGCGGCCGCGAGGTACACCCCGTGCAGCGGGCGCCAGCCCGCCTGTTGACTGTCCGACAGCGCGAACAGCAGCCCGAACAGCGCCGCGGTGGCCACCATGGCCCCGCGCAGATCCAATGGCTCCGAATCCCGCGCCGGGCCCGATCGCAGGTAGCCCGCGGCCAGCGCGATCGCCGCCACGCCCAACGGCAGATTCATGAGGAAGATCGCGTGCCAGCCGAGCCCGAACGGATCCAGGGTGATCAGCGCGCCGCCCAGGATCGGGCCGAGCATTCCCGCGAAACCCGCTGTCGCGCCGTACGCGGCGAAGGCGTACTGATGATGCTCACGGCGGAAACTCGCGGTGATGATGGCGATGGTCTGCGCCGCCATCCCCGCGCCCGCCACGCCCTGCGCGATCCGGGAGAGCACCAGTTCCATCGCGGTGGTGGACACCCCGCACCACACCGAGGCCAGCGTGAAGGCCACCGTCGACCACAGGAACATCCGGCGGCGGCCGACGATCGCACCGACGCGTGCGGCGGTGAGCAGCACGCAGGCGAACGCCAGCGAGTACCCGGCCACCACCCACAACTGCTCGGACCGCGACGCCCGCAGCTCCGCGGTGACGACCGGGAGGGCGGTGTTGACGATCGTCACATCGATCATCTGCATGAAGACCGAGATCAGGCACGCCCCGAACGATCCGAGCGCCACCGCGGCCTCTTTGCGGGTCATCGGATCGCCGCTTCGATCATGGGCCACGAATTGCGCAGGTCCTGGTGCCAGTAAGCCCAGGAGTGGGTGCCGTTCGGCCGGAAATCGAAGGTCGCAGCGACGCCCAGCTGACGCAACCGGTCCTGCAACTGGTGCGTGCACAGGTTCGCCACCGCCTCCAACGGTGCCCCGAATACCAGCTGGTAGAGCAGGTGCGCGAAGTCGCCGTGCGCGCCCTCGAAGTTGTCCTTCGGGCCGGGCAGCCCGGTACCAGTGGCAACGTAGATGGCGGTGCCGCGCAGCCGGTCCGCGTGCAGGTACGGATCGTTGGCGCGCCATGCGGGATCGGTCGGCGGCCCCCACATGTTGACGACGGTGCCACGCTGCTGCGTGACGACCGCCTGAACCACCGCCTGCCCCGCGGGGTCGCTGGTGCGCACGCAGCCGCTGTAGGAACCGATGGCCTTGTACAGACCCGGTGCGGCCATGGCCAACTGGAACACCGAGGTGCCCGCCATCGAGATGCCCGCGATGGCGTTCGTCCCGGCGCCGTTGAAGGTGGCGTCGATGAGCGGTGGCAGCTCTTCGGTGAGGAAGGTCGACCAGCGCTGCCTGCCGAGCACCGGGTCGTCGCTGCGCCAGTCGGTGAAGTAGCTTCCCGCACCGCCGAACGGGATCACGACGTTCACCTGCTTGTCGCGAAAGAAATCGACCAGATCGGTGCCGTCGAGCCAATTCCCCTCCGAACCACCGTTGGCGCCGTTGAGGAGATAGAAGGTCGGCGCCGGTGTGTCCGGATCGGCCGCGCGCAGCACCCGAATTCGCGTAGCGCTGTTCATCGCCGCCGAGTACACCTCGAGTTCGGATTGCCGGTCGGATTCGAACCGGGTTTCCACTATTCGCGAGCCGTCCGCCGCGACGGGTCGCGATGGATCGGCGCGGACCAACGGCTGTGCGCCGATCATCACGCAGGTGAAAATCAGGACCGCGGCGAGTACCGCGCCTGTTCGATGCGAATATCCGGGCATGTCGACTCCTGGCCCCGGGTAGGAGGGCTCGAATTCGCAGTCAATAACATCGGGCGGCCCACCCGCCGGATTTTCGAGTGATCCTGTGTTTCCTACCAATTCGATTCGTCGACTGTTTGCCGCATTTCCCAAACCGGGCCCGCGACCATTGCGATCCCGGTGCGGCGGAACCTAGCGTCGAGCGCATGGCGTTCCCTCGACTGTGCCGCGACTCACGCGGAACGGTCCGGCGCGCAATGCTCTTCGCACTGCTGATGCTGATCTGCTCCGGAAGCCCGGCGGTCGCCGAGCCACCCCCGATGCGACCCGCACACGGGCGAGCCGTCGAGCTGACCGTCTTCTCCCCCGCGATGGGCGCAGCGGTATCGGTCATCGTGCTGCCACGCCCGGACCCGTCCCGTCCGGCTCCGGTGCTGTATCTGCTCAACGGCATCGACGGCGGCACCGCGGGCGACGACTGGACCGACCGGACCGACGTCGACCGATTCTTCGCCGACCGGCAGGTGACCGTGGTGGTGCCGGTCGGAGGCGCGGGAAGCTACTTCACCGACTGGCGCGCCGACGACCCGGTCCTCGGCCGTCCGCGCTGGACCACGTTCCTCACCCGCGAGCTTCCCCCGATCATCGACGCCACCTTCGGCGGCACCGGCGCCAACGCCATCGCCGGAGTCTCGATGACGGGCACCTCGGTCTTCCAGCTGGCCATGGCCGCACCGAGTCTGTACAAGGCCATCGGTTCCTACAGCGGCTGCGTGCGCACCAGCGACCCCGCCGGACAGGCCATGGTGGCCGCGATCGTCACCGCGGAAGGCGGCACCGTGACGAACATGTGGGGACCGCCGGGCGATCCGGCCTGGGCGGCCAACGATCCTTACGTGCACGCGGAACGGCTGCGCGGCACGACGATCTACGTGGCTTCCGGAAACGGGCAGGCGGGCCCGCTGGACCAGCCGCACAGCACGGGAATCGACGGCAACCCCGCGAAGATGGCGGACCAGTTGGCCATCGGCGGCATGCTCGAAGCCATCTCCGACCGCTGCACCAGGTCACTGCGCGACCGCTTCGCAGAACTCGGCGTCCCCGCCACCTTCGATCTGCGGCCCAGCGGCACCCATTCCTGGGGCTACTGGCAGCACGACCTGCACAACAGCTGGCCCTTGTTCGAATCCGTTCTGCGGTAGCGGCTCCGGGGCGATCCGCGATCAGCCCCGTCAGGTGCACCCTTCCAGGGTTGCGTGTGCCAGTTCATCGACCACGTCGCCGATCTCATGACGGTCACGCAGCGCTTCGAGCTGGCGTCGGGCGCCGTTGCCACGCTTGCCGAGGTCGGCGATCGCTTCGGTGACGAAGGTTCGGTCACCGAAGTCCCGCAGCGCGGGCTCGATGTGCGCAACGAGTTCGTCCAGCAGATCTCGGTGTGGAATTACACGCCCTTCGACAGGATCGAGTCCGTCACCGTCCAAACCCGACTGCGCGGCGTTCCAGTAGGCGGCGCGAAGTACTTCGGCAGGGACGGGCGGGGCGGGTTCACCCTGTTCGATCGCCCGCACCCCCATGGTGACGGTGGCCCTGACCAAGGCGGCGAGCAGCGCGGCTTCCTCCGCGGTGGCGGGTACGTCGCTGACCCGCACCTCGACGGTAGGGAACGATTCCGAGGGCCGGATGTCCCAATACACCATCTTGTTGTCGAGAATGCTGCCGCTGGCGAGCATCGTCGCGACGATCGCGTCGTAGTCCTCGACGGAGGCGAAGTACGGTGGCGGTCCCGCGCTGGGCCAGCGCCGCCACAGAATGCTGCGCCAACTCGCGTAACCGGTCTCACTGCCACGGTAAATCGCCGAATTGGCGGTCAACGCGAGGAATACCGGCAACCACGGCCGCACGTGATTGCCGACCAGTATCGCGGTCTCGCGATCGGGCACACCGACATGCACATGGCATCCGGACAGTCCTTGTTCATGGGCGATCATGCCGAAGCTGTCGGCGATCCGCCGATATCGAGGCGTATCGGTGACCGGGAAGCCTTCGGGCACGGTCGGGGGCACCGCGACAGCGAGGAGCCGAGCGTCATTGGCGGCCGCGCATTCCGCGACGGTCCTACGCAGCGTGCGCAATTCCGTGAGCAGGGCGCCTATATCGGAATGCACCCCGCTACTGGTTTCCACCTGACAGCTGGTCAGCTCCAACTGCAGATCGATGTCCGCCTTCCTCGCCGCTTCGGCAACTCGGATGTTGGCCGGTGTAGGGGCGCCGGTTTCGGGGTCGGTCAGCAGGAATTCCTCTTCGACACCGACAGTCGGTACATCGTTGTCCATGGTCGTGATCACGCCCTTCGATACTTCGGCCGGTATTCCTCGGTGATAGCGGCCCGTCTCGCGCCGATGTGATCCGCCCAGGCCACTTGCCTACCTGTGTGTCGACGGAGCGAGCGAATGTGTTCGTGCCGTACCCCCTTCGCGCATACCCAAACGATCGGACACCGGCTGGTCAGCCGTCGTAGCCGGTGCGGCGCCCCTCGATTGAGATCGCGCTGGCGGGGTAGATGCCACGTACCTGCGGTGTATCCACTCGTCTTCCGGTGACCGCGCACGACGGAGGTAGCGACATGGCCGAACATCACGACACGGCACCCGGCAGCGTGCCGGCAAATGTTTTGTCGCGCAGGGACTTCGCCGACAGGGTGTTACGTGCCGCGGCAACTCCGGAACGAATCGCCGACGTCGTCGCGCGGATCGTGGGTGAGCGCATCGAGATCGGGCCGGTGCCGGTAGCTTTGAACGGACTCGTGCGCGCCACCGCGATCGCCGAAGCCGGACCCGTACACGCCGTGCGATGCGACTGCGGACCCTGGGATATGACGATCGCGGTGCCCATGCTGCTGCGCCTGCGCGTCCGCCTGCCCTGTCGAACGCTGCGATACATCGGCGCGGCCCGCGTACTGATCCGGCTCGCGTTGATTCCCCGCGAACCCTGCGGACTGTTCATCCGGACCGACGAGGTCCACGCCGAAGACCTCACCATCAGGATGCGCGCTCGCGACCTCACATCCCGACTCGCCGGAGGCGTCGGCCGGGTCGAATCCACCGTGGCCGAGCACATCCTGCGCTACATCGACGAACTGTTCGCAGGCCCCGCGTTCGGCGGCATACGCGACATCGATATCGCCGACATCATCGACCGCGCCTGGGACGCGGGTCTCGTACTCCACTTCCCGGACCGAGCCGCGAGCTGACCCGAACCAGGGCGGTACATCGACTCGGAGCTGGTGATGGCGAGGGGGCGCGCGTTCCTCGGCTGGGTACTTGCGCAGTACTCAAATAGGTGCTATAAGAAATCTATGCCTCATGGCACAAGTTATCTGATTCGTTCTATGCAGAATAGAGTGAGTTGGAGGTGACGATCATGCTGATGCGCACTGATCCGTTCCGCGATGTGGAACGTTGGACGCAGCAGGTGTTCGGCACAGCGGCCGGCCCCGCCGTCCTGCCCATGGACGCCTGGCGTGAGGGCGACCAGTTCGTCGTCGAGATCGACGCACCAGGCATCGATCACGACTCCCTCGACCTGAACGTCGAGCGCGACGTCGTGACCGTTCGGGCGCGCAGACCGGAACTCGACGCCGATCGCGAGATGCTGGCCACCGAGCGGCCTCGCGGCGAGTTCAGCCGCCGACTGTTCCTGGGCGACGACCTCGACCTCGACCAGGTCCGCGCCGACTACGCCGATGGCGTGCTCCGTCTGCGGATCCCGCTGGCGGACAGGCCCGAGCCGCGCAAGATCGAGGTCGGCCGCGGCAACGGGCACAAGGCGATCGACGCCTGACCCCCGGACGGGAGACGCCGTCATGTCCGATTCGGCTGTACGTCCGCGGTCACTCGACGAGTGCGATGCCTGGCTGCTCGACCCCGACCTCGAACGGTTGTTCGCCGAGGTCGACGCGACCCTGTGCGAGGCACGGGCCCGATTGCGCGGGTGGGGGCACCCGTCCATCCCGGCGCCGGGACCGCGGCGCGCCCCGAGCCCTTGTCCCGACCGGGACATGCTCGGGACGCACGGGTGGCACCCCGAAGCAGGGCCTGCCACCGAACGCGGTCCTCCGCAACCGTCACCGCACAGTGAAATGGAAATCGGAAGAAGGAGGTGATGCCCGTATCCCACTGAGAATCCGGTTCCGCGGCGAGGCGGTCGCCGCTCCCTGTACCAGGCGCTTGCGAGCACCAGCGAGCATCTGCTCCACGCGCACCGCCACACCATGTGGCACGCAGGGATGACAGCTCGCCGCAGGAACGACCTCTCGTAGTCACGTCACTCTTCTCCTGATCGGGGGAGGGACCGCAGACCCCTCCCCCGACTCCCCCCGGCTGTTTGCCGGGCCACGGCCAGGGTAGGCCGGAAGAGATTCATCAGGGTGCCAAGAGGAGGCTGTGATGCGACGAGCGCTTCTGATCGTTCACGATATGCTCGCGGAATTCCGGCGGTGACCGACAACTCTCGTCCCGTGGGTGGCTATGTCGCCACGATGGTTGCCTACGCGACTGTAGTGGCGGTGGTCGCACTGCTCGGGAACGCGACAGGTCGCAAGCTTCCGCGCGATATGACCATTCGTGATCTGGTGGTCACCGCGTTCGCCACGCACAAGCTGTCCCGCTTGGGGACGAAGGCCGCGGTGACGGCTCCGGTACGCGCAGCGTTCACGCGACCGGCCGCAGCTGACGGTGGTCCCGGAGAGGTGGCCGAGGAGCCGAAGGCGGCCCACGGTGTCCAGCACAGCATCGGCGAGTTGCTCAGCTGCCCGTTCTGTTTCGACGTATGGGCGATCACCGGTTTGACCATTGGACACGTTTTCGCGCCGCGGATGACGCGCGTGCTGACCGACGCCGCGGCCGCCTTGGCAGGCGCCGATTTCCTGCACCTCGCATATGCCACCGCTCAGCAGATCGCCGAGGGCGAGAAGCCGGCGGCGCTGGGCTGACGAAGCGGTGTTGCACCGATCCGGTTACACGGGCCGCCCAGGTTTGTGGCTATCGCCCCGGCCGTAGCCGCAATCGGCATCGGCGGCTGGATCGATGCGGTCGCGGCAGGTCGTGCGGCGCGGGGGTGGTGTGGGTGCGGGTGTAGGTCAGCACCTGGGTGGCTTCGGGTCCGCGGTCGGTGTCGGCGGCCGGGCCCGCTGTTCGACGCCTTCACCGGCTTGATACAGCGCGAAAGGGATACCCCGGCTGAGAGCGGAGCGTGCGTGGCGCAGCATGCGGCTATCGAAACCGAGTGAAAGGGGCCCGCATCGTGTCGAGCACGCTCGTCGCGCTCTACCAGGCGTCGGGCGAAGGGCCGCCCGGCCTGCTGCCCGCACGCCAGCAGATGGCGTTCTCATTGGGCTGGCACATCGTGCTCGCCTGTTTCGGCGTCGCCTTTCCCGCCATGATCTACGTCGTGCATCGCCGTGGCATCGTTCACGACGACCCCGTGGCACTGGGCTTGGCGAAGCGGTGGGCGACGGTGTCGGCGATCTTGTTCGCCATCGGCGCGGTCTCCGGAACGGTGCTCAGTTTCGAAATGGGGCTCTTGTGGCCGGGGCTGATGGGCCGCTTCGGCGATGTGCTGGGCTTGCCGTTCGCCTTCGAAGGGCTTTCGTTCTTCATCGAAGCGATCTTCCTGGGCATCTACCTCTACGGATGGGGTCGCATGCCGCCGCGCCGCCACCTTGCCATGCTCGTGCCGATGGGCGCCGCCGGGGTGGTCGGCACCTTCTGTGTGGTCAGCGTCAACGCGTGGATGAACAACCCGACCGGATTCCGGCTCGCCGACGGTGAGGTGACCGACGTGAATCCGTGGCGTGCGATGTTCAACGGCGGGTGTACCTGCAGTTCGCGCACATGTGGGTCGGGGCCTTCATGGTCGTCGGATTCCTGGTGTCCGGCGTCTATGCCGCCGGTCTGCTGCGTGGACGTCGCGACCCTCATCACCGGCTCGGGTTCACGGTCCCGTTCGTCTTCGCGACCGTCGCCGCGCTCGCCCAACCACTCCTCGGGCACGTGCTGGGGATGCGGGTGCACGATACGCAACCGTCGAAGCTGGCCGCGTTCGAACTGGCCACCACCACCGAAGGGCCCGCCCCGCTGCGATTGGGCGGCGTTCTCGTCGATGGAGAGGTGCGGGGAGCGCTGGAGATCCCCCGGCTGGGTTCCGTCATCGCCCGCAACTCGCTGACCGCCTCGGTACCCGGATTGGACTCGGTACCGCTGACGGATCGGCCGCCGGTCAACGTCACCCACCTCGCCTTTCAAACCATGGTCGCCATCGGCACCCTGCTCGCGCTCATGGTGATCGTGTTCTGGCTGCTGCGCTGGCGGCGCCACGATCCGTTGGCCGAACGTTGGTTCCTGGGGGCGGCGGTGGCCGCCGGACCGTTGGCGATCCTGGCGCTGGAATGCGGCTGGATCGCGACCGAAGTGGGCCGTCAGCCGTGGACGGTCTGGCGGGTCCTTCGCACCACCGACGCCGCCAGTACGAGCACCGGCTTGTGGTGGACCTATGCCGGCGTGTTGCTGGTGTATACCGGGATGACGGTGGGCGCGACCGTCGTCCTGCGTTCCATGGCGCGGCGCTGGCGCACCGGCACCGCGACCATCACCGCCCCCTACGGTCCGGGTGCGTCGCCGGTCGACCAGGCGCAGCGCGCCCGCAGCGTCGGAAAGCCGTGACCGATGGATCTCTCGGACGTCGTCGCGACCGCGATGTTCACCGGGGTGGTGCTCTACGCGCTGTTCGGCGGCGCGGATTTCGGCTCCGGATTCTGGGACCTGACCGCGGGCGGACCCCGGCGCGGCAGCCGCTTGCGAGTGCTCATCGACCACAGCATCGGACCGGTCTGGGAAGCCAACCACGTGTGGCTGATCTACATTCTGGTTTTCCTCTGGACCGCCTACCCGGCGGTGTTCGCCGCCGTCATGACCACCCTGTTCATCCCGATGAGCCTGGCGCTGCTCGGAATAGTGCTGCGCGGTGCGAATTTCGCGTTCCGCAAGTACTCCGCGACGCTGCGCCAGGCACGCTTGTTCGGCGCCTTGTTCGCGGGCGCGTCGCTCATCACGCCGTTCTTCTTCGGCACCGCGGTCGGCGCGATCGCCTCCGGCCGGGTGCCCGCCGACGGGTACGGCGACCGGTTGCGGTCGTGGCTGAATCCGACCTCGATTCTCGGCGGTGTTCTGGCGGTCGGGACGTCGGCATTCCTGGCCGGAGTCTTCCTCACCGCCGACGCCGCGCGCTCGGGCGACGACGCCCTCGCCGGATACCTGCGCTTGCGCACACTGATCGTCGGTGGCGTGACCGGGGCGGTCGCGATCGCGGCGATCGCGCCGATCCGTCACGACGCACCTACCCTGGGTGCCGGACTCCTCGGGCGCGCCCTTCCGCTCATCGCGGTCTCGGCGGCCGCGGGGGTGCTCACCCTGGCCTTGGTGTACCGCCGCCGATTCGGGTGGGCGCGCGTTCCCGCGACGGTCGCGGTCGCCGCGATCGTCATCGGGTGGGCCGTCGCGCAGACGCCATGGATCCTCGTCGATCAGATGCTCATCGCGGATGCCGCCGGTGCACGAGCAACCCTGGTGGGACTGCTCGTCGTCGTCGCCGCCGCCGCGGTCACCGTGCTACCCGCCCTGGCCTATCTGTTCTGGCTCACCCAGACCGACGCGTGGGTCCGCGACGAGCCCGCGCGCACCGGCGCACCGGAACAGGCGTAGCTACTCCGCCCCAGCGGCACCAGATCCTGGGGTTGCCGGCGGCAGGACCCGCACAGCAGCCGGCCCCTGTTCGAATCGGCGCTGCGGGCTCTGGCGCGATCCGCGATCAGCGCGTTTTCTTCCACGCGGCGTACCGCCCGGGCACGCAGACCGCACAAGGCCGGTAGCCAGCGGAGATCGCGTCGGATTCGGTCGCGAAGAAGACGCGATGCGTGCGGTAGGCGCCCCTGGCGAGCGCACGGAGCGCCGAAGGGCAGTCCAGACGGCCGTAGATGCGGCTGCGACGGTGGCCGCCGTATCGCCCGGGGACGATGCTCCGATACGGTCGGCCGTCGCCGTCGAGCAAGGTGTACACGATGGCTATTCCGCGTCGTGCAGCACGAGACCAAGAGTGTGCCGCACACCGCTGCGTACGCGGCTGACACCGTGGCGGATCGGGGCGCGGGACCAGCCGCGACTGGATGGCGTCGGCCGATCGCGGGTGGTGAAAACCAACGCGTGCCCCTGTTCGAGCACCGACACGGTCGCTTTGGACTGAGCGCGCGGGCGTTGCTCCACGAGCAGGAATTCCCCGCCGGTGTGGTCGATCCCCGGCCGGTCCAGCCCGACGACGACCTGAAGCGAGAAGACCAGCTCGCCGTACAGGTCGCGATGCAGGGCGTTCCAATCACCGGCGTGGTAGCGCAGCAGGATCGGAGTCGGCTTGGTCTGCCCCGCGGCGTGACAGATGTCGAGCCAATCACCGAACTCCTCCGGCCACGGAGCCGCGTCGCCGAGGCGATCGGCCCAGGAACGTGCCAGCGGCAACAGTTTTCGGTAGAAGGCCGCCCGCAGTTCCATGATCGGATCGGGCACCGGATGCGCGAAATAGCGGTAAGTGCCTTCGCCGAATCGATAGCGCGCCATGTCGACGGTGGATCGGAAGCGGGTGAGGTCATCCCACATGGCGGTGAATTCGGCGCACTCCTGCGGAGTGAGGATCGGCCCGGTCGCCGCGCAGCCGTGCGCGTCGACTTCCGCGAGCAGTGTCTGCCACGGCTGGGCGTCGACGCGATCCGCCAGGGCGGCGGCTTCGGCCCGCCCCGGGACGGGAGCGGGCCCGGCACGATGCTCCGCGCAGCGACCGTCCCCAACGGTTCCGGTGCTCGGCTCGCTCATGCCGCCGCCTCCAGATCCAACAGCGCGTGCTTGGCGGTGACGCCGCCGACGTACTGTCCGACGGACCCGTCCCCGCGTACCACCCGGTGGCACGGGATCACCACCGGCAGCGGGTTGCGCGCGCAGGCGGAGCCGACGGCGCGCACCGCGCGTGGGTTCCCGACGGCCGCCGCCACCGCGCCATAACTCGCGCGCTGTCCGTAGCCGATGGCGGGCAGGTGCTCGATCACCTGGCGGCGGAACCCGGCGGCCAGCCGCAGATCCAGCGGCAGGTCGAAACGCGTTCGGTGGCCCGCGAAGTATTCCTCGATCTGCCGGGCCGCCACGTCCAAGCGGGCGGGCGCGGCGAGGATCCGGGGACTGATCCGCCCGGCCAGTGTGGCGAGTACCGCGTCGTGGTCTTCGGTCGGGTAGGCGACGCGGACCAGTCCGGCGGGCGTCGCGGCCAGCAGCAACGTCCCGACCGGGGTCTCCAGCAGGCGGTAGGCGACATCGAGCAGGCCCGCGGCGTCGGCATCGGCGGTCAGTCGCGCGTGCAGCGTGGCGAGCAGGTCGGCGTCCGGGGTCAGCGCGCGCGACAACCCGTCACCGTGATCGAGGGTGGCCATCATGATTCGTCCTTCGGGTAGAGCTTGCGCAGGGTCTTCAGGCCATCCGCGGCGGCGCGGCGGGCGGCGTCCGGAGAGTTGCCGAGCAATTCGGCGATCTCCGCGTGGGGAAGCCCGGCCAGATAGTGGTAGGCGACCGCTTGGCGCTGCTTGGTCGGCAGTGCCCGCAGGGCGGCCCACAGGTCGGGGTCGTAGTCGGCGGGTCCGGGGGCGGTGGCGGGACGTTCCGGCAACGTCTCGGCTGGGACGGGAGCGCGCGTCAGCGCCCGGCCGACGTCGATCGCGCGGCGATGCGCGATGGTGACCAGCCATGCCTCGACGTTCGTGTCCGGGGAAAGGCCGGGAAACGCCCGCAACGCGGAGAGAAACGTTTCCGACCAGGCGTCGGCCGCGTCGGACGGGCCGAGCACCGCCCGGCAGACGCGCAACACCATCGGGCCGTATTCGGCCACTATTTCCTCGAACGGGGGCAGGCTCACACCAGGTAGACGCCGCGGGCGCCGCGAATGTGAGATCCCGTCATCGGGGCCCTTCCCGGCGCGACAGCCCGCTGGCGCGCAGCACTCGCCGCGCGATGCCCGCGCGGATGGACTCCTCGGTGCCGATGATCCGGACGTGGCGGCGTGCTCTGGTGATCGCGGTGTACAGCAATTCCCTGGTCAGCAACGTGGATTCGGGCTCGGGGAGGACGACGGAGACGGTGTCGTACTGGCTGCCCTGGCTGCGGTGGATGGTCATGGCGAAGACGGTGACGACCGCGGGGAACTGCGTGGGATGTACCAGGTACGGTTCGCTGCCACGTTGCAGCGCCGCGCGCAGCGAGCCGTCGGGCATCCGCACGACGACGCCGGTGTCGCCGTTGTAGATCCGCGCCTCGTGATCGTTCGCGGTGACCAGCAGCGGTTGTCCGGGATACCAGGGCGCTTGCTGCGAATCGGGGGCCGCCCCCGCGGCGGCGGCCCACTCCGCGCCCATCCGGTCCCAGCGCTCCACGCCGAACGGCCCCTGCCGGTGCGCGCACAGCAGGCGATGCGTTTCCAGCGCGTGCAGCGCGCCCGTCGCGTCGCCGTCGAGGGCGGCGGCGGTGACCGTCGTCGCGGCCCGCACCACGTCGG
>NZ_JBSGCA010000029.1:0-3062 GCF_053601535.1 Nocardia sp. NPDC004718
GGCGGGGGGGGGGGGTGGGCGGGGCCGGGGTTGGTCCGGTTTTCACCCGCGCGGGGCCGCGAACGGAACATGCTCGGTCTCGCTTCGCTGGCTACCGCTCACAGCAGGCTGATCTGCTCGGCTTCCTTCTGATCCTCCACGCGGGCGAGCAGTTCCGGGCCGTTGTTGCGCACGCTGTTGACCAGAGATGGGACCGGGCGGGGCACGATGGCGGCGACCGTCTCCTCGGACGGCGTCTCCAGCAGGCTCGCCGGGGCCGGGTGATCCGGGTCCAGCCACGCGTCCCAGTGTTCCCGTGGCATGGGCAGCGGCATCCGGTCGTGGATGCGGGTGAGGTCGCCGACCGCGTCGGTGGTGAGGATGGTGCACGACAGCAGCGGTCGGCTCTCCGGTTGCGACCGGTCGCGCCAGACCGACCACAGGCCGGCCATGTAGAGGCGGGAACCGTCCGCGCTGGCCATGTAGTAGGGATGCTTGGCGACTTTGCCTTTCTCGCCGTTCGGCTCGACGACCCACTCGTACCAGCCGTCCATCGGCACCAGGCAGCGCCGGTACTTCACCGCGTCACGGAAGGACGGCGTGGTGGCGGCCTTGTCGGCGCGGGCGTTGAACAGCGGTTTGCCTTTGACCGGTACACCGGGCTCGGCCGCTTTGGTCCATACCGGGATCAGGCCCCAGCGCATGCGCCGGATACGCAGTTTCGGGTCGTCGTCTTCGTGGTCTCGGTCGTGCCGCTCGACCACGGTGAGCACTTGGGTCGTCGGAGCGACGTTGTAATTGGTGAACGTGCTCTCGTCGGCCGCGCCGGTCTCGTCGAGCGCATCCAACTCCACCGCGAGCCTGCCGGGATCGGTCGTGGTCGCATATCGTCCGCACATATCCCGATAGTCCCACTTGCCACCGACAGCGTCGGGGACAATTGGTGCATAGCTGGTGACCTGTTGAGAGTTGTGACATAGCATTCTCTCATCGAAGGACGGGCTGACCGTCCACTCGGACATGCGCATCGACCGTCGACCGCAGACGGCAAGAGGAGAACCACTGTGACATCCACCGACACCAAACCGGCCGATCACGACACGGCACTGACGTCGGTCAATCCGGCGACAGGCGAGGTGATCGGCACGCACGTCATCGCCGACGACGCCGCGGTGGCCGCCGCGGTCGCCAAGGCTCGCGCAGCGGCCGCCACCTGGGGCGCGCTGAGTTTCGACCAGCGGCGCACGCATCTGCTGCGCTGGTCGAGCAAGCTGGTGCAGAAATCGGACGAATTCTGCGCCCTGATCCACGCCGAGAACGGCAAGCCGCTCGACGACGCCTTCCTGGAATTGATGCTCGCGCTCGAGCACATCTCCTGGGCGGCCAAGAACGCCAAGAAGGTGCTCGGCCCCAAGCGGGTCTCCCCGGGCGCGCTGATGTCGAACTTCAGCGCCCGGCTCGAGCAGCGCCCGCTCGGCGTCGTCGGCGTGATCGGCCCGTGGAACTACCCGGTCTACACGCCGAACGGTTCCATCGCCTACGCGCTGGCCGCGGGCAACACCGTCGTGTTCAAGCCGAGCGAGTACTCCACCGGCATCGGCAACTTCCTCGCCGACGCGTTCGCCGAAGCCAATCATGAACTGCCCGAGGGCGTTTTCATCACGATCAACGGCTACGGCGCAACGGGCGCGGCGCTGGTCCGCTCGGACGTCGACAAGATCGCGTTCACCGGCTCCACCGCCACGGGTAAGCGGATCATGGCCGCCGCCGCCGAACGGCTCACCCCCGTGCTGCTGGAGTGCGGCGGCAAGGACGCGGTGATCGTCGCCGCCGACGCCGACATCAAGGCCGCGGCCGACGCGGTCGCCTGGGGCGCCACCGCCAACAGCGGCCAGACCTGCGCGGGCGTCGAGCGGGTCTACGTCGACCGCTCGGTGCGCGAGGAGTTCGTCGCGGAGGTCAAGCGCATCCTCACCGACATCGAGCCCGGCTCCGGTGACAAGGCCGCCTACGGCCCGATGACCATGCCGAGCCAGATAGACATCGTGCGCCGCCACATCGACGACGCGTTGAAGAACGGCGGCACCGCGGTGCTGGGCGGCCCCGAGTCGGTCAAGGCGCCGTTCATCGAACCGGTCGTACTGGTCGACGTGGACGAGAACTCCGAGGCGGTGGCCGAGGAGACCTTCGGCCCGACCATCACCATCCGCACCGTCGACAGCGTCGACGAGGCGGTGGAGCTGGCCAACAACTCCAAGTACGGCCTGTCCTCGGCGGTCTACTCGAAGAAGAACGGTCTGGACATCGCGCGCAGGCTGCGCGTCGGCGCCACCTCGGTGAACTCGGTGCTCGCCTTCGCCGCCATCCCCGGCCTGCCCTTCGGCGGCGTCGGCGATTCCGGCATCGGCCGCATCCACGGCGAACCGGGTCTGCGCGAGTTCACCCGTCCGCACTCGATCGCGGTGCAGCGCTTCACCGTTCCGGGCATGGCGCTGCTGAGCTACAGCCGCACCGACTCCACGATGAAGCTGCTGCGCAAGCTCGTTCCGTTCCTGCACGGACGGCACAAGTAGGAATCCCACGGCACGGGCCGGGCCTCGACATCGTCGAGCACCCGGCCCCTGCGGTAGGTGAGATCAGCGGCAATCCGCCAGTGAACGCGCTGCGAATCGCGACGGCGAGGCGCTATGGGAACGGATGAAGTCGGTCGGGCATCGTCCGCGGCCCCGGCTGACCGCGCAACCGGGGCACTCGACCGCACCGCTACGCGCCGCGTGTCCGTTCCGGCATACTTCTTCCCGCGCAACTATTATCGCCGACTCCGGTCCGAGTGATCGACACTTGGCACGCACCGTTCGCCGCCTCGCTCACATCCGAGTGACCACCGCGCGGGCGACAAATAGCATGCGTCGGTCGAGCCGAGCCGACGACCAGCCACTACAAGCCGTGCACCAGTAAGTGAAGCGTCGATACCGAAGCACCCAGCGCACCCAACTCCCAGTTTCGAGCGAAGCGAGACCGAGCATCCGCCGTGGGGGGGCCCGCGCGCCTGTGGGCGGCCGCCCCCACACGGGCCCCCACAC
>NZ_JBSGCA010000029.1:3072-93526 GCF_053601535.1 Nocardia sp. NPDC004718
ACCAGCGACGCGAGACCTCGCACCCCCCTTTCGCGCCCGGTCTCGGGTGTGCGCGGCCGCGCACACGCGGGCCACAACAGGGCCGCGAACACCCAGCGCCGCAGGCGCTGGAAAACTAGCACCGTGTGATGATGGACGAGTGAATTTCTGGTCAGCGCCCCATGTCGAGGTTCCCGTACACGCGACCGTGACCCTGCCCGGATCGAAATCGATCACGAACCGGGCGCTCATCCTGGCCGCACTGGCCGACGGTCCGTCCACCATCACCGGTGCGCTGCGCAGCCGGGACACTAACCTGATGATCGCCGCGTTGCGCGCGCTCGGTGCGGACATCGAGGGCGCGGGCGACACGTTGACCGTCACCCCGGCGCCGTTTGGCGGCGGCACGGTCGACTGCGGGCTCGCGGGCACGGTGATGCGCTTCCTGCCGCCGGTCGCCGCCCTGGCGTCGGGCGATGTCGCGTTCGACGGTGACGAACAGGCCAGGATCCGACCGCTGCGCACGATCCTGGACGCGCTGCGCTCGCTCGGCGCCGATATCGACGGCGACGCACTGCCGTTCACCGTGCACGGCAAGGGCGCGCTGCGCGGCGGCACCGTGACGATCGACGCGTCCGGATCGTCGCAGTTCGTCTCGGGCCTGCTGCTGTCGGCCGCGCGCTTCGACGAGGGCCTGGTGGTGCACCACGACGGCAAGGCGCTGCCCTCGATGCCGCACATCGAGATGACGGTGGAGATGCTGCGCCGCGCCGACGTGCGGGTGCAGGCGCCCGCGGACAGCTTCAAGGCGCAGACCTGGACCGTGGAGCACGGGCCGATCCGAGCCGTGGACTGGGAGATCGAGCCGGACCTGTCCAACGCCACCCCGTTCCTGGCCGCGGCCGCGATCACGGGCGGCACGGTCAGCATCCCGCACTGGCCGCGGCTGACCACCCAGCCGGGCGACGTCATCCGCGAGATCCTGGTGCGGATGGGCGCGGAAGCGCGGATCTTCGACGGCGTGCTCACCGTGCACGGCCCCGACCGGCTCGCAGGCATCGATATCGACCTGCACGACGTGGGCGAGCTGACGCCGACCGTCGCCGCGCTGGCCGCGCTGGCCGACTCCCCGTCCGTGCTGCGCGGCATCTCCCATCTGCGCGGTCACGAGACCGACCGGCTGGCCGCGCTGTCCACCGAGATCAACCGCCTCGGCGGCAAGGTGACCGAGACCGAGGACGGACTGGAGATCGTGCCCACCGAACTGCACGGCGGCAAGTGGCATTCCTACGCCGACCACCGGATGGCCACGGCCGGAGCCATTCTCGGCCTGCGGGTACCCGGGATCGAGATCGAGGACATCGGGACCACGGCCAAGACCTTGCCGAACTTCGTCGCGTTGTGGGAGCAGATGCTCGACCCCGCGCTATCCGACGAAGGAGCGGCGCACTGAGTCGGGGGCGACGATCAGCGGCCAGCTACGACGAATCCGATGTCCGGGTTCGTCCGGGGCGCAGTTCCCGTCCGCGCACCAAGACCCGTCCGCAGCACAGCGACGCCGAGCAGGCCATGGTGGTGGCGGTCGACCGGGGCCGGTGGGGATGCGTCCTCGGCGGCGATCCGGATCGCCGCATCGTCGCGATGCGCGCCAGGGAACTGGGCCGCACTCCGATCGTGGTCGGTGACCAGGTGGACGTGGTCGGCGACCTGTCCGGGCGACCGGATACCCTCGCGCGCATCGTCCGGGTCGCCGACCGCCGGACGGTACTGCGCCGTACCGCCGACGACACCGATCCGTTCGAGCGCATCGTGGTCGGCAACGCGGAGCGGCTGTTCATCGTGGTCGCGCTCGCCGACCCGCCTCCGCGCACCGGCTTCGTGGAGCGCGCCATGGTCGCCGCGTACGCCGGTGGGCTGCAACCGGTTCTGTGCTTGACCAAACACGATCTGGCGGCCGATTCCGAATTCGCCGCCGCTTTCGACGATCTCGACCTCACCATCGTCTACGGCGGCATCGACGATCCGCTCGATCCGGTACTCGATCTGCTCACCGATCACCTCACCGCGCTGATCGGCCACTCCGGCGTGGGCAAGTCCACTCTGGTGAATCGCCTTGTGCCGGAGGCGGAACGGGCCGTGGGCGAGGTATCCGGGGTGGGCAAGGGAAAGCACACCTCCACTCAGTCGGTCGCGCTCCCGCTACCCGGCGGCGGCTGGGTCATCGACACGCCGGGCGTGCGGTCGTTCGGCCTGGCGCACATCACGCCGGACGACGTGATCGCCGCCTTCACCGACCTCGCCGACGCCATCGAGGACTGCCCGCGGGGCTGCACCCATCTCGGTCCGCCCGCCGATCCCGAATGCGCGCTGGACCAGTTGCCGGGCAAGGAGCACCGGGTGGCCGCCATCCGCCGCCTGCTGGTCGCCCTGAACTCCAACGATCCCTGGTAATCGCCTCGGCCGTCCGAGACTCAGTCGAAAAGCCGACCGATCATCGCGCTCTGCCCACTTTGCAGCACATGCGCGGCGGTCAGCGGAATCCAGAAGCACTCCAACTTCGTCGGCGGGGCCAGGCCGTCGTGGTCCTCCTGACTCGCCCACCGTTCGGGTGTGGTTCGGTGTAATGCGAGCTGGAAGAAGTGACGCCGGTGCGTCTCGAAACGATTTGGGCGGACGTCGAATTGGTCTCTACCGAGTTCGCGGACCACCGTGAACTCGGTCAGCCCCGTCTCCTCACACGCTTCCCGGAGGGCAGCGTCTGCCGGAGACTCGCCCGCCTGGATGCTGCCCGCGGGAACCTGAATCCCGACTTCCTCCCAAGAGAACTCGGTGTGGCGGAACACCAGCAACTTCTCGTCCCGAACGATGTAGCACACAACTTTCTCTCGCCGGACACGCGCAGACACGACGGTAAAATCCCCCTTGCGAAGACGCTTCGGCATACGGAAAACAACGAAGGCGCCCAGGAAAACCCTGAGCGCCTTCGTAATTCAGCGGATCAGTGACGGCGGCGCGACTTCGGGCCGCGACGGCCCTTCGCCTCCGCGCGGGCGGCCTCGCGGCGCTCGCGACGGGTGGGCTGCGGACCACCGTCCACGCCGTACTCCTCGGTGTCGCTGTGCACCGCGGCTCGGCCGCCTTCGTCCGGGCCGGAGTAGCTGAAACCGCGCGGGGCGGTGTCGTCGATACCCCTGGCGCGCAGGGCCGCCGGCGCGGCGTGCCCGTTGGCGACCGGAGCCTCCTCGGTGGGCAGCGGACGCGGGGCGGTCGTCGCTCCGACGGGCGAACGAAGACCCTGGCCGACGGCGACGCCTTCCGGCTGCGGTTGCTGCACCTCGACCTGCAGGTTGAACAGGAAGCCGACCGACTCCTCCTTCAGTCCCTCGAGCATGGCCGAGAACATGTCGAAGCCCTCGCGCTGGTACTCCACCAACGGGTCGCGCTGGGCCATCGCGCGCAGGCCGATGCCCTCCTTGAGGTAGTCCATCTCGTAGAGGTGCTCACGCCACTTGCGGTCGAGCACGGAGAGCAGCACCTGCCGTTCCAGATTGCGCATGCTGCCCTCGCCCGCCAGACCGTCGATCTCGGCCTCGCGGCGCTCGTAGGCGTCGTGCGCGTCGTCCAGCAGCGCCTCGAGCAGCTCGTCGCGCGTCAGCTCGCCCGCCTCACCGATCTCGGTCTCGCCGGTGAGGTCCCGGTAGTCCAGGCTCACCGGGTACAGCGTCTTCAGCGCCGTCCACAGCTTCTCCAGATCCCAGTCCTCGACGTAGCCCTCGGCGGTGGCGCCGTCCACGTAGGCGCTGACCACGTCGGTGATCATGCTCTGGACCTGGCCCTCCATGTCCTCGCCGCGCAGGATCCGATCGCGCTCGCCGTAGATGACGGTGCGCTGCTGGTTCATCACCTCGTCGTACTTGAGGACGTTCTTGCGGATCTCGAAGTTCTGCTGCTCGACCTGCGTCTGCGCGCTCTTGATGGCCTTGGAGACCATCTTCGCCTCGATCGGCACGTCGTCGGGCAGGTTCAGCCGCGTCATGATCGCTTCCAGCGCGGCGCCGTTGAACCGGCGCATCAGCTCGTCGCCCAGCGACAGGTAGAAGCGGGACTCACCCGGGTCGCCCTGCCGGCCGGAGCGGCCGCGCAACTGGTTGTCGATGCGGCGCGACTCGTGCCGCTCGGTGCCCAGCACATAGAGGCCGCCCGCCTCGCGCACCAACTCGGCGTCCTCGGCGGTCTGGGCCTTGACCTGGTCCAGGGTCGGCAGCCAGGCGCGCTCGTACTCCTCCGGCGTGTCGACCGGGTCCAGCCCATGCTTGCGCAGCAGGATGTCGGCGATGATGTCCGGGTTGCCGCCGAGCACGATGTCGGTACCACGACCCGCCATGTTCGTCGCGACGGTCACCGCGCCCGGACGGCCCGCCTCGGCGATGATCTCCGCTTCCTTCTCGTGGAACTTCGCGTTCAGCACGTTGTGCGGAATGCCGCGCTTGGTGAACTGCTTGGACAGGTACTCCGAGCGCTCGACGCTGGTGGTGCCGATCAGCACCGGCTGGCCGTTCTCGTGCCGCTCGGTGACGTCGTCGACCACGGCGGAGAACTTGGCCTCCTCCGTCTTGTAGATCAGGTCGGACTGGTCGGCGCGGATCATCGGCTTGTTCGTCGGGATGGGCACCACGCCGAGGCTGTAGATCTGGTGCAGCTCGGCGGCCTCGGTCTCGGCGGTACCGGTCATGCCGGACAACTTGTCGTAGAGGCGGAAGTAGTTCTGCAGGGTGATCGTGGCCAGGGTCTGGTTCTCCGGCTGGATCTCCACCCCTTCCTTGGCCTCGATCGCCTGGTGCATGCCCTCGTTGTAGCGGCGGCCGACCAGGATGCGGCCGGTGAACTCGTCGACGATGATCACCTCGCCGTCGCGGACGATGTAGTCCTTGTCGCGGGTGTAGAGCTCCTTGGCCTTGACGGCGTTGTTCAGGTAGCTCACCAGCGGCGAGTTGGCGGCCTCGTAGAGGTTGTCGATGCCGAGCTGGTCCTCGACGAACTCGACGCCCGCCTCGTGCACGCCGATCGTGCGCTTCTTGATGTCGACCTCGTAGTGCAGGTCCTTCTTCAGCAGCGGCGCGATCCGCGCGAACTCCGCGTACCACTTCGACGAGGCGTCGGCGGGCCCGGAGATGATCAGCGGGGTGCGCGCCTCGTCGATGAGGATGGAGTCGACCTCGTCGACGATGGCGAAGTTGTGCCCGCGCTGCACCAGGTCGTCGAGCGAGTGCGTCATGTTGTCGCGCAGGTAGTCGAAGCCGAACTCGTTGTTCGTGCCGTAGGTGATGTCGGCGTTGTAGGCCACCCGCCGCTGCGCGGGGCTCATGCCGGACAGGATCACGCCGACCTCGAGGCCGAGGAAGCGGTGCACGCGGCCCATCCACTCCGCGTCGCGCTTGGCCAGGTAGTCGTTCACCGTGACGACGTGCACGCCGTCGCCGCTGATCGCGTTCAGATAGGCGGGCAGCACACAGGTGAGGGTCTTGCCCTCACCGGTCTTCATCTCGGCGATGTTGCCGGTGTGCAGCGCGGCGCCGCCCATGATCTGCACCTTGTAGTGCTTCTGGCTGAGCACCCGCCAGGACGCCTCCCGCGCGACGGCGAACGCCTCGGCCATCAGCTGGCCGAGCGGATCGGGCTCGCCGTCCTCGACCATCTCGGCGTACCGCTCGCGGAACTCGTCGGTTTTGGCCCGTAGCTCCAGGTCGCTGAGGTCCTCGTACTCCGGTTCGAGGGCGAGGACCTGGTCGGCGAAATGCGAGAGCCGCTTGACAATGCGACCCTCACCAATCCGTAGCAACCTCGTCAGTGTCAGCGCAGGCACGGGTCTCGTCAGTCCTCTGGTCGGTGTGTCAAATCGTGTCGTCGGCCCCCGGGCCGGTGCGGCCCACGCGGTTGCGCGGAATCCGCTGCATGCCCCATGGTAATGGTCTGTTGGATGTGCAGCGCCTGCGGCGCTGCGTGGACCTGCCGCGAAGTGATCGCGCCCGGCTGGAGAAGGTGTCCGCCGGGCGACCCGGATGGTTCGGCCATGCGTCCCGCTCCGCCCTGTGATCGAATCGGTTCGCAGAACTCGAGTCGACCAGCGTGTCATGGACCCCCGGCGCGGAAAAACGTGTACGGAGTTCATCAGAAATGCCACAACGG
The DNA here is from genome assembly GCF_053601535.1 of Nocardia sp. NPDC004718. NCBI lineage: Bacteria > Bacillati > Actinomycetota > Actinomycetes > Mycobacteriales > Nocardiaceae > Nocardia > Nocardia sp. NPDC004718. Next base: position 9,238 of record NZ_JBSGCA010000029.1, read on the forward strand.
CCGGGCCAACGGTTGATGCGGCAGCACAATGAAGCGGGGGGCGGCATCGGGAAAGGAGTACCGGGCAGCGTGATCACGAGACTGACGCCGCAAGACACGGCCTTCTACCGGCTCGAGTCGAGTAGCAACCCGATCCATATCGGCTCTCTCGCGATCGTGCGGAACACCGATCCCGGCGACAGCTCGGGCAGGCCGATCCTGGATTACGACCGGCTGGTCGATCTGGTCGAGAGCAGGCTCTCGCTGGTACCGAGATACCGGCGCAAAGTGCGGGAGATCCCGCTTTCGCTCGGGCGGCCGGTCTGGGTCGAGGACAGCCGTTTCGACATCACCTACCACATCAGGCGTTCGGCGCTTCCCGGCCCCGGCACCGACGAACAGCTGCACGACCTGGTCGCCCGCCTCGTCTCCCACCCCTTGGACCCGGCCCGGCCGCTGTGGGAGATGTACCTGATCGAACGGCTGTCCGACGGCCGCTGCGCCATCTTCACCAAGACGCATTCCGCCCTGGTGGACGGGGACACCGCGCTCGAGATCGGCCATGTGATCCTCGACGCGGGGCCCGCTCCCCGCGAATTGGCCTGCGACGACTGGATCGCGCCGCGCGAACCCGGTGAAATGGAACTGCTGGTCGGCGCGCTCGCCCACCTCGCCGCACAGCCGCGCAGAGCCCTGGAGGTCGCCCGGGACGCGAGCGCGGGCGCGTTCGCGGTGGTCGGGACGGCGGGCAAGGCGGTCGAGTCGGTGGTCGCCGCCGTGCGCACCGCGGCGACCGGCGCGCCCGCCAGCCCCCTGAACACACGTACCTCGCGGAACCGGCGCTTCGACGTGGTGCGCACCGACCTGGCGGATTACCGGACGATCCGCAAGCGGTTCGGCTGCTCGACCAACGACGCCATCCTCGCCGTGGTCACCGGCGCTCTGCGCAACTGGCTGCTGTCGCGCGGGGAAGCGCTCACCGAGTCCACCACGCTGCGAGCTGTGGTGCCGATGTCGGTGTACGTCGAGGGAAACGAGGGCGATCAGACGCACTCGGCGAGCGAGGTGTCGTCGTTCCTGATCGATCTGCCGGTGGGCGAACCGAACCCGGTGATGCGGTTGTCGCACATCGCGCACGCCTCTGAACTCAACGGTCGTCAGCGGCGCGGCGTCCGCGCGCGTACGCTCGTGCACCTGGCCGGTTTCGCTCCGGCCAGCCTGCATGCGATGAGTGTGCGAGCGGCGAGTACGTTCGCAGAACACACGTTCAATCTGGTGATCACCAACGCGCCGGGTCCGCAGGCGCCGATGTACATCGGCGGCGCGCGGATGCTGGAGATGTACCCGGTGTCGCCACTGCTGCGCAATCAGGCGTCGAGTATCGGGATCACGTCCTACGACGGGCGTGTCTTCTACGGTCTCAACGCCGACCGCGACGCGATGGCCGACATCGGCGTGCTCGCCACGGCGGTGCGCGATTCCATGGAGGAGATGCTCGGTGCCTGCGTCTGATGAGAAGAAGCTGCGGGTCTACATCCCGGCTACGGTGCCGATGCTGCGCGATCTGGTCGGCAACCGTGAGCTGGCCCCCGTCGGCGGGACCGCGTTCGCGGTGACGCCCGCGCTGCGCGAGGCCTACGCCTCCGGCGACGACGAGGAACTCGGCGAAGTCGCCATGAACGAGGCCGCGCGCGCCTCGCTGCGACTGCTGGCCGCCGAACGCGAGGCGATCGGATCGGAGGACTCCGACGACGAGGCCGCGCCGGTGGCGGGCGGTAACCCGGTTTACCGCCGTGCGGTGATCGCCGCCGACGTGACCGGCGCGAAGCTGCGGCCGGACCTCGACGACGCGGTGGTCCGGCTGGCGGGCCCGATCGGCTACCAGCAGATCGCCTCGGTGCACGTCGACCTGGCCGACGCCGAATCGCAGGTGGCCAAGGCCGTCGACGTGGTGGACGCGGCCGATCTCGGCGACACCGACGCCGAGTTCGTCCTCGGCGACGCCGAGGACCACCAATTGGCCTGGTACGCGGCCCAAGAGCTGCCATTTCTGCTCGAGCTCCTCTGAATCGCCGCGGCGGGCCCGCCACCGACCTGCCGCCGTAACCTACGATGCCGTAACCTTGCTGGCGAGGCCTCCGATCGGCGAGACGGCGGCCCGCGCATCCGACGACAGGGAGACCAACGGCAGCGATGGGTTCGAAAATTGGGAGCTCCGTGCGAAGCGTCCGTGCGTGGCTGGAGGCGCCCGCCGCGAGCGTCGCCGAGCGCGGCGGCAAGCTGAACGTGCTGCGCGGAGCCGTTGCGCGCGTGACCACACCTCTGCTGCCCGACGACTATCTGCACCTGGCCAACCCGCTGTGGTCGGCTCGCGAGCTGCGGGGACGCATCGTCGAGGTACGCAAGGAGACCGCCGATTCCGCGACGCTGGTGATCCAGCCGGGATGGGGCTTCGACTTCAAATACCAGCCCGGCCAGTACATCGGCATCGGCATCCTGGTGGACGGCCGCTGGCATTGGCGCTCGTATTCGCTGACCTGTCCGCCGAATTGGTCCGACCCCGGCCACAGCGGCAAGCGGCTGATCTCCATCGCCGTGAAGGCGATGCCGGAAGGCTTCCTGTCCAGCCACCTGGTCAGCGGCGTGCCGGTCGGCACCGTCGTCCGGCTCGCCGCCCCGCAGGGCGGTTTCGTACTGCCGTATCCGCCGCCGGAGAAGGTGCTGTTCCTCACCGCGGGCAGCGGCATCACGCCGGTGATCGCCATGCTGCGCGCGATGGACCGCCGCGAGGTGTTCACCGACGTGGTGGCCCTGCACTCCGCGCGCACTTCCGACGACGTGATGTTCGGCGCGGAGCTGGGCGCGCTGCGCGACCGCAATCCCGGCTTCGACACCCGCCTGCATCTCACCGCCGAGCGGGGCAAGTTCGCCCTCGCCGATCTCGACACCGAGATCCCGGACTGGCGCGAACGCCAGACCTGGGCGTGCGGCCCGGCCGGAATGCTCGATGAGATCGAGAACCACTGGCGCGACGCGGGGCTGTCGGACCGGCTGCACGTGGAGCGCTTCGAGATCGAACGCTCCGCGGTCGGTGCGGGCGGCACGGTCACCTTCGGCAAGACCGGTCGCAGCGTGACGGCCGACGGCGCGACCAGCCTGCTCGAGGCCGGTGAGTCCGCCGGTGTTCAGATGCCGTTCGGCTGCCGGATGGGCATCTGCCAGACCTGCGTGGTCACCTTGAGTTCCGGACACGCGCGCGACCTGCGCAACGGTGAGGAGCGCCGCGAAGGCGACAAGGTGCAGACCTGCATCTCGGCGGCGGCGGGCGACTGCACCCTGGACGTCTAGTCCGGCAGGTACCCTCGAGGTGTATCGAGTAGGGAAAGGACCCCGGTGGCTATCACCGACATCAATGCGTTCGCGCATCTCACGGCGGCCGATATCGAGACACTGGGGCAGGAACTCGATTCCATCCGGCGTTCGGTGGAGCTGTCGCGTGGCGAGCGCGACGCGAAGTACATCCGGCGCACGATCGCGGCGCAACGCGGTCTCGAGGTAGCCGCCCGGGTGGTGCTGTTCGGCAGCCGCAACCGCTGGGCCTGGCTGGCAGGCACCGCGATGCTCTCGGTGGCCAAGATCATCGAGAACATGGAGCTCGGGCACAACGTCAGCCACGGGCAATGGGACTGGATGAACGACCCGGAGATCCACTCCAGTTCGTGGGAGTGGGACATGACCGGCCCCTCCGCGCAGTGGCGCCGGGCGCACAACTACTCCCACCACACCTACACGAATGTCCTCGGCAAGGACGAGGACCTCGGTTTCGGCATCCTCCGGATGACCCGGGACGAGCAGTGGCGGCCGATCCATCTGGTGCAACCGCTGGCGAACCTGCTGCTCGCCGCCACCTTCGAGTGGGGTATCGCGCTGCACGACTGGAGTATCGAGAAGGAGCTGTCGGACACGCCGCGCTGGGAGATCGCCTCCGGGCCGAACGTGGAGTTCGCCCGCAAGATCTGCCGTCAGGTAGCCAAGGACTACCTCATCCATCCCGCGCTGACGGGCCCGGCGTTCAAGCACACGCTGAAGGCCAACGCGATGGCGAACCTGGTGCGCAATCTGTGGGCGTACGCGGTGATCTTCTGCGGGCACTTCCCCGACGGCGCGGAGAAGTTCACCGTCGAGCAGCTGGAGAACGAGACCAGCGGCGAGTGGTATCTGCGCCAGATGCTCGGCAGCGCGAACTTCGAAGCGGGGCCCGCCATGGCGTTCATGAGCGGCAACCTCTGCTACCAGATCGAGCACCATCTGTTCCCCGACCTGCCGAGCAACCGGTATCAGGAGGTCGCGGTACGGGTCCGCGAGCTGTGCGACAAGTACGACCTGCCCTACACCACCGGGTCGCTGGGCAAGCAGTATCTGCTGGCCTTCCGCACGATCCACAAGCTGGCCCTGCCGGACCGGTTCCTCAAGGCCACCGCCGACAACGCGCCGGAGACGTCGTCCGAACGCAAGTTCGCCGGTATCACGCTGCCGTCGCTCGGGGCGGAGTCCACGCACTGGCTGCGCGTCGATCCGGAGACCGGCGAGCGGCGCGGCCTGCGTTCGGCGCTGCACGAGGCGAAAATCGTGCTTCGGGAGAAGGCGCGGCAGGAGAAGGAGATGCTCCGCGAGGCCAAGGCGGCCCTACAGGAGAAGGCCGAACACGAGCGGCAGGTGCTGCGCGAGGCCAAGGTCGCATTCCAGGAACGGGCCCGTCAGGAACAAGCGGCGCTGCGCGAAAAAGCGAAGCGGGACAAGCGTTTTCGCTTCCCGCGCAGGGCGCGCTAACCTACCATTCGACAGCCGGGATCGCAATAAGGTATTTGACACATCCGTGCGGCGCACCTCGCAACCTACGGTTTCGTAACTTACGGTAAAGTAACCCGCATGGCGATCTCGGATGTCAAGGAATATGCGCACCTCACCGAGGCCGACGTGGAAGCACTCGGCGCGGAATTCGACGCGATCCGGCGGGAAATCGAAGCCTCGCGCGGCGCACGCGACGCGAAGTACATCCGCAACGTCATCCGGTTGCAGCGCGTTCTCGAGATCAGCGGCCGCGCGGTGCTCTTCGCGAGCCCGAAGCGCCCCGCGTGGCTGGCAGGCGTCGCACTGCTCGGCACCGCCAAGATCATCGAGAACATGGAGATCGGGCACAACGTCATGCACGGGCAGTGGGACTGGATGAACGATCCGGAGATCCACTCCAGCTCGTGGGAGTGGGACAACACCGGCGCGGCCAAGCACTGGAAGCACACCCACAACTACCTGCATCACAAGTACACCAACGTGCTCGGCATGGACGACGACATCGGCTACGGCCTGCTGCGAGTGACCCGCGACCAGCGCTGGAAGCCGTTCAACCTGGGCAACCCGGTCTACAACCTGCTGTTGCAGCTGTTCTTCGAGTACGGCGTCGCCATCCAGCACCTGGAGCTGGGCAAACTGGTGGCGGGCCGGTACAAGCCCGGCTCCCCCGAACGGGCCGAGTTCGAGCGCAAGCGCGACGAGGCGCTCACCAAGATGGGCAAGCAGGTCCTCAAGGACTACGTGGTCTTCCCCGCCCTCACCGGTCCCGCGTTCTTCTCCACGCTGAAGGCCAACCTGGCCGCGAACGCGATCCGCAACGTCTGGTCCAACGCGGTGATCTTCTGCGGGCACTTCCCCGACGGGGCGGAAAAGTTCACCAAGGCCGACATCGACGGCGAAACGCACGGCCAGTGGTACCTGCGCCAGATGCTCGGCAGCGCCAACATCTCCGGCGGCCCGGTCATGCACTTCATGACCGGCAATCTGAGCCACCAGATCGAACACCACCTGTTCCCCGATCTGCCGAGCAACCGGTACGCCGACATCGCCGTGCGGGTGCGCGAGCTGGCCGACAAGTACGACCTGCCCTACACCACCGGCTCGCTGCCGGTGCAGTACTTCAAGGCGTGGCGCACCATCCTCAAACTGGCGTTGCCGAACAAGTACCTGCGGGCCACCGCCGACGATGCGCCCGAGACCGCCTCGGAACGCAAGTTCGGGGGCCACACCGCCGCCTCCATCGATCCGGTGACGGGCCGCCGCCGCGGTCTGCGCACCGCGCTCGCCGAGGGACGGCGGCGGCTGGCCCAGCGCCGCGTGTCCGCGGCACGCTGACTTCCACTCCCGCCGCGCCGCGGTCGGTCGGCTACGCAGGAGACCACGCCGTGTGCGGTGAGTTCGCCGGGTTTGATTGACTCGGGCGGTGCATGCTGAAGTTCTGAGCGTCTACGAGGCCATCCGGCGCCGTCGTGACGTACGCGCGGAGTTCACCGGTGAACTCGTCGACGATGCGACACTGTGGCGGCTGCTGGATGCCGCGCACCGGGCGCCGAGCGTCGGGAATTCGCAGCCCTGGGATTTCGTAGTGGTCCGCGAGCCGGCGACGCTGCGCGAGTTCGCCGATCACGTGGCACAGAAGCGCATCGAGTTCCGCGACGCGCTGCCACCCGAGCGCGCCGCCGCCTTCGAGCCGATCAAGATCGAGGGCATTTCGGAGAGCGGTACCGGGATCGTGGTCTGCTACGACCACGATCGCGGCGGCCCGCAGGTGCTCGGCCGGGCCACGGTGCCCGAAACCGGTATCTACTCCGCGGTTCTCGCCATCCAGAACCTTTGGCTGGCCGCCACCGCCGAAGGCATCGGCGTGGGGTGGGTGTCGTTCTACGACCCCGGTTTCCTGTCCGATCTGATCGGCCTCCCGGAGGGCGTCCGCACGGTCGCCTGGCTGTGCGTCGGGCCGGTGCGCGAGTTCCAGCGCATTCCCGATCTGGAGCGCTTCGGCTGGCGCGCGGGCAGACCGCTCACGGACGCGGTGCACCGCGAGACCTATCGGGGCTGACCTTCCGCGCATCGTTACCCAAATGTATGGATCGTTCATGCTTCAATCGGATCCCCACTGGGTACGACAAGGGCGAAACTGTCACTTACGCAGTGCGCTTCATCGTGGTTTTCGTCCGTTCCAGGAGGTTTGTGCAATGGCCAATGTCGATGCTGTTCGGCTGTCGAGCGAGCTGGGCATCGATCTGGCACAGGCGACGTTGCGCCTGCGTCGGGAGGGCGTCCCCGGCGAGACCAAGCACCAGACCTGTCTGCGCATCCTCGCGGACGAGGGGCGCAAGCGCCGGGGCTTCCCGGGCAAGGCCTGAGAGAGGCTCCGGCAGGGCCCCTTATACGTCACCTCAAACGCGTTCGAGCACCGCCGATGCGCCGATGCCGCCCGCGGCGCAGATACCGAGCAGGGCCGCGTTCTTGCCCGTGCGAGCCAGTTCGTTGGCCATGGTGGTCACCATCCGCGCCCCGGTGGCGCCGAACGGGTGACCGAGCGAGATCGAGCCGCCGTGCACGTTCAGCTTGTCGGCGTCCACCTCGCCGACGGCGGCATCTCGATCCAGCCTTGTCTTGGCCCATTCGTCGCTGGCCAGTGCGGTGAGCACCGCCAAGGTCTGGGCGGCGAAGGCCTCGTGGATATCCACGAGATCGACGTCGGCCAAGGACATTCCGGCCTTCTCCAGCGCGCGTGGCATCGAGATGGCCGGGCCGATGAGCACCTGATCGGCCGGATCGACGCTCACGTAGCTCCACGACCGGAACGCCGCCAGCGGCCGATATCCGAGGGCGTGCGCTTTCTCTTCGCTCATCAGCAGCACCGCGGCGGCACCGTCGGTGAGCGGGCTGGCGTTGCCCGCCGTCACAGTGCCGTCGGCGGCGAAAACCGGTTTCAGCGCAGCCAGTTTCGCGACGCTGGTGTCGCCGCGCACCAGGCCGTCGCGCCGGATCTCCGTGTCTTCGGGCGTGCGGATCCGCAGCACCTCGTCGTCGAACCGGCCGGACTCGATGGCGGCCGCGGCGCGGTGATGTGAGCGGGCGGCGAACTCGTCCTGGTCCGCGCGGCTGACGCCGTGGATGCGAGCCATCTTCTCGGCCGACTCGCCCATCACCTCGCCGGTGGTGCGCTCGGCGATCCTGGGCCTGCTCGGTAGCAGGTCGGTGAACGGCGCCAAGCGCGCGACCGCGGACAAGTAGTCCTTCGGCTTCGGCTTGCCCAGCGCCAGCGGCGCCGCCGCGTGCACGACCTTTTGCGGCAGCTTGACCTCGGCGTTGGAGGTGGAATCGCTGCCGCCGGCGATCATGACGTCGTATTCGCCCCGCTCGATCGCGGCCGCCGCCGAGGTGACCGCCTGCAGACCGGAGGCGCAGGCCCTGGTCACGGTGTAGCCCTCACAGCCCGCGTCCAGCGGCAGGTCCAACGCGATTTCGCGGGCGATGTTCGGCGCCGCACCCGGCAAGATGACCCCGCCCCACACGATCGCCTCCACTTCCGCGCCGGGCAGCGCGGTGCGCTCCAGCAGTCCCCGGACCGCGGCGTCGGCCAGTGCGATGGAGTCCATCCGGGTGTATCCGGTGAACGCACGCAGGAACGGCGTGCGCGCACCGGACACGATCACAGCACGGCGAGCAGCTCTGGTGGCCATGCGATTTTCTTTCGAAAGCCTCGGACCACCAAACTTACTGCAAAGTAAGTTCACCGTCGACCCCCTTCGCCGACGGTGAACCCCCGACGCAGCGACGATCCCCTCCACCGTCGCTGAACCGGTCCGCCGCGCGCCGTTGCGCGACGAACCGAGACGCCCGTCCCGGCGAACGCCCCTGCCCGTCCCGGAACCGTCGGATGCACTCCGTCATCCGACGCAAAGAACCGTAACAAACTTTCGACTGATTTTCCAAATAGTTTCTATTGGTTTGCCTTCAGCCTCCCATCGGCTTACCATGAGCACACTATGCATAGCCCTTCGGAGCTGTCGCGGCAGAAGAGATTCGGGCGAATCATCAAAGAACGCCGGGACGAGCTCGGCCTCACCCAGCTACAGATCGGCGACCTCGGGGGACCTTCGGCGCCGACCATCAGGAAGATCGAGGACGGCGAGGCGACCATCAGCATGCAGACGCTGAACAAGCTCGACGCGCCGCTGCGATGGCTGCCGGGCAGTGCCGCACGCACCTACGCGGGCGGCGTACCCGCCGCCGACGAACCCGCGAACGCCGCGCGCGGCGCGGGCGACTCGGTGGTGGCGGGGCCGGACGCGATCCGCTTCGAAATCTCCGACCTCACCGGCCTTCTCGCGGCATCGGGCAGTCTCAACGACGCCGTCGAGCACGGCCGCACCACCGACCCGCAGGTGGTCGCCGCGATCGCGGAACTCAACCGGGTGGTCTCCAAGCTGTCGGCGCGATACGCGACCGCCATGCTCGAACGCAACGGTGGGCCGGGCAGGCAGTTGCATCCGCTGGTGGAAATGGCCTTCGCGCACTTGCTCGCGGTCCCCGCGGAGTCCAGCGACCCCGACGAGCTACAGGAACGCCGGTACCGCCGCTGGCTGGCCGGTCGATCGGAGGATATCGATGCAGCGACCGAAGCCCGATTCCGCGCACGCTGGCTGGCGGCCAACCTGGCCACGACAGCGGTTCGAAACGGCGAGTGACGAGGCAGCCATGACCGACCACGGATCGAATCGCCCGGAGCTGACCCTCAGCCACAAGATCAATCGGCTGTTCTCCGTCGTGCATCCGCGCAACGCACCGGAACGCAGCACCGAATCCGTCGCCGAGCAGATCGGCGAATTCCTCGGTCGCACGGTGCCGCCCGGTTACCTGGAGCGCCTGCGCGACGGCGAGTTCGACGACCGGAACGCCGGCGCCACAATGGATGTCGAGATCCTCGCGGCGGTGGCTCGCAGCTTCGGCGTGGCGGCCGACTATCTGCTCACCCGTGGACCGGCGGCGGACGCGATCGACCGGGAACTCGAACTCCTCGCCACCATGCGCGACGCGAACGTCGCCAGCGTCGCGCTGCGCGGTTCGAACATCGATCGGGCCATGCTCGCCAGGATCATCCAGAGCACGGAAGGATCGGTGCCGCCGAGTAGGTAGCATGCTTTCCTACATGGGCCACTGAGCTTTTGTAGGAGACCGATCACATGGCCATCCAGGCCCGGTTCCGGAGCTTGACCCGGGACCTCCCGATACCCCACCCATGGAATCTGCAGACCTACCTCGATGCCGTTGCGGCGCACCGTGGTCGCAGCATCAGCCTGTTGCCGATCGATACCGCGCTGCTCGCGGGCACTGGTTGCGGCACGGGCAGCGGCCTGTGGATCGCGAAGCAGGACAGCGACGTCATCGTCTACGGCGCGGACACCACCGAATGGCACGCCGAGCACATCATCGTGCACGAACTCGGGCACATGCTGCTCGGGCACGGCCCGGAGCAGCACCGACCCGGTGAGCCGCCCGCGGGCACGCCGACGGTGGCGGCGGTCGCCGACCTGCTGCCCTCGATCTCGCCCGAGTCGATCGCCCACGTGCTCGGCCGCACCGACTACGGCACCCTGCGCGAGCGCGACGCGGAGACCTTCGCCGACATGGTGATGCTGCACGCCATGCGTCCACCGCGTCGCGATTCGCTGCTGCACCGCACGTTCTTCCGCGACCGGCGGCGGTGAACTCGCCGATCCCCGCGCCGATCGCGATACCGCTGATCGGGTTCGTCGCGGTGGTCGTCCTCGGGCGGTTGATCGTGCTGCACCACGCCGCTGTCGACCGGCTGCTCAATCGAGCCTTGTTGTGGGGTACGGCCACGCTGGTCCTGCTCGAGCGCGGCGTCGCTCCGGGGATCGGCAGTCTGCTGCACCAGCTTTCGATGGTCACACTGCTGATGGAGGTGGCCGGTCTGTACGGTGCGGCCCGGCTGTGGTCGGGCGCCGACCCGGTCTCCGCATCGGCTCGGCAGCGGGTCTACGACCTCGCCGGACTGGTGGGTGGCGCGATCATCCTTACCGTCGGCACTCCGGCGCGACAGGAGGGCAGGCTGCTGGGGCAAGCATCGGACTGGCCGACGGTCGTGGTCTGGTCGATCCTGTGGCTTCCGCTGCTCGCCGCCGGTCGGCTGGCCTGGCGCGCGGCACTGCGCGAATTGCGCTCGGACGAATCCACCGCCGCCGAACGGATCGTCTACTCGACCTTGCTGGCGACGCTGGTCGTCGGTTCCGCGGGCCTGGTCGTCTCCGCCGTGCGGCTGGCGGCGCCCGGCACGGCCGCTGACCCGGCCATGGTGCGCTGGGCGGCACCGACTTTCGCCGCCTCTACGCTCGGCGCGGCGCTGCTCGCCGTGCCGCTGCTCGCCGGGCTGCGGGCCCGCGCGGGCTGGGACCGCGCCGGACGGCACTGCCGTCGCCTGCGGCCGCTGTGGCGCGATCTCACCGCGGCCGTGCCCGAGGTCGTGCTCGAGCCGGACATCCCCCTCGGATCCGAAGCGCGGCTGATCCGGATGACGGTGGAGATCCGCGATGCCCTCATGCACCTGCGGCACTACCTGCCCGGGGAGACGAGCGAACCGGACTACGTGGAACAGATCGTGCGGGCCATCGCCGCGAAGACGAACGGCGCGGCCGTGACCCCGCGGCAGTCCGGCCTGCCCGTGCGCCTGCCCGTCGGCGACATCGACTCGGATCTGCGGCTGCTGCTCGCGCTGGCCCGCCGCTGGCCCGCCGACGGCGCAGCGATGAAAATCTCCGGGCATCCGGCCGGTGAGCCGAATGCCCGGAGAAGTGGGGACGGGTGGTTTCCGTTTCGTCAGGCCAGGCGGATCAGGCCGTAGTCGAAGGCGTGACGACGGTAGACCACCGAAGGCCGGTCGGTCTCTTTGTCCTGGAACAGGAAGAAGTCGTGGCCGACGAGCTCCATTTGGTACAGGGCGTCATCGACGGACATGGGCGTCGCCGCGTGCTCCTTCGTGCGCACGATGTGGCCGGGACCCTCCTCATAATCCGGTTCCCGCTCTTGGTGCGCGTGGGCCGCGCCGGACTCGGCGAGCCGGTCGAACAGGGAGTCGTCCACCAGATCGGCAGTGGCCTGGGCGACCGACAGCGGCGTCTTGTCGCCGTAGTGCACCCGGCGCCGGTCCTTGGTGCGGCGCAGCCTGCTCTCCATCTTCGCGGTCACCGACTCGAATGCGGCGTAGAAGCTGTCCGCGCAGGCCTCGGCCCGCACGACGGGCCCCTTTCCGCGCGCGGTGATTTCGACGCGCTGACAGTTCTTGCGCTGACGACGGTTGCGCTCGTGGAACAGCTCGACGTCGAAGAGGAAGATCGACGGATCGAAGCGTTCTAATCGGGAGAGTTTTTCCGCGACGTAGATACGAAAATGATCGGGCACCTCGACGTTGCGGCCCTTCACCACGATGTCGCCGCGCGGCGCCCGTGGTCGTTCCGCAGTGGGTTGCTCGAGTGCTTCCTGGGTGCTGGGCTCCAGCACCGAAGCAGCGGGATCTTTCACTGAAGGTCGTGAAGAAGTCGTCACGCGTACCTCCCGGATCTGGCCGCACCGACCGATTCCAGTGCGGCGGGATTGAACCGTGCCGAACGACGATTGCTCGGCACTAGACGTCCGAGGCGCCACCTCCAAACTTGCGGTTCGGGTGTGTGTCCGCGACGCTAGTCCGCCGACGGGCTGATCGCCAGTGTTCACGCAAATTTCCCGGAGTCAAGCAGCGCAAGTAACCAGAACGCCACGTGTCGGCAACCCGGCGCGCTGTAGCGCGCGCACCGACTCGAAGGCCGTCGCACCGGTGGTCAGCACGTCGTCGAGCAGCACTACCTCGGCATTCGCCGGTACTCCCCAGTCCGCGGCGGGGCCGGGCGTCGTGGTCACCCGCCCATTCAGGTTGCGAGCGCGCTCGGCGGGTGTCAAGCCCACCGAATCGCGCACCCCTTGCCCCACTCGCAACACGGGCACCACTCGGCAGTTGGGCAGCCATCGGGTAGCTACCGACGCCGAGCGAAGCACCGGATCGCCGCCCCGGCGCCGTGCCGCCACCCGTCGGCTCGGCGCGGGCACCAGTACCAACGGAACACCCGGCGAACGCAGTTCGGCGAGCGCGCCCGCGAACGCCTCTCCGAGTGGCAGCGCCAGATCCCGCCGCCCCCGTTCCTTGGCGGCGAGCACCGCCCGCCGCGCGGGCCCTGCGTACGGCCCCAGCGCCCAGCACGGAATGCCCGGGTCGTTGCGCGGCCACACCCGCACCGGCGGACCGGCCAACGTGACGGCGCAGTCGGCGCACCAATCGGCTCCGGAACGTCCGCAGCCCGCACAGGCGGCGGGCAACACCAGATCGAGCAGGGTTCGCATCGACCGAGTGTGCGCCCGCCCCCTGACAGAATCGTTCGATCATGTCGACAACGATGCACCTGGCAAAACGTTATGCCCTTGCGGCGAAGTCTTTTACGCTGCGCTCGCGCGCTGCTCGAACCGCCATGCGCGCCCGCGCCGGATTCTTCCGAGTGTGAGCGAGTCTCCGCTGCGACGTGCGGCCAACCTCGCGTACTCGCGACAAGTCGCCGCTCAGCCGGGCAGGACGGGCGTGGCGTTCGCGCCCAGACCCGGCACCTCACGCCAGTAGGGCTGTCCTTGGTCCGGGGCGGAGGTCAGCTCCAGCACCGCGCGTGAGTCGGCGACGTACTGGTGGTCGGGGCTCGCGCTCACGGAGCGCACCGGGGCGGTGAGATTTTGCGACGTCAGCGGGGTCGGCTCCGAGCCGTCCACCGACACCGTGCTCACGGGGTCCACATTCCCCTCGCGCGCGATGATGATCGTGTCCGCGTCCAGCCAGTCCACCGACACCGCGGCCGTGCTGAGTCCGACACCGACGGGTACCGCCGAGGTCAGCGCCAGCTTCCCGTCCGGTTGGGGCGCGACGACCGCGACGTACACCCGGCCGTCGGCGATCATCGCCGCCCGCGCCCCGGTCCGGGAGATCCGGAGTTCGGTGATCGGTAGCCGGGGCGCCGTGGCCGAGGATGCCGCCGTCAACCTCGAGATGTCGACGTTCTGAATCGAGACGTTTCCGGTGCCGCGGTCGTTGACCGCGCGGATGACCCGGTCACCGTCGACCACCGCCCATGCCGCGCTGCCGTCCGCCGTCCACGAGGGCCGGGTGATGGTGAAGCCATCCGCCACCGGAAAAGCGTTGCCGCCGTAGGTGCCGACCATCAGGATCCGCGACGGCGCGCCCGGCGGTCGTCCGGCTTCCGCCACCGCGGCGACGAGCTGACCGTCCGCGGACAGCGTCGCCGACTGCAGGTTGTTCACTCCGCCGAAGTAGCCGGGAGCGGGAGCGATACCGCCGTTGTCGGCGATCTGCACCAGCCCGCCGCCGCGCAGCGCGTGCAGCCCGACCTGGTTGCGCGCGGCGGTCGCCGGATTGAACTGCTGCACGTCCGCCACGCTCCAGCCGTTCGCGGCGAAGCGCTCGTCCAGCGGCTTGCCGTCGGCCAACAGCAAGTACGGCCCGAGGATGTCGGCGCTGGACAAGGTGAGCACCACCTGCGCGGCCAGCAGTTCGCGCTCGCGCGGATTCAGCGCCGACGCGCCCGCGAAGTCGATCCGGACACCGCCGAGCCCGATGCCGACGCCGTCGGGATCACCGTTGGCCTTGGTGATCGCCCCGCGCAGCGCGATCGGCGGGGTCAGCTCACTGTGCAGCACCGACGCCAGCGCGGGCTGCGGCCCCTCCAGCAGCGAGCTGATCAATCGCTGGGTCAGCTGCGCTTTCGGCACCGCGAGCCAGCGCAGGTCCGGCACGGCCATATTGCCGCCCGGATCGATGAAGTACAGCGCGTAGCGGCGGTAGGACTTGAAGAACGCGGTGGAGTCCATGACCACGCCGTCGGGCAACTCGTCGATGCGCCACTCGCCGTTGATCTTGGTCAGCTCGATCTTGTTCTCGACGAACGGGATGTCGTCGTTGGGCCGGTACCCGCCGTCCGCGGACAGCTCGCCGACCTTGCGCGCGCGGATCAGATAGTTGGCCTTGTCCCCGGAACGCGACTCCCGCAGGGTGTCCGGTTTCTCGACGATGACCGTGCCCGCCGCGTCGTCCCACTGGGTGGAGGCCGCAGGGGTCATGTATTGCCTTGCGGCCAGATGCCGGTTGGCCGGGTCGGCGGTGGCCTGAAGAAAATCGCGCAGCAGCAGATCCGGATCGCGGTTGGCCAGCGGGGCCGGCGGGCCCTCGGAGGTGGGCTCACGATTGATGGTGCCCAGCGCCTCCGGCGCGGAGGACTCGGGGAGGCTGGCACAGGCGGTGAGCGGCACCACGACCGCGAGGACCGCCGCTGTCAGTACGGTCAGCCGCCGCTTCCGCGCAGATCCGACACGCATTCTCATGACTGTACGTCCCCCGGTTCGCGCGCCGCGCCGCCCCCGGTCTGCGCCGACTCCGATGCGGGCGATCCGTTCGACCCGGACGCGGGCGGCTCCTCGGCCGCGGCGCTGTCGGTGGGCGTCGCCGTACCGTCGGCCGCCCCTGGCGACTCGCTCACGCTCGGCTCCGCGGGCGCGCCGCCTTCGACGTCCGTGCCGTCCAGCTCATCGCTGTCGGTCTCGGCCGCCTCGCTCGCGCGCTCCGCACGCACGCCGACCGGATCGGAGGTGCCCGCGTGCGCGCCCTGTGGCGCGGCGTCGGTCACCTGCGCGGCGCCCGGCTCGGCGGCGACCGGCCGCGCCGTATCGGTCGTGTCGCGATCGGCGGACGGTTCCGGCTCCACCACGTGCATCGTCTTGCGCGCGGGCTCCAGCGGAAGCGGGCTCGGACCGAGCTTCTTACCGCGCACCAGCGGCAGCGTCAGGCGGAAGCTGGCGCCGATCCCGACCTCACCCCAGGCTTCGAGTCTGCCTTCGTGCAGGTTCGCGTCCTCCACGCTGATCGACAGACCGAGGCCGGTGCCGCCGGAGCGGCGCATGCGAGACGGGTCCGAACGCCAGAACCGGTTGAAGACCAGCTTCTCCTCGCCGGGGCGCAGGCCGACGCCCTGGTCCCGCACGACGACGGCGACCGCGTTGCTCTCGACGTCGCCCCGCATCCGGATCAGCACCGGCTTGCCCTCGCTGTGGTCGATCGCGTTGGCGAGCAGATTACGCAGCACCCGCTCCACCCGGCGCGGATCGACCTCGGCGACGAGCGGATCCTCCGGCATGTCGCTGATGATCTCCACCCCGGCGTCCTTGGCGAGGTGGCGCACGGTCGAGATCGCGGCCCGCGCGCACATCCGCACGTCCAGCGATTCGACCTGGAGTTCGGCGACGCCCGCGTCGTGCCTGCTGATCTCCAGCAGGTCGTTGAGCAGGCCCTCGAACCGGTCCAGCTCGTTGACCAGCAACTCGGCGCTGCGGGCCAGGGCGGGGTCGAGGTCGTCGCTGCTGCCGTGGATCAGGTCGGCGGCCATGCGCACGGTGGTGAGCGGTGTGCGCAACTCGTGGCTGACGTCGGAGGTGAACCGGCGCTGCAGATTGCCGAATTCCTCCAGCTGGGTGATCTGGTTGGACAGGCTCTCGGCCATCTCGTTGAACGCCTGAGCCAGCCGAGCCATGTCGTCCTCGCCGCGGACCAGCATGCGTTCCTTGAGCCTGCCGTCGGCGAACCGGCCGGCGATCCTGGCCGCGGAGCGAATCGGAAGCACCACCTGCCTGGTGACCAGCGCGGTGATCGCGGCCAGCAGGACCAGCAGCACGATGCCGCCGACCAGCATGGTGCCGCGCATCAGCGACAGGCTGCGTTCCTCGTTGGCCAACGGGAAGATCAGGTAGATCTCCAGGGTCGGGACCTCGGCGCTCGGGCTGCCGATGATCAGCGCGCGACCGCTGTAGCCATCCGCGTCCTCGACGGTGGCGAACTGGTAGCTGACCTGGTTGCGCTGCACGAACCGGCGCAGCTCGTCGGGCACCTCCTGGATCGGGCCGCGAGGGATCTGCTGCGGCGGCATCCCGCCGATGACGCTCAGCGCCGAGACGAAGCTGCCCGCGGCGCCGGTGGACTGGCCGCTGCCGCCGCGATTGGACAGTGCGTTGCGAGCCTCTTCCAGCCGCTGCGGTTGAGCACCGATGTCGTGCACACCGGCCAGCTGGCTCTCCACCGTGTTACGCGCACGGTCCATCTCCTCGACCGCCGCGTTGATCTTGGCGTCCAGCAGCCGGTCGGTGATCTGGCTGGTCAGCACCACACCGAGGATCGTGATGACGATCAGCGACAGCGTCAGCGTGGACACGATGACGCGCAACTGCAGCGAACGACGCCATAGGTGGCCTAGGGCAATGCCGACCGCTTGGAACCAGGCCACCACCGGAGCCAGCGATCGTTCCAGACGCGCGAAGACGCCATGGATCACGGCGGTCCGGCCTTGTAACCGACACCGCGGACGGTCAGCACGATCTCCGGGTTCTCGGGATCCTTCTCCACCTTCGCCCGCAACCGCTGCACGTGGACGTTCACCAGGCGGGTGTCGGCGGCGTGCCGGTAGCCCCAGACCTGCTCGAGCAGGACCTCACGGGTGAACACCTGGCGCGGCTTGCGGGCCAGGGCGACGAGCAGGTCGAACTCCAGCGGCGTCAGGGAGATCTGCGCGCCACCACGGCTGACCTTGTGCGCGGGCACATCGATCACGATATCGGCGATCGACAGCAGCTCGGCGGGCTCCTCCTCGGTGCGGCGCAGACGAGCCCGCACCCGGGCGACCAGCTCCTTCGGCTTGAAGGGCTTGACGATGTAATCGTCGGCACCGGACTCCAGACCGAGCACGACGTCGACCGTGTCGGTCTTCGCCGTGAGCATCACGATCGGAACTCCGGAATCGGCCCGCAGCACACGGCACACGTCGATGCCGTTCATGCCGGGCAGCATCAGGTCCAGCAGCACCAAATCGGGGCGGATCTCGCGAACCGCCGCCAGGGCCTGTGTGCCGTCGCCGACCACGTGCGGGTCGAACCCTTCCCCGCGCAAGACGATCGTGAGCATCTCAGCGAGTGCCATATCGTCGTCGACGACCAGAATCTTCGGCTTCATAACTACTATGTTGTCATCTCCCAGGCCAGGATCGGGCCGCCACGCCAACACTGGTGCGAACCCGCGGCACAACCAACCTTATCGACCAACGATTTCGGCGATGCGCGCGGCCAGCGTAGCCGGACCGTCCTCGGATCGGTATGTCCACCAGGGTCCGCGCCAGTCGCGTTCGGCCAGCTCACGGTACACCGCGCCGGTGCGATGCTGCAGACCGCCGTCGCGTTCGTAGGCGTCGAGCGCGCGTCCGGCGTCGAGTTCGCCACGCCTGCGGGCACGCTCGGCGGCGAGCTCGGTGGGCACGTCCAGCAACACTTGCAGCGCGGGCTCGGGCAGAGCGAATCTGCCGAACTCCAATTCGCCCACCCATGACACGATTTCGCCGTCCGCCGACTGCCCCAGCCGGGCGGCCGAATAGGCGGCGTTGGAAGCGACATAGCGATCGAGTAGCACAACATCGTTGTCGGCCAACAGTTTCGACAGCTCGTCCGCGGCGTCCGCGCGGTCCAGCGCGAACAGCAGAGCCATGCCGCTGACCGAGCCCGCGAGGTCGCCGTGCGCGCCGCGCAGCGCCTCGGCGGCCAGATCGGCGTGCACCGAGACGCGGTAGCGCGGGAAGGCCGTCGTCGCGACGCGCAGTCCGCGACCACGCAGATCGGCGACCACCCGCTCGATCAGCGTCCGCTTACCGGCGCCGTCGAGTCCTTCGACCGCTATCAGCACTCCCATGACCAGGCACACTACCCCGCCTCACACCGGACGCCCACAGCGGCTGACCAGCGTGGATGCCGGGCGCTGCGAGCGGGCGCGAGGTGGCGGGCGCCGGTGTCCCGCCGACCGTCGACGGGACACCGGCAGCTCGTTCAGTAGCGGTAGTGATCCGGCTTGTACGGGCCCTCGACGTCGACGCCGATGTACTCGGCCTGGTCCTTGGTGAGCTTGGTCAGCTCGCCGCCGAGCGCTTCGACGTGGATGCGCGCGACCTTTTCGTCCAGGTGCTTCGGCAGCCGGTAGACCTCGTTGTCGTACTCCTCCGGCTTGGTCCACAGCTCGATCTGCGCGATCACCTGGTTGGAGAAGCTGTTCGACATCACGAACGACGGGTGGCCGGTCGCGTTGCCGAGGTTGAGCAGACGCCCCTCCGACAGCACCAGGATCGAGCGGCCGGATTCCTTGAACGTCCACAGGTCGACCTGCGGCTTGATCGTCAATTTCGTTGCGCCGGAACGCTCCAGCGCCGCCATGTCGATCTCGTTGTCGAAGTGACCGATGTTGCCGAGGATGGCCTGGTCCTTCATCGCCTTCATGTGGTCGAGGGTGATGATGTCCTTGTTGCCGGTCGCGGTGATGACGATGTCGGCCTCGCCGATCGCCTGCTCCACGGTCACCACGTCGTAGCCGTCCATCAGCGCCTGCAGCGCGTTGATCGGGTCGATCTCGGTGACCTGCACCCGGGCGCCCTGTCCGGCAAGCGATTCCGCGCAGCCCTTGCCGACATCGCCGTAGCCGCAGATCAATATCTTCTTGCCGCCGATGAGCACGTCGGTGCCGCGGTTGATGCCGTCGATCAGCGAGTGGCGGGTGCCGTATTTGTTGTCGAACTTGCTCTTGGTGACCGAGTCGTTGACGTTGATCGCGGGGAACACCAGTTCGCCCGCCGCCGCGAACTGGTAGAGCCGCAGCACGCCGGTGGTGGTCTCCTCGGTGACGCCGCGCACCGATTCGGCGATCTTGCTCCACTTGCCGCGGTCGGACTCGAAGCGCTCGCGCAGCAGGTTCAAGAAGACCTTGTACTCGGCGGAGTGGTTCTCGTCCTCCGGCGGCACCACGCCCGACTTCTCGAACTGCGCGCCGCGCAGCACGAGCATGGTGGCGTCGCCGCCGTCGTCGAGGATCATGTTGGCCGGCTCGCCCGGCCAGGTGAGCATCTGCTCGGCGGCCCACCAGTACTCCTCCAGGGTCTCGCCCTTCCAGGCGAACACCGGGGTGCCCTTCGGCTCCTCGACGGTGCCGTTGGGGCCGACGACCACGGCGGCCGCCGCGTGGTCCTGGGTGGAGAAGATGTTGCAGGAGGCCCAGCGGACCTCGGCGCCGAGGCTGGTCAGGGTCTCGATCAGCACCGCGGTCTGCACGGTCATGTGCAGCGAGCCGGAGATGCGCGCGCCCTGCAGCGGCCGCACCTCGGCGTACTCACGGCGCAGCGCCATCAGACCGGGCATCTCGTGTTCGGCCAGACGGATCTCTTTGCGGCCGAAATCGGCCAGCGACAGATCCGCCACCTTGTAGTCGATGCCGTTGCGGACATCGGCGGTCAACGACGTGCGAAGTTCTGAGGTGGTCATCAGCCTCTCCTGGTTCGGCAAGTACCGAGGCAAGGCTAGTCGCTCACGACGGGGTGCGGTTTACGCGGCCGTCCCTCCCACGGGCGGACCGGCCTCGGACTCGGCTCACGCCGTGACGCCGCGGGCCGCCAGGATGCGATGCCGCTTACGCGGCTGAATGTTCGCCAGTGTGATGTCGCCGCCGTAGTGGGCGAGGACGCGGCCGTCCATCATCCGCCGCCACAGCGGCGGGACGGCGGCCAGCACGATCATGGCGGCGTAGCCCGCGGGCAGTTGCGGGGCCTGCTCGGAGGTGCGCAGCGTCTGGTAGCGGCGGCCCGGGTTGGCGTGGTGATCGCTGTGCCGCTGCAGGTGGAACAGGAAGATGTTGGTGACCAGGTGGTCGCTGTTCCAGCTGTCGCGCGGTGAGCAGCGGGCGTAGCTGCCGTTCGGGCGGCGCGCCCGCAGCAGGCCGTAGTGCTCGACGTAGTTCACCGTCTCCAGCAGGCCGAAGCCGATCACGGCCTGCAACAGCAGCCAGGGCAGCACCTGGTAGCCGAACGCCGCGACCAAGGCGCCGAACAGCCCGAGCGTCATCGACCAGGCCTGCAGGATGTGGTTCTGCACGCTCCACCAACTCTTGCCCTTGCGTGCGAGCCGCTCGCGCTCCAAGGCGATCGCCGAGCGGAAACTTCCGGACACGCTGCGTGGCAAGAACTCCCACAGCGACTCGCCGAGGCGCGCGCTGGCCGGATCCTCCGGAGTAGCCACGCGCACGTGATGGCCGCGATTGTGCTCGACGAAGAAGTGCCCGTATCCGGACTGGGCGAGCGCGATCTTGGCCAGCCAGCGCTCCAGGCGCTCGACCCGGTGCCCGAGCTCGTGGGCGGCGTTGATGCCGATACCGCTGACGAATCCGAGAGTGGCGGCCAGACCCAGCTTGTCGACCACGCTCAGTTCGTCCCCGGCCCACATGTAACTCGCGATCACCAAGCCGATCAGCTGCACGGGGAGCATCAGATAGGTGCACCACCGGTAGTACCGGTCGTTGGAGAGCCGCTCGTAGTCCTCGTCCCTCGGATTGGTGCCGTCCACGCCGATCGACCAGTCCAGCAGCGGGATCACGATCAGCACGATGATCGGGCCGATCCACCAGAAGACATCGAGTCCGGTATGCAGCACCAATTGCGATGGCAGCAACGCGGACGCAGGCGGAAGCAAGCCGAGAACCCACAGATGGCGTTTGGAATCGGGCGATCCCACCGATTTGCCAACCGTTTGCACTTTTGCCCCACTCAAAGAAGACCCGGACACCGTCGACTGAGAATACTTGTTGGCTTGCCGTCCGTTACACCCATGCCGTCGGTTGAAACCCGATCGCTATTACAAGCCGCGCAGTCGGTTTTCAATGTGCTGCATATGCGCCAGTCGCGAGCTGGTTGCTTGCCCGGGCTCAGCTCCGCACGCGCGCGGCGAGGATCGCTTCGACGTAGGGACTCAGCAGCGCGCTCAATTCCGCGGGCGCGTCCCGCCCCGGCCCGGGCGGAGTGGGGATGTAACTGAGGGCGACCCGCACCAGCGCGTGCGCGATGACGTCCGATTCGGCCTCCGTCGACGCCACCCAGCTGTGCTGGAAGGCGCGCGACAGCCGCTCGGTCGCGTGCTCGAGCAACGGCCCCGCGTCCAGGGTGATCAGGCGCAGCAGATCCAGCTTCACCTCACCCGCGACCAGCGACTGCACCAGCGGGTCGGAGGCCGCGTCGAAGAAGAAGTTCGCCATGCCGTCGCGGAACGCCGCGCGGACGTCACCGACGTTGCCGTTGATGGCGGCGTCGACGTGATCGACCAGGAAGTCGGCCAGGCGCAGGGCGTAGGCCTCGGTGAGGCCTCCGCGTGAACCGAACTCGTTGTACAGGGTCTGCCTGCTCACGCCCGCCCTGGCGGCGACGTCGCCGAGCGTGATCTTGGACCAATCCCGCTCGGTGAGCAGCTCGCGCATCGCGTCCAGGACCGACGTCCGCAGCAGGTCCCGCGCGGCCTCCTGGTAGGGAATCCTGGTTCCGGTGCGCGGCATACCCGCGACACTGTCACGGGCGCCTGCCGCAGTCAAAATCTCACGACCGTTCGATTTCGACCATGAAGAAATCCGCCTTGGCGGCGCCGCAGTCCGGACAGGTCCAGTCGTCGGGAATGTCGTCCCAGCGGGTTCCCGGCGCGATGCCGTCCTCCGGCCAGCCCTCGGCTTCGTCGTATTCGAAGCCGCACTGGATGCATTGATAGAGCTTGTACTCGTTCATTTCGTGGCCCCTATCGGTTCGAAGTCGATTTTCTCCCGCACGCCGCAATCCGGGCAGCACCAGTCTTCCGGCACCGTCTCCCACCGGGTGCCCGGCGGGAAACCCTCGTGCGGCTCACCTTTCGCCTCGTCGAAGACGTAGTCACAGACGGGGCAGCGATACGCGCTCACGCCGCGTCCTTTCCGGCAGCGTTTTCCGCCCGACCCGAGCTATAGCGCGCCAGCACTTTCTCCCGCTTGCCGGGATCTATGTTGGCCCGGGTGATGTCACCGTCATAGTGCGCGAGCACACGCTTGTCCATGACGCGACGCCACAGCGGCGGGAAGTAGGCGAGCATGATCATGCTGGCATAGCCGCTCGGCAGGTTGGGCGCGCCGTCCCAGCTGCGCAGCGTCTGATAGCGACGGGTCGGATAGGCGTGATGATCGCTGTGCCGCTGCAGGTGGTACAGGAAGATATTGGTGACGATGTGGTCGCTGTTCCAGCTGTGCACCGGGGCGGGCCGCTCGTACCGGCCGCTCGCCGTGCGCTGCCGCACCAGGCCGTAGTGCTCCAGGTAGTTGACCGCCTCCAGCAGGCTGAATCCCACCACGGCTTGCAAGATCAGGTACGGCAGCAGCTCGATGCCGAACACCGCGACCAAGGCCGCGAACAGCACCGCCGACATCAGCCAGGCGCTGAGTACTTCGTTGCGCAGGCTCCACGGCTTCTTGCCGAGGCGGTCCAGCCGGGCCTTCTCCAGCTGCCAGGACGACTTCAGGCTGCCCCATACCGTGCGCGGCCAGAAGGCCCAGAACGTCTCGCCGACACGGGAACTCGCCGGGTCCTCGGGCGTCGCGACGCGCACGTGGTGGCCGCGGTTGTGCTCGATGTAGAAGTGCCCGTAGAACGACTGGGCCAGTGCGATCCGCGACAGCCAGCGCTCCAGGTCCACCTTCTTGTGGCCGAGTTCGTGTGCGGTGTTGATACCGATGCCGCCGATCATGCCGACCGTGATCGCCAGCCCGATCTTGTCCACCAGGTGCAGCCCGCCATCGATGCCGAGCCAGCTCACGTTGTCGGCGGTGATCAGATAGGCCGCCATCACCAGCGTGGCGTATTGGAACGGCAGGTACAGGTAGGTGAGGTAGCGGTAGTACTTGTCGTTCTCCAGGTACTCCATCACCTCGTCCGGCGGGTTGTCGCCGTCCGGGCCGAAGAAGATGTCCGCGATCGGGATCAACACGTAGACCAGGATGGGTCCGAGCCAGAACGGCACCTGCGCGAGGCGATGCCAGCCCAACTCGTTCAGCCCCCAGATCAGCGGCAGACCGATGATGAACAGGCCGGCCGGAGCGAACAGGCCCCACAGCCACATGTAGCGCTTGCGATCCCGCCAGGCCGGCACCTCCACCGGCTGAGCGGACACGTCCGCGTGCGTCGACATCGTTGTCTCCATTCCCGAAGGGCACGCCACATGTGACGTGCATTACCTCACTTCTGGACGATATACGTACATTTGTCACATGTCTAGACAAATCACGCATTTTGTAAACGCGCCTCCGGGTCCAACGAACCGAGCCCCGGCCGGAGACAACTCCGCCCGGGGCTCGGCGTGGGATGAAGGGACCGGCTCAGCGCAGCAGCACGTCGGCGTCGGCGGGTAGCGCGTTCACCGGCCACCAGCGCAGGTCGGTGGATTCGTGGCTGCGTACCGGGATCGCGCCCGCGGGGGCAGTGATGCGGAACAGCAGGTCGAGGTGTCTGGTGGGAACACCGAGCGAGCAGGTGATCGGATGCGCCTGGGCGCCGTAGAGCCCTGGTTCCAGCCGTAGGTTCGCGATGCCGGATTCCTCGGTCGCTTCGCGCAGCGCGGCGCCCGCGACCGTCTCGTCCCGCTCTTCGCAGTGGCCGCCGAGCTGGATCCAGCGTCCGACTCGCGGGTGCAGAGTGAGCAGCACCTCGCGGCCGTCGTGGGAGAAGACGACCGCGGAGGCGGTGATGTGGCCCGGCGCGTGCTCACGCAGGCAACCACGCGGGGCCGAACCGAGGAAGGCCAGCATCGCTTCCCGCAGCGATCGCTCCGGATCTGTTCCGGGACACCAGGTCTCGAGTAACTCGGTGGCCGAAGCGTGCAGCGACTCCGCGCTCACCGGCGACACTCTCGCACTGCGGAGTCGAGGCGCTTCACAGCTCGACCAGCCCGGATCCCGCGCCCGCGGGCTGCCGCGGGGTCGGCTCTTCGAGCGGATGACCGATGGCGATGGCGCCCAGCGGACTCCAGTCCTCGGCCACGCCCAGCACGTCCCGGGTGATCTCGGGGGCGAAGATCGTCGACCCGATCCAGCAGCTGCCGATGCCCTCGGTGGCCAAAGCGACCAGCAGGCCCTGCACCGCCGCTCCCACCGCGACCGTGAACATGGTGCGTTCGTTCGCTCGCCTGCGCTCGTCCGGGTAGTCGTGCGCGCCGTCCGGCACACAGAACGGAATGATCACCTCGGGTGCGTCGAACAGAATGCGCCCACGCGCGACCCTGCGCTCGATCCGCTCCGGCGGCAGGCCGTCCGCGGTCAGATCGGTGCGCCATTTCTCCGCCATCGCCTCGAGCAGACGAGCGCGCAGCTCCGGCGTGCGCAGCCACACGAACCGCACGGGACGGGTGTGGTGCGGTGCGGGCGCGGTCAGCGCGACCGACACGGCCGAGCGGATCAGTTCGGGATCGACCGGCACGTCGGCGAACTGGCGAATCGAGCGACGCAGGAGAATCGCCTCCTTGCGACCGCGTTCGATGGCCTCCGCGGTGCCCAGCCAGAACAGGTCGTCGATGCCGCCGCGCAGGAGATCGGCGGCGCCCGATCCGTCGTCGACGATCGGCAGCCCGCGCACTACGGCGACCGGGACACCCCCGAGCTTGCCCTTGACCAGGTCCGCGGCGGCGGCCAGCTCGTCCGCCACGGCCACCTGGGTGACGAAGAGCTCGTTGCCCTGGCCGTCGACCGCGCCCGCGTAGTCGTGCAGCACCCGCAAGCCCGCGGCGCCGATGGCCGCGTCGGTCTGCCCATTGCGCCAGGCTCGGCCCATCGTGTCGGTGACGACCACCGCGACCGTCACGCCCAGCCGTTCGGCGAGCGCGGCCCGCAGCGCCTTGGCGCTGGCGTCCGGGTCGGTGGGCAGCAGCACGAGCTCCCCCTTCTCCACGTTCGAGCCGTCGACACCGGAGGCCGCCTGCACGATGCCCAGCTTGTTCTCGGTGATGAGGGTCCGGCCCTTGCGGGCGAGCACCCGCACCGCCTCCTGGTCGACGAGCCTGCGCCGGACCGCGTCGCGCTCCTCGGGGTCCAGCGGCGCTTCCACGATGCGTCCCTCGACCTTGGCGACGATCTTGCTGGTGACCACGAGCACGTCACCGTGGGCCAACCAGGGCGCGCAGCGGGCGATGTGCTCGGCGAGGTCGTCGCCGGGCCGGAATTCGGGCAGCCCGGTGACGGGCAGGATGCGCAGCTCTCCGGCCGCGTGGTCGGTCGGTGTGCTCACAGGGCGACTCCAGCGAGATCCAGCGCCTGACGCACCATTTCGGCGGTGGTCGGCGGGTCGGTCATCAACAACGGCACGCTACGCACCTCGACCCCGGGCACCTCGGCGGTGTCGGTGCTGTGGATCAGCCAGCCGTCCAGGATGCCGGTGGCGGAGCGTGCGCCGTAGTACCGGCCGATCGCCTCGGCCGTCGTCTCCACGCCGATGACGGAGAGGCACTCGTCGGCCATACCGCGCAGCGGCTTGCCGTCGATCACCCCGGACACGCCGATCACCTTCGCCGGAGTGGTGCGCAGCGCGCCCCGGATACCGGGCACGGCGAGGATGGCGCCGATGCTCACGACGGGGTTCGACGGCGCGAGGAGGACCACGTCGGCGGATTCTATGATATCGATCACATTTGGGGCAGGTTTGGCTTCATCGGCGCCAATTGTGGCGAATCCATGGGTGTCGATGTTCGCGCGGTAGCGAACCCACCACTCTTGAAAATGGATCGCGCGTCGTTCGCCAGGCTTGTCCGGATCCGACACCACGACATGCGTTTCACAGCGATCGTCGGTTGCCGGGATCAGTTTCACGCCCGGCTGCCACCGGTTGCACAGCGCCTCGGTGACCGTGGAGAGCCGGTATCCGGCGCGTAACATTTCGGTGCGGATGAGATGCGTGGCGATATCGCGGTCCCCCAAGCCGAACCAGTCCGGCTGGGCATGGTATTTCGCGAGTTCCTCCTTGGCGTGCCAGGTCTCGCCGACCCGGCCCCAGCCGCGCTCCGTATCGATGCCGCCGCCGAGGGTATACATGCAGGTGTCGAGGTCGGGGCAGATCCGAAGTCCATGCATCCAGACGTCGTCGCCGACGTTCACGATCGCGGAGACGTCCGCCTCGGGCAGCAGCTCCCGGACGCCCTGAAGGAAACGCGCGCCACCGACACCGCCGACCAGCACGGCGATCCGGGGTCCGTTGGCGAGCGTGGCGTCCGCTTGTTGTCCAGTCACATCCGCACAGCCTATGCGCTGACGCGAAGGCTCCCGTTCGCGGCAAATTTGCTATACATTTGCTATCGCAGATCACAAGAGCGACTCGGAATGCGGCTGCGGATAGTAACGGAATAGCGACGGCGGCTTGACCATCGCAGCGTCCGGCGTGTCTAATCACAGACATGTCATTCCGGGTTCGCGCGAGAGATCTACGCGCGAACAGCATTTCGAACAAGTGTTCGCATGGGTATGACAAGCTCGGGGACGTCCGCGGGACAACGTCGCGGGGTATGGCCGTCGGTATGCGTGTTGGTCCGACGGAAAGAATCATTCTGCGCTAACACACAGTGAGGAGGCGGAGCGATGGCCAACGAGATGGTCTCGCCGACCGATTCCACAGCAGGCGCAGCACGTGGCGTCTGCGCAGATAACGGCGGCTGGAAGGACCAAGAGGGGGGTGACGGAGTCACGGCGCCCCGGCTCAGCCTGGTCGTGACCGGCTTCGACGAGATGTTCGAATCCATCGAAGAGCAGTGGCAGGAGCGCGCCCTGTGCGCGCAGACCGATCCGGAGGCGTTCTTCCCCGAGAAGGGCGGCTCCACCCGCGAGGCCAAGCGGATCTGCATGGGCTGCGAGGTACGCGACGAGTGCCTGGAATACGCGCTGGCGCACGATGAGCGCTTCGGCATCTGGGGCGGCCTCTCCGAGCGGGAGCGCCGCCGCCTCAAGCGCGGCATCGGCTGACAGACATCCGCGATGCCCGGAGCCGCCGCCCACCGTGGCGCTCCGGGCACGCGCGACACGACCGGACAGTTCCCGACCGCCTCGATGCGGACGACCGGAGCCGACTGGCCTAGATTTTCTCTCATGGCACGTTCCCGTAAGCGTCGACCGCCGACCGCGCGGTCGGTGATCCGCCGCGGCCGCGGAGTGCGCGGACCGATGCTGCCACCCACTGTGCCCGCTTGGCGGACCCGAGGCCAGAAGTTCGACCGGCTGGTGCTGGAGGCGTTCGCCCCCTTGGACTCCCGCTGGCACGACCGGCTCACCAAGCTCGACATCGCGGTCGACGACGTTCCGAAAATCCGTCCGCTGCACCCCGATTCGGTCACCTGGCCGGACGAGGTCGTGGCCGACGGCCCGGTTCCCCTCTCTCGGCTCATCCCGGCGGGCGTCGACCGGCACGGGGCGGCGACCAGGGCGCGGGTGGTGCTGTTCCGCAAGCCGCTCGAGCTGCGCGCCAGCGACCCCGACGACCTGGTGGATCTGTTGCGCGAAGTCCTGGTCCAGCAGGTCGCGACCTACCTCGGCGTCGATCCGGACGTGATCGACCCGGAAGCGGAGTGAATCGCACCCATCCGAGGGGCGGCGGCTCTCGAATGCCGTTGCGGGGCAGGCGCGGGCGTGTAGGCCGGTCGCCGGCTGGGTACTCCGTGAACCCACGCCACGACGCACCGCTGATGTCGCGCACCGGCGGCCGTCGCCCGCGCGTTCGGCGCACGTCGTCCAGATCACCGCAGGGCCCGTCACGGCCCTGTGGGAGGTCGTGCTGCCCTCGTTCCGCGACGCACGGACCGAGATTCTTCAAGCGTGTCTGTCCCCATCGACGCGCCAGGGGGGTTACTCTCATCGGCGTGATTCCCATGCGTCGTTGCTGCCGACCAGGCTGCAAGAATCCGGCCGTCGCGACGCTCACCTATGTGTACTCGGACTCGACGGCGGTGGTCGGACCACTCGCGACGGTCGCCGAACCGCACTCCTGGGATCTCTGCGAAACGCACGGCTCACGCATCACCGCTCCGAAGGGCTGGGAACTGGTTCGCCACGAAGGCGGATTCTCCTCCAGCACACCGGACGACGACGACCTGACCGCGCTGGCCGAGGCGGTGCGGGAGGCGGGGTTGCGCCGCCGCCCACCGGAGCGCGAACAGCGTGGCTATCGCGACTACGCTCCCCCGCCGCCGCGCACCACACGAACGGGTCGCCGCGGCCATCTGCGCGTGCTGCCCGACCCGCCGTCCTGATCGGACGAGGACGGTGTCGGACCGGTCCGGCGCAACCACTAGGGTATTGGGCATGACAGTCGCCCGCTCTGCCGAACTCGTGAACGCGGTGATCAAGGCCTACGACGTTCGCGGTGTGGTCGGTGATCAGATCGACGCGGAATTCGTCAGGGACGTCGGCGCCTCCTTCGCACGGCTGATGCGCGCCGAGGGCGCGAACCGGATCGTCATCGGTCACGACATGCGGGATTCCTCCCCCGAGCTGTCGGCCGCCTTCGCCGACGGCGTGCTCGGCCAGGGCCTCGACGTGGTGCACATCGGCCTCGCCTCGACCGACCAGCTGTACTTCGCCTCCGGCCGCCTGGACTGCCCGGGCGCCATGTTCACCGCCAGCCACAACCCGGCCCGCTACAACGGCATCAAGCTGTGCCGCGCCAAGGCCCTTCCGGTCGGGCAGGACACCGGCCTGGCCGCCATCAAGAACGAGCTCGTCGACGGCGTGCCCGCGTACTCGGGCGAGCGCGGCAGCGCGACCGAATCGAACCTGCTCACCGAGTACGCCGACTTCCTGCGCGGCCTGGTCGATCTCGGCGATATCCGCCCGCTCACCATCGCGGTGGACGCGGGCAACGGCATGGGCGGGTACACGGTGCCCGCGGTGCTCGGCACGCTGCCCCAGGTGACGATCGTGCCGCTGTACTTCGAGCTGGACGGCACCTTCCCGAACCACGAGGCCAACCCGCTGGACCCGGCGAACCTGGTGGACCTGCAGAAGCTGGTCCGCGAGTCCGGCGCGGACATCGGCCTCGCCTTCGACGGCGACGCCGACCGCTGCTTCGTGGTGGACGAGAACGGCGACCCGGTGGCGCCGTCGGCGATCACCGCCCTGGTCGCCGAGCGCGAACTGGCCAAGGAGCCCGGCGCGGTGATCATCCACAACCTGATCACCTCCCGCGCGGTACCGGAGCTGGTGCACGAACTGGGCGGGACGCCGGTACGCACCCGGGTCGGCCATTCCTTCATCAAGCAGGAGATGGCAGCCACCGGAGCGGTGTTCGGCGGCGAACACTCCGCGCACTACTACTTCCGCGACTTCTGGGGCGCCGACTCCGGAATGCTCGCGGCGTTGCACGTGCTGGCCGCACTGGGCGAGAAGGACCGGCCGGTGTCGGAACTGATGGCGTCCTACGCCACCTACGCGGCGTCCGGCGAGATCAACTCCACCGTCGCCGACGCCGGAGAGCGGACGCTGGCCGTGGTGGACGCCTTCGCCGACCGGGCGCACTCGGTGGACCGGCTGGACGGGGTGACCGTGCAATTGGCCGACAACGCCTGGTTCAACCTGCGCGCGTCGAACACCGAGCCGTTGCTCCGGCTGAACGTCGAGGCCCGATCGGCGGAGGAAGTAGACGCACTCGTGACCGAGATCCTGAGCATCGTGCGCTCCTGACTGGAATAGTGGAATCACAGGCCTTGGATTCGCCCGACTCGGTCTCGGTGTGGCAGCTGGACCGGGTGGGCGCGGGGGCGGAAAAGACACAGCGCGATGAGGGGAGGTGGAACGCCCGATGATCGCTGGAACACCGGTGCTCGACCTCGACGATGCCGCTTCACTCGAAGCCGCCGACGCAGGCGGCGCCCTTCGCTCGGCCGCCTCTGGCGGCGCCCAGGTGCGCGCCACCGCGGCGGCCGTCGGTGAGGACGCGCTGGCCCGGCTGGCCGATCTGCGACCGCGCAGCGTGGTGCTGGTCTCCGGTTCCGGACGTGCCGCACGTGCCGCCGGACTGCTCGTAGCCGCGCTCGGCGACCGCGCAGGCCTCCCCGTCGTGCCCGCCGCCGCCCTGCCGCCGTGGGTGGGGCCGCTGGATGTCGTCCTGGTCTCCGGTGACGACGCGGGTGATCCGCGCCTGATCGACGCCGTCGACCGGGCGCTGCGTCGCGGCGCCGAGGTGGTCGTCGCCGCGCCGCACGAGGGGCCGCTGCGCGCCGCCGCGGCCGGACGCGCCGCCGTCCTGGAACCCAGGGTCCAAGTTCTCGGGTACAACCGCCTGTTGCGCTTCCTGGCCGCCGGAATCGCGGTTCTGCGCGCGGTCGACCCCCAGCGCACCGGCGCCGCGGTCCCGGAACTCGCCGACCTGGCCGACGTGCTGGACGCGGAGGCGCTACGCGACGGCCCGCACAACGAGGTCTTCCACAACCCCGCCAAGACGCTGGCCGCCCGGATGCAGCAGCGGGGCATCGTGCTCGCGGGCGATTCGCCCGCCGCCGCCGAACTGGCCGAGCACGGCGCCGAGGTGCTGTTGCAGTCCGCGGGCAAGGTCGCCACCGCGGTGGATCTGGCCGAGGCCGTGGCCGCGCGGACCCGGATGGCCGAAGCGGCAGGCGAATCCGCGCCCGACTTCGACCCGATGTTCCACGACGAGGAGTTGGACGGGCCCGCGCCCGTCGAGCGCGTCCGGGTGTTCGTGCTCAGCGCCGATCGCGACCGGGCGGCGGCACGCCGTCGCATCGCGGTGTTCGGTGGCGAGGGCGGGAACCTGGTGGACGCCGATCTGGTGAACGCCGACGTCGACCTGCTGCACACCGAGATGACCGACCCCGCCGCGCCCGCGCAGACCCATGCCGAGGAGTCCGCGCAGGCGAACGGCACCGAACTCGAACAGCTCGCGGTGCTCGCGCTGCGGCTGGAGATGGCCGCCGCCTACCTGCGGCTGCTCGGCTCGCGGACCGCCGCGGCCGACAGCCAGGGGCAGTACGGGGGAAGCTACTAGTGCACGAACTCGTTGGTGCGCTGCGCTCGTATGCCTGGGGCTCGCGCACCGCGCTCGCTCAGCTGTGTGGCAGGCCGGTGCCGTCGGCGCATCCGGAGGCCGAACTGTGGTTCGGCGCCCACCCGGCCGATCCGGCGCACGTGAAAACCGGTGACCGCACCACCTCGCTGCTGGAACTGATCGCCGCCGACCCGAGCCGGGAACTGGGCTCGGCCGCAGAACGATTCGACGCGAAGCTGCCGTTCCTGCTCAAGATCCTGGCCGCCGAGGAGCCGCTGTCGCTGCAGGCGCACCCGAGCACGGAGCAGGCGCGGGCCGGCTTCGCGCGGGAGAACCAGGCGAAGGTGCCGCTGGACTCCCCACTGCGCAACTACCGCGACGAGAACCACAAGCCCGAGCTGGTCGTCGCGCTGGACCGGTTCGAGGCGCTGGCCGGTTTCCGCGATCCGCACCGCACCGTCGCACTGCTGCGCGCACTGGCGGTGGACGGATTGCGCCCCTACTGCGAACTGCTTGCCGCGCAACCGGACAAGGCGGGCCTGCGCACGCTGTTCACCACCTGGATCACGCTGCCGCACCACGTGCTGACCACGCTGCTGCCCGAGGTGCTCGACGGCTGCGTGCGGTATCTGTCGGGCAAGGGCGCCCGTGAGTTCACGGCCGAGGCCCGCACGACCCTCGAATTGGCCGAGGCCTATCCGGGCGACGCGGGCGTGCTGGCGGTGCTGCTGCTGAACCGGGTGACCCTGGAGCCGGGCCAAGGATTGTTCCTCGCGGCCGGCAATCTGCACGCCTACCTGCGCGGGGTGGGCGTGGAGATCATGGCCAACTCCGACAACGTGCTGCGCGGCGGGCTCACCCCCAAGCACGTCGACGTGCCGGAACTGTTGCGGGTGCTGGATTTCGAGCCGATCGACTTGCCTGCCGTGCTACCCGAGCCCGCCGGTGACGGGTCGGTGCGCTATCGCACGCCCGCACCGGAGTTCGCGCTGCGCCGCTTCGACCTGGTCGCGGGTTCCGCCCGGGTGCCGCTGACCGCGGCGGGACCGGGCATCGTGCTGTGCACCGCGGGAACGGTGCGGCTGTTCCGGAACGACTCGTCGCTGGAGCTCACCCGGGGCGGCGCGGCGTGGATCTCCGCCGTGGACACCGATATCCGCGCCCAAGCGGTGGACGGCGACGTCCAGCTGTTCTGCGCGTCCGTCGGCGCGACCGGCTGACCGATCCGGAACGCCGGATTCCAGGTGTCCTAGTCTGTTCGCGGGTATCTCGAAAACAGAGAGGACATGCTTCCATGTCGGCTGGCGGTGGCAAGAAGGCGATCATCGCGGCGTTGTCCGCGAACGCGGGGATCGCCGCGGCGAAGTTCGTCGGTGCGGCGATCACGGGCTCGGGATCGATGCTCGCCGAGGCCGTGCACTCCGTGGCCGACATGGGCAACCAGGCACTGCTGCTGCTGGGCCAGCAGCGCGCCGCGAAGGAAGCCGACGAGCTGCACCCCTTCGGCTATGCGCGCAACCGCTACTTCTATTCGTTCATCGTGGCGCTGGTGCTGTTCACCCTCGGCTCCGGCTACGCCATCTACGAGGGCATCCACAAGATCCAGCATCCGGAGGAGCTGAGTTCGCCGATCGTGGCGGTGATCATCCTGGTGATCGCGATCGCGTTGGAGTCATACAGTTTCACCACCGCGGTGCGCGAGTCCGCGCCGCTCAAGGGTGACGCGAGCTGGTGGCGGTTCATCCGCAATTCGCGCAGCCCCGAGCTGCCGGTGGTGCTGCTGGAGGACACCGGCGCGCTGATCGGCCTGGTCTTCGCGTTCGCGGGCGTCGGCCTGACCATGCTCACCGACGATCCGGTCTGGGACGGCGTCGGCACGCTGGCCATCGGCGGGCTGCTCGGCGTCATCGCGATCGTGCTGATCGTGGAGATGCAGAGCCTGTTGATCGGCGAGGGCGCCACGCCGCAGGAGAACCGGCTGATCCGCGCGAACCTGGTCGACCGGACCCGCATCGACCGGGTGATCCACCTCAAGACGCAGTACCTCGGCCCGGAGGAACTGCTCGTGGCGGCGAAGGTCGGCGTCGTTCCCGGACTCGACATCGCGGCGATCGCCGGTGCCATCGACGAGGCCGAGGCCCGCGTCCGCGTGGCGGTACCCGCGGCGCGCGTCATCTACCTCGAACCCGATCTCTACCGCACCGAGCCCGCCACGAGTTAGCGACCGGCGACCGGGGCAGTCCTCAGCGATGCTGGAAAGCCGGGGTGCGTAAGAGGTCGAGCGGATCGGTGCGGATGTCGAAGCGGTCGCGCAGGGCGTGGCGCGCGGCGTGCAGCCCGCACATACCGTGGACCCCGGGGCCCGGGGGCGTCGCGGACGAGCAGAGATAGACACCGGGAATCGGTGTCGCGTATGGGTTCCAGCGCGGAGCGGGGCGGAAGGCGAACTGGCGCATGGTCATCGCGCCCGCCGAGATGTCGCCGCCGACGTAGTTGGCGTTGTGCGAGGGCATTTCGGCGGCGGTGATCACGTTCTCGGCGAGGATCAGATCGCGGAAACCCGGCGCGAACCGCTCGACCTGGCCGATCACTTCCTCGCTGACATCGCGGGTGGAGCCGTTGGGCACGTGTGCGTAGGTGTAGAACGTGTGGCCGCCCTCGGGCGCGCGAGTGGGATCGACCACGCCCGGCTGGATGGACAGCACGTAGGGCCTGTCGGCGTGTCGTCCCATGGCCACGGCGTGCTCGGCGGCCATGGCCTCGGCGCGGGTGCCGATCACGTGCACCGTTCCGGCCAGCGCGCAGCCCTCGGCTCGCCACGGCACCGGACCGGAAAGGGCGAAGTCGATCTTGCACGCCGCGCCGCCGTACCGGAAACGCCGGAGGCGCTTCGCGTACCGGGCGGGCAACCGATGCCCGGCGATACGCAGCAGTTCGGCCGGGGCGAGGTCGAGGAGAACGGCGCGGGCGCCGGCGAACTCGTCGATCGAGTCGACCCGGTGGCCGGTGTGCACCCGGCCGCCGAGACGTTCGAGTTCGGCGATGAGGGCGTCGGGAATCGCCTGACTGCCGCCGCGCGGAATCACCCAGCCTTCGACATGGGCCAGTGTGCCGAGCAACAGCGCCGCGCCCGCGGCGGTGACGGCGCGCGGGGGAATGATCGCGTGGGTGGCGATGCCGGTCAGCAGGGCGGGCGCGACCTGGTCGCGAAACCTGATGTCCCACAGCGGCGAGCCCTGCTCCAGGGTGCGCAGGCCGAAACGGATCGAGGTCGCGAGCCCGGACGGGATGCGGCGCAGATCCGACATCGCGATGTCGACCACGTCCGGCCAGTGCCGCACCAGCGGAGCGAACAATTTGCGCCACGCCGGGCCGTCGACACCGAGGTCGTCGACCGTCCGATCCAGGTCTCGCCAGGCCAGTCCGGCCACACCGCCGTCGAGCGGATGCGCGTAGGAGACCTCCGGTGCGAGCAACTCGACACCGTGCGCGGACAGGTCGAACGCGCGGAACAGCGGCGCGGCCGCCGCCATCGGATGCGCGCCCGCGCACAGATCGTGCCGGTAGCCGGGCAGAGTGAGTTCCGCCGTACGGGACCCACCTCCGGCCGTCGCCTCTGCCTCGTACACCTCCACGGCGAGCCCCGCCCGAGCCAGGATCACCGCGGCGGCGAGGCCGTTCGGTCCGGAGCCGACCACCACCACATCAGCCATACCCCCACGCTACCGGCGACGGGCATGCCGACACGGACGTCGGGCCCGCGCCGCGCCCACGGCGGCGAGCCGCGTCGTAGAGCGCCGGATTCGCCACCGCGAAGTCCGAGTAGGCTCGCGCGACC
Source organism: Nocardia sp. NPDC004718 (assembly GCF_053601535.1). NCBI lineage: Bacteria > Bacillati > Actinomycetota > Actinomycetes > Mycobacteriales > Nocardiaceae > Nocardia > Nocardia sp. NPDC004718. The sequence continues at coordinate 44,896 of NZ_JBSGCA010000029.1, forward strand.
CGCGGCAGCGAGCCCGCGGCGCCCGAGGCTTCCGCGTGTGCCCGCCGCAGAACGGCGGTGAGCTGGGCGAACCCCTGCTCGGCGACGGCGGAGACGATCGCCGACTTGCCCGCGCTGACCGGTGGACTTCTCGTCGAGGAGCACCGTGTGGCCGACGGCGCGCGGACCGCGGCGGTATGACGGGCCGGTGCGATGATTTTCCGGCAGCTGCCCCGTCTGCACCATCGAACGCACGACGAGCAAGGAGATCGACCATGGCGACCAAGCCGCACGGCCCCGCGTCCTACTTCCCCTCTATCGAGGCCAAGTACGGCCGCACCATCGAAGAGTGGAAGGCCGCCATGCGCGAGACCGGTTTGACCGCACACAAGGAACTCGTCGAGTGGCTGAAGACCGAGCACGGTTTCGGGCACGGCCACGCCAATGCCCTCACCCAGCACCATCTGCACCCGGAGAAGTGGGAGGCGTGATCCCCGGACGCCACGAAGGGCCCGCAGATCCTGCGGGCCCTTCGTCGTGCGCACGCTATGCCTGGACCAGATCCTTGGTCTCGGATTCCTGCGCCTGCGCGGGCGTCCCGTGGTCGTCGTCGACCATGGTCCGCTCGTCGAACGGCAACTTGCGATCGAGCACTTCGCGCACCCGATCCACGTCGACGGTCTTGGTCCAGGTGCCGATCAGCACCGTGGCGACCGCGTTGCCGGAGAAGTTGGTCAGCGCCCGCGCCTCGGACATGAAGCGGTCGATGCCGACGATCAAGCCGACACCGTCGAGCAACTCGGGCCGATGACTCTGCAATCCGCCCGCCAGCGTGGCCAGCCCCGCGCCGGTGACGCCCGCAGCGCCCTTGGACGCGATGATCATGAACACCAGCAGCCCGAGTTGCTCGCCGATGGACAGCGGCTTGCCCATCGCCTCCGCGATGAACAGCGATGCCATGGTCAGGTAGATGGCGGTGCCGTCCAGGTTGAACGAATAGCCGGTGGGCACGACGACGCCAACCGTGGTGCGCTCGACACCCATGTGGTCCATCTTCGCGATCAGCCGTGGCAGCGCCGATTCCGACGACGAGGTCGCGACGATCAGCAGGTACTCCCGCGCGAGGTAGCGGACCAGCTTGAAGATCGACACCCGCGACACGCTCCACAGCAGCAGACCGAGCACGCCGAACACGAACACGACGCAGGTGAGGTAGAACGCGAGCATCAGCGTGCCCAGCTTCGCCACGGCGTCCAGGCCGGTCTTGCCGACCACGTTGGCGATCGCGCCGAACGCGCCGATCGGCGCCAGCCACAGAATCATCACCAGGATGCGGAACACGAGTTTCTGCAGCAACGCCACGCCGCGCAGGATCGGCTCGCCCGTCGTGCCCATGGCCTGTACCGCGAATCCGACCAGCAGCGCGACGAACAGCGCCTGCAGCACGTTGCCGGTGGTGAGCGAGGACAGCAGCGTGGACGGCACGATGTTCTGGACGAACTCCCAGGTACCGCCCGCGCTGTGCGCGGTATCAGCGAGGTTGTGACCGGCTTTGGCCGAATTGGCGATGTTCAGTCCCGCGCCGGGTTGCAGCAGGTTGCCGACGACCAGACCGATGCCGAGCGCGATGGTCGACATGACCAGGAAGTAGCCGATGGCCAGTCCGCCGACCTTGCCGACGGTGGCCGCCGCGCGCACCGAGCCGATCCCGAGCACGATGGTGCAGAAGATGACGGGAGCGATCATCATCTTGATGAGATTGACGAAAATGGTTCCCAGCGGGGCGAACGACTGCGCGGCGCCGGGCGCCAGCCAGCCGACGAGGACGCCCGCGACCACCGCCACGATGACGGACAGATAGAGCCAATGGGTGCGGTCGCGCCGCGTTCGAGTCGTGTCGCTCATAGCGAGGATTTCCCTTCGAAAGGTACCGACGCGAAGTGGCTCACGCCTTCCAGGCAGAATGATGGTCGGCCGGGTGATCCCGGTCACTGTTTGGTGCATTACGTTCAGCGGAGGCAGAGCTTGTGAGACGCGGTCGGCTCTCCCTCGCCGGGCAGGCGTTCGTCTTCCAGCTGGTCGTGTTGGCGGTGATGATCGGGATCGGCGTGGTGCTCGCGGTCCTGGACGCCAGGCACGACAGCGATGTCACCACCACCAGGGAGGTCACCGACGTCGCGGTGAGCGTGGCCGACGCGCCCTCGACCATCGACGCGCTGCACAGCGCGGACCCGACGGCGCTGTTGCAGCCGGTGACCGAGGAGATCCGGCGCGAGACCGGCATGGATTTCATCGTGGTCATGGCGCCGGACCGGACCCGCTACACGCACACCAACCCGGCGATGATCGGACTGCCGTTCAGCGGCAACATCGATCGCGCGCTGGCGGGCGAGACTTTCACCGAGACCTTCACCGGCACGCTCGGCCCCTCTATCCGAGCGGTGACTCCGGTCCAGGAGAACGGGCGGATCGTCGCTCTGGTCTCCGCGGGCGTGACCCGCGCGAAGATCGGCGACCAGGTCGCCACTCAGTTCCCGCTGATCCTCGGCGTCGCGGCGGCCGGGCTGGCGCTGGCCGCGGGCGGATCGTTCCTGCTGAGCCGCAGGCTGCGCAGGCAGACCCACGGCCTGGCGCCGGACGAGTTGCGCGCGATGTACGAGCACCATGACGCCGTCCTGCATTCGGTGCACGAGGGCCTGGTGGTGTTCGGCGCGTCCGGCGAGGATGCCGAGGTGGTCAACGACGAGGCGCGCCGTCTGCTCGACCTGCCCGCGGGCGACGTGCGGCGCAGCGACCTCCCGCTGTCGCTGCAACGAATGAGCTGGGGCTCCGTCCGCGACGAGATGCACGTGACCACCGACCGGATCCTGCTGGTCAACCAGGACACCGTGGAGTGGGAAGGCCGGGCGATCGGCACGGTGATGACCATCCGCGACCACACCGAGTTGCAGGCGGTGATGGGCGAACTCGATTCCGTGCGCAGTTTCGCGGCGTCGTTGCAGGCGCAGGCGCACGAGTCGGCCAACCGGTTGCACACCGTGGTCACCATGGTCGAACTGGGCCGCCACCGCGAGGCCGTCGAGTTCGCCACGGCGGAACTGGAGCTGTCCCAGTCGCTGATCGATCGGCTGTTCGCGGCGGTGGGCGCGCCCGCCCTGGCCGCTCTGCTGCTCGGCAAGGTGAACCAGGCCGCCGAACGCGGCATCGAGCTGACGATCACCGACGACACCGCGCTCGACTCGGTGGACCCGCTGTCCCCGCACGAAACGGTCACGCTGGTGGGCAATCTCGTCGACAACGCGATCGATGCGGCGGCGGACAGCACCTCCGGCTGGGTGGAGGTCACGCTGCGCTACCAATGGGCGGACGGCCCGGACGAGTCCACGCTCTACATCCGGGTCGCCGACAGCGGCCCCGGCATGTCGGCGGAGACGTTCGCCCGCGCGTCCCAGCGCGGCTATTCGACCAAAGCCGACCACCACGGGCTCGGTCTCGCGCTGGTCCACCGGCTGGTGGCCCGTCACGGGGGAAGCATCCACACCGAACGGGATCCCGAAAGCGCGGTCACCGTGACGATCCCACGAAAGGAGGCACGATGATCCGCGTGCTGATCGTCGAGGACGAGCCGCTGATCGCCGAGGCACACCGCGCCTACGTGGAACGTATCGCCGGATTCACACCCGTCGGCGTCGCCCACACCGGACGCGAGGCGATGCGCGCGGCGGCCGACGCCGCGGCCGAGGGCACGCCGATCGATCTGGTGCTGATGGACATCGGCCTGCCGGACGCCAGCGGCCTCGACGTCGCCGCCGCGCTGACCGGCCTGGCGCCGCGCCCGGATGTCATCGCCATCACGTCCGCGCGGGACCTGGCCATGGTGCGGACCGCGGTGTCGCACGGCGTAGTGCTGTATCTGCTGAAGCCGTTCACCTTTGCCGCGTTTCGGGACAAACTGGACCGCTACCGCGAGTTCCGCACCGCGCTCCCGGCCGGGGAGAGCGCCATCTCCCAGCACGACATCGACCGGGCGTTGAGCGCCCTGCGCACCCCCGACCAGCGTGCGACGACTCCCAAGGGCGTCGCGCCGCAGACCCTCGACGAGATCTCCCGCACCGTGCGCGCGGCCGAGGCCGAGGGCGTGACGGCCGCGGACACCGCGACCTCGATCGGCGTCTCGCGCATCACCGCATGGCGTTATCTGGAGAAGCTGGCCGACGACGGGTTGGTCGTCCGCCGCTCCGACTACGGCCGGGCCGGGCGCCCGAAGACCCGCTACGTCTGGAAGACCACGGGCTGATCAGACGACCGGCTCCGGTGCCTGCGCGCGCTGGCCGAGGTGCACCGGCATGCGCTCGTACCCGTGCAGGGTGAACAACGCGCGCCGCCGCAGCGGACCGTCGAGCCGCAGGTCGGGGAACCGCTCGAACAGGGCTTGCAGGGCGTGGACGCCTTCCATCCTGGCCAAGCTCGCTCCCAGGCAGACGTGCACGCCGCTGCTGAACGACAGGTGGTCCTTGGCGTTGTCGCGCCCGACGTCGAAACGCCCGGGATCGGCGAAGACCGCGGGATCGCGGTTGGCGCCCGCCAGCGACAGCACCACCGTGTTGCCCTCGCGCACTCGGATGCCGTCGATCTCGACGTCGGTCAGCGCGGTCCGCGCGGTGGTCTGCACCGGGGAGTCGAAACGCAGGATCTCCTCGACGGCGTTCGGCCACAACTCCGGCTCCTCGCGCAGCCGCTCCAGCTGATCCGGATGGGCCAGCAACTGCGCGACACCGTTGCCGATCAGGTTGACCGTCGTCTCGAAGCCCGCGCCCATGAGCAGGCTCGCGGTGGCCTTGAGCGCGTAGGAGTCCAGTTCGCCCGCGGCGACCAGGCTGCTGAGGATGTCATCGCCCGGCGCGCGACGCAACCGTTCGATGTGCTGGTCGAAGTAGTCGTTCATCACCTCCATGGCCCGCATCGCTTTCCGGTGCGCGCGCCAGGGGATGCCGACGTCCAGCAGCGGGGTCATCTGATCGCCCCAGTCCAGGAACAGCGCCTTGTCCTCGTCCGGGAAGCCGAGCATCTCCGAGATGATCGCGATCGGCACTTGGGCGGCGAACGAGCGGATCAGGTCCGCCGAACCGTGCGCGGGCAGATCGTCCAGCAGTTCCTCGGTGACCGTCTCGACGCGGTCGCGCAGCCTGCGGATCGCGCGCGGGGTGAAGGCCGAGGCCACCGGTTTGCGCATGGCTGTGTGCTCCGGCGGATCGATGACCAGCATCGACGGCGGCTCGACCGGATTCGGCGGCAAGGGGAAGCGCTCGGCGAGCTTCTGCAGCGGCTTGGGAATGTTGAAGCTCTCCGTGGTGCGCACCCCGAAGCGGCTGTCGCGCAGGATGGAGCGGCACAGCTCGTGGTCGAAGGTCGCCCACGCGATCGAGGTGCGCAACAGCCTCGTCTCGCCGCGCAGACGTTCGATCAGCGGATAGGGGTCGTCGAAGCCGGCCGGTCCGCCCATCAGTTCGGCGAACGGGTCACCGCGACGCGCCTGCAGGCGCAGGACGAGACGAGGCGCGCCCTGCACGGACAACCAGCGGAACCAATAATGTGGCTTCATAAGTCCAACCCCGTCGTCGTCGCCGATGAGTCCACCGTACGGAACCCGGCCCGCTTGTGGAACGTCCTCAGGTCGGATTCGGCGCTTATACCGTGGTAGGAGCCGCTCAGCCGCGCTGCGCGGTCACCCGCTCCGAGGCGACGCGCCGCTCGAGCAGCGCCGGGTCGGGGTTGACCACCTGCACCAGCGAAGCGCCCGCGGCCAGCACCGCGAGATATCCGTCGATCAGTTCGGCCGGGGTGTCCCACGGCGTGCTCGACAGCACGCGGTCGCCTTCGGCGAAGCCCTGGCGCATCGCCGATTTCCGTGCCTCGGCGAGCACCTCGGCGACCGGCATGCCGTCGAGCGCGACGCCGGCGCCGCGGGGCAGGAACTGGTCGCCGTGCACGCGCACCGAGGTGGCGAAGTCGGTGACGCCCACCGGCAGGTCGCGCACCGGCGAGCCCATGGCGTCCAGCGACAGGACCGCGACCTCGCCCGCTCCGTCGGCGTCGTCCAGGCGGTCCGGGGTGACCAGGGCCAGATCGGCGTCCCGGTCCGGATGCAGCACCACCTCGGTGCCCGCCCACCAGCAGCCCAGCAGCACCGCGGCGGTCTGCCAGTGCGCCGGGAGCAGGACGGCGACCCGCGCGCCCGGGCTCAGGCCGAACTCGTCGCGAATCAGGTTGGCGGTCTTGGCCGCCCAATTCGCCAGCGTCGCGCCGGACAGCTCGATGCGCGCGCCGGTGGCGTCGTCGTAGTAGGTGACGCGCGGGCCAGCGGGTTCGCGAGCGAGGATGGGATCGAGCACCGCTTCGGTGAGAGTGTGTGCCTGGTCGATGTCACGCATGGTTCAGTTCACGCATTTCGGTCCGTTCTGGCCTGCGTCGATCGGTGGAGCGGGCGGGACTGGTGTGGCCGCGGTCGACGTTCCGGACAGGTCGAACATCCGGCTCGCCGACGAGCCCGGACCAGAATAGTCGCTCGCCAGCACGACACTCACCGAATCCGGGGACAGAGCCGGATCGGCGAGCACCGTCAGCCCGCCGAGCGCCTTGGCGACCGCCTGCGCCTTCGGGCTGGAGGTGTCCGCCGCGAGCACGCGGCTGCCGGTGACGTGGCCGCCGCTGTAGTTGGACACCGTGCCTTGACGGAAGCCCTTGGCGCTCAACGTCTGCGCGACCTCGGCCGCGAGTCCGCCGATGCCGCCCGCGTTGTAGACGCTGACCGTCACGGTCGCGGGATCGAACCCCGGCTCGGCGTTGCGCGGGGCCGGGTCGCCGCCGACCAGCGAGGCGACGTAGGACTTGACCGCCTTGGGCTCGACCTTGACCACGGATTCACCGTTGCCGGTCTCGCCGTTGAGGTCGGCGACCGGAATGGTCTCGAATTTCACCTGCCCGCCGGACAGATCCTTCAGCCGCTGCAGGAACGCCAGCACGTCCCAGTCCTCGTCCAGCACGATCGTCCGGCCCACCGCGTCGCTGAGTTGCTGGAGCTTGGCCGGGTTGCCGAGCATCTTCGCGCTGAGCAATTGCTGCACCAGCTGGGCCATGAACACCTGCTGGCGCACGATGCGGTCGATGTCGCCGCGCGGCAGATCGTGGCGCTGGCGCACGAAACTCAACGCCCGCGGCCCGTCCAGGCGCTGGCGTCCGGCGGGGAACTTGGCGCCGGACATCCACTCGTCGACCGGGTTGCGCAGGCATACCTCGACGCCGCCGACGGCGTCGGTGAGCAGCGCGAAGCCGAGCAGGCTCACCTCGGCGTAGTGGTCGACGGTGATACCGGTGAGCCCGGCCACCGTCTTGATCAGCGCCTGCCTGCCCGCCTGGGTGGACCGCCGCTCCGCGTCGGCGTTCGAGACCCCCTGGTCGACGAGCTTCTGGAACTGGCTCGCCTTGGTCGCGCCGTAGGCGGAATTGATCTTGCCCATGCCGAGGCCGGGAATGCTGACGTAGGAATCGCGCGGGATCGAGATCGCGGTGGCCGAGCGTCCGTCGTTCGGCACGCGCAGCAGCACGATGGTGTCGGTGTTGGTGCCGACCTCGTCGCCCGCGTGCAGCATCGCGCGTTCGGCGTCCGACAGCGGGTTGCCGTGCGCGTCGGTACGACTGTCCACACCGACCAGCAGGATGTCCACCGCGCCGTCGCGACCGCCGCCGAGGCCGAGATCGCCGAGACGCTCGATGTCGGCCACCAGCCCGTCGACGCTGCGCCAGGCGAAACCGGTGAGCACCACCACGATCACGGCGGCGGTCACGGCGAGCGAGCGCAGCGGCCCGAAGGCCCGGTCGCCGGGCCCGGTCGCCCGCGACGCCGCCGATGTGCCCCTCCGCTGCGACAAGTCCGCATCCTCTCGCCGAAACTCGGTGTCCTGGCGACGCGTGCGCAACCGATCCGCCACCATGGTTACCGCTCGCCCCGCCCGGTTTCGGGATCCCCCGATAGCACAAGGCTATCGAACGGCAGGCGCGAACGGCCGTAACCGAGGACGTGGCGGCGTGCCAGACTTGCGGCCGTGACCGACCCCACCGCGCCCGACTCCACCGCGTCCGCTCGCCTCGTCGTCACGGGCGCGCACGGACAGGTGGGCCGGGAACTGCGTCGTCTCGCTCCGGCCGCCAGCGGCTACGGGCGCGCCGAACTCGACATCACCGACCCCGCCGCCGTACGCGCGGTGCTCACGCCCGGCGACGTGGTGCTGAACTGCGCCGCCTATACCGCCGTCGACCTGGCCGAAACCGAAACCGAGGCGGCGTACGCGGGCAACGCCGCCGGACCGGCCGTGCTCGCCGACGTCTGCGCCGACCTCGGTGCCCGGCTGATCCATCTGTCCACCGATTACGTCTTCCCAGGTACCCAGGATCGGCCGTACGACACAGCCGATGTGACCGGACCGACGTCGGTCTACGGGGAGTCCAAGCTCGCCGGGGAACAGGCGGTGCTGAGCCGCTGCCCGGACGCGCACGTGGTGCGCACCGCGTGGGTATACACCGGGCGCGGCGGCGATTTCGTCGCCACGATGCTGCGGCTGGAGCGCGAACGCGACACCGTCGACGTCGTCGACGACGAGGTCGGCTCCCCCACCTACGCCGCCGATCTGGCCGCCGCGCTGCTGGAATTGGCGGGCAGGCCGGACGCGCCGCGGGTGCTGCACGCCACCAACGCCGGGCGGGCCAGCCGATTCGAGCTCGCCCGAGCGGTGTTCGCCGGTGTCGGCGCCGATCCGGGACGCGTCCGTCCGTGCGACTCCTCCGCGTTCCCCAGACCCGCACGCCGCCCGGCGTTTTCGGTGCTCTCGCCGCGGGCCTGGATCGACGCCGGGCTCACGCCGCTGCGGGATTGGCGGACCGCACTGGGAGACGCGCTGGCGCGGCAATCCGATTGAGGCGTACCTCCGCATTCATTCCGGTCATGCGGGCCGATGGACCACACCCGGCTCCGCCCACCAGGCGTACCCCGCCTTCGCCGGGGCATGCCGAGCCATCGACGGGCGGGTTGAACTGCGCGCGTTGGGCCTACCTCCGCCGTTGCTCCGACCACGGGCAGGCTGTCGACCGATGGCGTCCGGCTGCGCCCCTCGCGCGTACTCCGCCTGCGATCGGGCCATCGAGGCACAGCGCCCCGCCGCGCGGGCCGGGCGGGCCTCCGGCCGAGCGCGGACCATCTACGCACGACGCCCGCTCGCGCCCGTCCGGCATCCTCCACCTCGGCTGGGACCGAGCGCGAGCCATCGACGAACGGGTTGCGGCTGCGCCCGTTAAGGTTGGCTGTCGTGAGTGAATCCGAATCCGCCGCGCCCGCGGGCCTGGCCGTCGTCACGGTGACCTACTCGCCGGGTGAGCACCTCGAGCACTTCATCAGCACTCTAGCCGGGGCCACCGCCGAGAAACCTCAGGTGATCCTCGCCGACAACGGGTCGGTCGACGGTGTGCCGGAGCTGGTCGCCGAGGCCAATTCGCACGTGCGGCTGCTGCGCACCGGCGGCAACATCGGTTACGGCGGCGCGATCAACCGGGCGGTCGCGGAGATCGATCCGGCCATCGAGTTCGTCGTGATCGCCAACCCGGATATCCGCTGGGGCACCGATTCCATCGACAAACTGCTCGCCGCCGCCAAGCGCTGGCCGCGCGCGGGCGCGCTCGGTCCGCTGGTGCTGGAGCCGGACGGCAGCGTGTACCCGTCGGCCCGCCGGGTGCCCGGCCTGCTCGACGGCGCCGGACACGCGATCCTGGGCACGGTCTGGAAGTCCAACCCGTGGACCCGTCGGTACCGGCAGGAGAACGAGGAGATCTCCGAGCGAGCCGTCGGCTGGCTGTCGGGGTCGTGTCTGCTGGTGCGGCGCGCGGCGTTCGACTCGATCGACGGTTTCGACTCGCGCTACTTCATGTACATGGAGGACGTCGACTTCGGCGACCGGATGGGCAAGGCGGGTTGGCACAACGTTTTCGTGCCGGACGCCGAGGTAACCCATGCCAAAGGTCACGCGGCGGGCCGCCATCCCGAAGTGATGCTGCCCGCCCACCATGCCAGCGCCTACCGGTTCCAGGCCGACCGGCATCCGCACTGGTGGCAGGCTCCACTGCGGTTGGCGCTGCGGGCCGGACTTGCGGTCCGCTCGCGGATTGCGGTTCGATCTGCCCTGCGCCAGCAGGCGCGCGACGCCGGGTAACCGGCGACGGCGGCGAGAAACGACCTTGTGAACAGGGGAGCTTGATGGCAGGAAATACAGGCACCGACGCGGTGATCCTGGTCGGCGGGCAGGGCACGCGGCTGCGGCCGCTGACCCTTTCGGCGCCCAAGCCGATGCTGCCGACGGCCGGGCTCCCGTTCCTGACCCATATGCTCGCCCGTATCGCCGAGGCCGGGATCACGCACGTGGTGCTGGGCACGTCGTTCAAGGCCGAAGTGTTCGAGGAGCACTTCGGCGACGGCTCCGAGCTGGGCTTGGAGATCGAGTACGTCACCGAGACCGAGCCGCTCGGCACCGGCGGCGCGATCCGCAACGTGCTGCCCAGGCTGCGCGCGGACAACGTGATGGTGTTCAACGGCGACGTGCTCGGCGGCACCGACCTCGGCGCGGTGCTCGACACCCACGAGTCGACCCGCGCCGACGTGACGCTGCACCTGGTCCGGGTCAGCGACCCGCGCGCGTTCGGTTGCGTGCCCACCGACGAGGACGGCCGGGTCACCGCGTTCCTGGAGAAGACCCAGGATCCGCCGACCGATCAGATCAACGCCGGGTGCTACGTCTTCCGCCGGGAGTACATCGAGAAGATCCCGGCGGGGCGTCCGGTGTCGGTGGAGCGCGAGGTGTTCCCTGCGCTGTTGACCGAGGGCGCCCGCGTCCAGGGGTACGTCGACGCTTCCTACTGGCGCGACATGGGCACGCCCGAGGACTTCGTGCGTGGCTCCGCCGATCTGGTGCGCGGCATCGCGCCCTCCCCCGCCCTGCCTGGGCAGCGCGGTGAATCGCTGGTGCATCCCGGCGCGGGTGTCGCTCCGGGTGCAGTGCTCATCGGCGGCACGGTCGTCGGCCGCGGCGCCGAGATCGGTGCGGGCGCGCGCCTGGACGGCGCGGTCGTCTTCGACGGCGCGGTGATCGAGGCGGGCGCGACGGTGGAGCGCACCATCATCGGCTTCGGGGCGCGCATCGGCCCCCGCGCGCTGGTCCGCGACGGCGTCATCGGAGACGGCGCGAACATCGGCGCCCGCTGCGAACTGCTGCGCGGAGCTCGCGTCTGGCCCGGCGTGGAGATTCCCGACGGCGGCATCCGCTTCTCCACCGACGTCTGAGGCGCTCGCCGGGTGCCGCGATCGACCAGGCACCCGGCGGCGGCGCGATCGGGCTGGTGTCGCCGCCACTTCCGGTGCTTGCCGACGGCGCGGACGACCCGAATTCGCGTGCTGCGCGAAGAACGTCTGCTAGGAGAACCCGACGGCCTGCTGTCCCCAGGCGGTGTGCAGGTCGCGGTCCGGGTCGTCGACCACGCGATCGACGCCGTCGATGAGCAGTGTGGCGCGGGCACCCAGGCGATACGGCCGCCAGTGTTTGGAGCCGTCGAGGGCGGCGGGGACGCCGTGCGCGGCGAAGGCCAGCCAGCGGCGCATCACGCGCCCGGAGACCTCCATGGCCGCTTTGCGGCCGCCGAGCCAGAAGGTCGGATCGAGGTTCAGCGTCCCGAAATTGCCGAAGACGTAAGGCAATTCGGTGGCGTGACCGGCGCCGACACGGGCGGCCCTCAGCATCGGGGTCGCGTAGTCGAAGCGGTACATCCACGTGGGCGAGTGCTCGGCGTGACCGTCGGCCACCCAGTGCGCCGGCATCCGGAACGCCGCGTCGGTGGACATCGCCAGCGCCCCGCGCGCCTTTTTCAGGTCCGGGTAGGCCGAGGTGATCTCGGCGATGCGCTCCGCGGACATCTCCGGGTGGCTCGCCGCGACGTCGCGCAGCATCGCGTTCACCGCGTCCGGCGTCACCGGCATGATCGGCGAGCGCAGCAGCCGGAACAGCGACGCCTCGTCCTTGTTGGTGCCGATGATCAACGGCACCCGGTGCGACTGTCCGCGCTGGAACCGGTCGATCGGGTAGCCCGGCAGCACATCGCCGTCCACCACGGGCGCGGCCGCAAGTCGCCCCGGCTCCTTCAGCGGTATCTCGTCGAGCAGGACGCCCGCCGCCCCCACGATCCGCTCGATCGGGCAGTCCAGCAGCTCCTCGGCCCTGGTCGCGGGCAGCTCGATCAGCTCGAGGAACCGCTGCGCCACCGTCGCGGCCCGTTCCTGCCCGAACACCGTCGTGGCGGGCGGGCTCTGCGCGATCGCCCGGTGGAACAGCCCGGCGGCGCGGGGGGCGGTGAGCAGCGCGGTGACGCAACCCCCGCCGGAGGACTCGCCGAAGAGCGTGACGTTGCCGGGATCGCCGCCGAACGCGGCGATGTTGTCGCGCACCCACTCCAGTGCGGCGATCTGGTCGTGCAGGCCGAGGTTCGGCGCGAAGTCGCCGCCGAGCGAGGACAGGTCGAGGAAGCCGAGCGCACCGAGCCGATAGTTGACCCCGACGACCACGACGTCACCGGCAGCGGCCAGCTTGCGCCCGTCGTAGATCTGCTGCGCGGCGGTGCCCAGGCAGTACGCGCCACCGTGCAGCCAGACCAGCACCGGGCGCGGCTCGGTGTCCGGGCCACGGGCGGGATCGCCCGTCTCCGGCCGCGGTGACCAGACGTTGAGCCACAGACAGTCCTCGCCCATGGTCAGGCCCGAGTCGACGGGGACCATGGTGCCCATCGTCTGCGGCGCGATCTGCCCGAAAGCGGTGCAGTCGCGCACCCCCTCCCAAGGCTGCGGGGGCCGTGGCGGAGCGAATCTGGCCGGACCGGTGGGAGCCGCCGCGTAGGGGATGCTGCGCCAGACCGAAACCGGCCCTTCGCGCACACCACGCACGTCGCCGTAGGCCGTTCGCGCAATGGGCTCGGCCGAACCGTCGGGACCGGGCACCGCCTCGGAGAACTGAGCGCGCATCGCAGACCTCCTCATACTTCTTTTTCGAGAGTACGTCGAAGATCGGTACGAGAGCGTCGCGATGCCGTGACATTGCCGCGTCGACTCTCATTCATCCGCTGTTCAGGCCCCTGACCGAGGCGGCGGTGTCGAATCGGTCACGGCGAGCGCCGGAACCCACCGCCACCTGGGATAGCCAGGAGAATGCTCCTGCTGTCACGGTGGCGCGGGGTCAGGTCGCGGCCTCCGATTCCCGGTCACCGACCGACGCCGTGTCGTCGCCGACATACGCGGCCCACAAGCGGCGATACGGCCCGTCCTCGCCGAGCAGTTGCGCGTGCGTGCCGGTCTGCAACAGCCGCCCCTCGCCCACCACCGCGATGAGATCCGCGTCCGCGGCGGTGGCGAGCCGGTGCGCGACCACGATGGTGGTGCGCCCGGCGGTGAGCACGTCCACCGCGGCCCGCACCCTGGCCTCGGTCGCCAGATCCAGCGAGGCGGTGGCCTCGTCCAGGATCAGGATGTCCGGCTCGACGAGCTGCGCCCGCGCGAGCGCGAGCAGCTGGCGCTGGCCCGCCGACATGCTGCGTCCGTGGTCGCCGGTCGGCTGGTAGTACCCGTGCTCCAGCGCGGCGATCATCTCGTGCGCGCCGACCGCCCGCGCCGCCCACTCGATGTCGGCGGGCGTGGCCTCCGGCTTGCCGTAGGCGATAGCCGCGCGCACGGTGTCGCCGAACAGGAACGGTTCCTGCGGGACCACGCCGAGCCGCTTGCGATACTCGCGCAAGCGATAGTCGCGCACATCGACGCCGTCGACCAGCAACGCCCCCTCGGTCGGGTCGTAAAACCTGGCCAGCAGCTTCACCAGCGTCGACTTGCCCGCGCCCGTCTCGCCGACCAGCGCCACCTTCTGCCCCGGCTCGATGCGCAGATCGATGCCGGAGAGCACCGGCTCGGCGCGGGTCTCGTAGGTGAATCCGACTCCGCGCAACTCGATCGCACCGTTCAGGCGGGTCACCGGACGCGCGTCGGCGGCGTCCGGGGTGGCGACCGGCGTGCGCAGCAGTTCGCTGAGCCGATCGACGCCGACCACGGCCTGCTGGTAGCTGTCGAAGACCTGGGACAGCTGCTGGATCGGCGCGAACAGCAGATCCACGTAGAGCAGGAAGGCGATGAGCGTGCCCGCGGTGAGCACGGCCTCGCGCACCTGGTGCACGCCCACCGCGAGCACCGCCGCCGTGGCCACCACGGACATGAACTCGATGAACGGGAAGAACACGGCCATCAGGATCTGGCTGCGCAGGCGCGCGTCGCGATAGTCCCAGGACCGCCGCTCGAACTCGGCGCGGTTGCGCTCCTCGCGCCGGTAGGCCTGGGTGACCTTGATGTTGTCGACGTTCTCCTGCAGGTAGGCGTTGACGATGCTGACCCGCTCGCGTGCGAGGTTGTAGGCGGGCACCGACGCGCGCCGGAACGCCGCCGTCGAGATCACCAGCAGCGGGAGCAGCGCGAGTACCACCAGCGCCAGCCGCGCGTCGATGACCAGCAGTGCGATCACCACGCCCGCGATGGTCACCGTGCTGGTGAGCGCGGTGGCCAGGCCGGTTTGCAGGAACGCAGAGAGCCCGTCGACGTCGGTGGTCATCCTGGTCATGATCCGGCCGCCGAGTTCGCGCTCGTAGTACTGCAAGCCGAGCCGTTGCAACTGCGCGAAGGTCTTCACCCGCAGGCCGTACAGCAGCCGTTCGCCCGCGCGACCGGTCACCCGCACCTGCGCGACGCTGATCGCCCAGTCCACCGCGACCACGAGCAGCGCGAGCGCCGCCGCGACCAGCAGCACGTCGTGCGCGCCGGCCAGGACGCCGTGGTCGATGCCGTAACGCACCAGGAAGGGAATCAGCACCTGCGCCAGGGCGTCGAGCCCCACCAGACCGAGCCCGGCCAGCAACGGCGCCGCGAACGGCCGCAGCAGCCGCGGCAGCGAGAACTCCGGATCCGGTGTGTGCGAGAAGGATTCGGAGACCTCCGGTTCGCCGGTCAGCGCGGGAAGGCGGTCGATCAGCTCCTGCACGTCACCGCTGGGCGGCGCGGCGGCGAGCATCCCCGGCCCCGCCGCCCGGCCCGCTCCGGCTGGAGCACCGGCGGCACGCTGGGAGAACGCCTTCGCCACCTGCTCCAGGGTGCGGGCGCCGTCATCGTCGTCCTCGGCGGGCTCGACCCACAGCGGGGAGGTCGGCGCCTCGGGCCGAGCGAGCCCGGCGTCCACGCCGATTCCCGTCACCTCCGGCGGGGTGAACAGCGCGCGGAACAACTCGCCGGAGTGTTGCAGATCGCGCAGCGTGCCCAGTTCCGCCACCCGTCCGTCGTCGAGCACGGCCACCCGGTCGGCGAGCGCCAGGGTGGACAGGCGATGCGCGACGACGATGGTGGTACGCCCGCGCACCTCGGCCGCGATTCTGGCGTAGATCTGTTCCTCGACCTGCGCGTCGATGGCCGAAGTGGCGTCGTCGAGAACCAGGATGGGCGCGTCGGTGAGCAGCGCGCGGGCCAGCGCGATGCGCTGCCGCTGCCCGCCGGACAGCCGCTGCCCGCGCTCGCCGATCCTGGTATCCAGTCCCTCGGGCAGCGTCTGCACGAACCCGTCGGCCGCGGCGAGATACAAGGCGTGCCAGACTTCTTCGTCCGTGGCCGCCGGGCGTCCATAGGCCACGTTGGCCCGGATGCTGTCCGCCATCAGGTGGGTGTCCTCGAACACCATCGCCACCTGGTCGCGGGCGTCGGACAGGTAGCGGATGTCGACGCCGTCGAACAGGACGGCCCCGGCGTCCGGGTCGACCAGACGCGGAAGCAATTGCACCAGTGTCGATTTGCCGCTGCCCGCACTGCCCGCGATCGCCATGGTCTCGCCCGGCTCGACGGTCAGTTCCAGCCCGTCGAGCACCCGTGTGCGACCGAAACCGAAACCGACGCCACGGAACTCGACGCGCGGCGGCGCACTGCCGCGTACCGTCTCGACTCGAGGACGTTCCACCGGCGCCGGCGCCTCGATCACCTCGCGCACCCGGTCCAGCGACGCCTTGCCCTGCTGGCTGACCGTCAGCAGCATGGCGAACTGCCGGATCGGGCTGACGAACGAGCCGAGATAGGTCATGAACGCCAAGAAGGTGCCCAGCGTGACGGACTGCGACAACGCCAGCAGCCCGCCCGCGATCAGGATCAGCGCCTGTCCCGCCGCGGGCACCGCCTGCATCGCCGGGGTGAACCGGCTGGTGATGCGCGCGACGCGCAGCCGGGAGCGGTACAGCTCCCGCGCCTTCGCGGCCAATCCGTCGAGCTCGTGCCGTTCCTGGCCGAACCCCTTCACCACTCGCACCCCGGCGACCGCGGCCTCCACCTGCATCGCCACCTCGGCGGCGCGGGCCTGCGCGTCCCAGTTGGCCGGGAAGAGTTTGCGCTGGCTGCGCCGGGTGATGATCCACAGGGCGGGAACCACCAGCAGCGCGATCACGGTCAGGGCGGGCGACATCAGGGTCATCAGCGTCAGCGCACCGGCCAGCAGCACCACATTGCCCGCCACCATGGGAATGAGCTGCAGGAACATCTGGATCAGCGTGACGTCCGTGATCGCCCGGCTGACCACCTGACCGGTCCGCAGGTCCGCCTGCTCGCGGCCGTCCAGCCGCAGCAGCGCGGCGAACAGGTCCCGGCGCAGATCGTGCTGCACGCCCAGCGACAGCTGGGACGACGCCACCCGGCGCGTGAACGACGACCCGAACCGCGCCGCGCCGACGACCAGCAGCAGCGCCGCCCACGGCGCCACCGACGCCGCGGTGGCGGTGAGCGTGTCCACCACATGCCGCACGATGAGGGGCAGCACCGCCGTCAGCAGCGCCGCCGCGAGCGCACCTGCGCCCGCGGCCACGACCAGGCGGCGGTGCTCGAGACAGCGGCGCGTCAGGTACCGGATCCATCCCGGCTGGGACGGATCCGGTGGCACCGAGCTCATCGGGCGACCACGAGCGCGTCCGCGGTGTCGTACTGGTTGGCCGGCCGGGCGAGGCCGTAGTGCCCACGCAGGGTGGTCTCGGTGTACTCGGTGCGGAACAGCCCGCGCTGCTGCAGGATCGGCACCACTTGGTCGACGAAGCGCTCCAGGCCCGAGGGCAGCACGGCGGGCATGATGTTGAACCCGTCCGCGGCGCCCTCCCGGAACCAGTGCTCGATGGTGTCGGCCACCTGCTCGGGTGTGCCCGCGAAGGTGCGGTGCCCGCGCCCGCCGCCGAGCCGCCCGATCAGCTGGCGCAGGGTGAGGCGTTCGCGCCGGGCAAGATTCACGATGAGCGTGAACCGGCTCTTGGCGCCCTGGATCTCGTCCTCGGTGGGCAGATCCTCGGGCAGTTCGCTGTCCAGGTCGAGTTGTTCGATGGGCAGTTTGAAGTGCGCGGCCAGCTGGCGGCGCGCGTACTCCGGCGAGATCAGGCGCTCGAGTTCGGCGTCGAGTTCGCGGGCCTGTTCCTCGGTGTCGCCGATGACGGGGACGATGCCGGGCAGGATCTTGATCGTCTCCGGGTCACGGCCCAGCGCGACCGCGCGCTGCTTGAGATCGGTGTAGAACGCCTTGCCGTCCTCGAGCGTCTGCTGCGCGGTGAACACCGCTTCCGCGTAGCGGGCGGCGAAGTTCTTGCCGTCCTCCGAGGAGCCCGCCTGCACCAGCACCGGGTAGCCCTGCGGCGAGCGCGGCACGTTCAACGGACCGTCGACCTTGAAGAACTCGCCGTGGTGGCCGATCTTGCGAACCTTGCTCGCGTCGGTGTGGATGCCGAGGCTCTTGTCCGCGACGATCGCGTCGTCGTCCCAGCTGTCCCACAGCTTGGTGGCCACGTCGACGAACTCGGCGGCCTTCTCGTAACGCAGCTGGTGGTCCGGGGTGTCGTCCAGGCCGAAGTTGCGCGCGGCGTCGGCGCCCGCGGTGGTGACGATGTTCCAGCCGACCCGGCCGTTGCTCACCCAGTCCACCGAGGAGAACCGGCGCGCCAGGTTGTAGGGATCGTTGTAGCTGGTGGAGGCGGTGGCGATCAGGCCGATCCGGCTGGTCTGCACGGCCACCGCGGTGAGGATCACGGTCGGCTCCAGCTTGCCGCTGGGCCTGCGGCCGGGATCGCCCATCAGCACCGGGCTGTCGGCGAAGAAGATCGAGTCCAGCTTGCCGCGCTCGGCGGTGCGGGCCAGCTCGACGTAGTAGTTGATGTCGGTGTGCGCGTACGGATCGCTTTCCGGCAGCCGCCAGGCCGCCTCGTGGTGCCCCACCGACATCAGGAAGGCGTTGAGGTGCAGTTGTTTACCGGACATGGTCGGGTCCTTTCAGACAGCGGCCGGGGCGACGCCCAGCGAAGAGAGCAATGCGCGACGGACGCGCTGGAATTCGGGCAGACTCGGGTCGCGCTCGGCGGGCAGGTCCACCGGCACGTCGACCGTGATGCGCCCCTCGTCGAGCACGAGCACCCGGTCGGCGAGCGCGATGGCCTCGTCCACGTCGTGGGTGACCAGCAGCACGGTCGGGCGGCGGCGCCGGATCAGTTGCCGCAGCAGCTCGTGCATCTTGATCCTGGTCAGCGCGTCCAGCGCGCCGAAGGGTTCGTCGGCCAGCAGCAGGTCCGGCTCGCCCACCAGGGAGCGGGCCAGCGAAACCCGTTGCTGCTCACCGCCGGAGAGCTGGTTGGGCCACGCCCGTTCGCGTCCGGCGAGGCCGACCTCGGTGAGTACCCGCACCGCCGCGGCCTTGCGCGAGCGCGGCTGGCCGTAGAGCACGTTGGCCAGCACCCGTTGCCAGGGCAGCAGGCGGGAGTCCTGGAACACCACCGACGTCTTGGCGGGCACCCGCAGCGTGCCCGACCCGGCCACGTCGTAGTCGAGTCCGGCCAGCGCGCGCAGCAGCGTGCTCTTGCCCGACCCGCTGCGGCCGAGCAGGGCGACGAACTGCCCGGCCGGGATCGTCAGCGTGATGCCGTCCAGCACCGTGCGTTCACCGAAACTGCGGGTCAGACCGCGGACCTGTACGCCTACCCCGCGATCGTCCGTCGCCACGACAGCACCTTCCGCTCGACCAGCCGGATAACGCCGTCGGACAACAGTCCGAACGTGCCGTAGACCGCGAGGCCCACCAGGATCACATCGGCCTGGCCGTAGTTCTGGGCGTTCTGCATCATCTTGCCCAACCCGTCGATGGCGTTGACGGATTCGACCACGATCAGCGCCAGCCACGCGCCGGTCACCGAGAGCCGCAGGCCGAGGAAGAAACCGGGCAGCGAACCGGGTACCACGACCTTCCTGATGAAGGTGGCCCGCGAAACCCGCTGCACCTCCGACAGTTCCACCAACCGCTGATCGATGGTGGTGAGCGAGGCGTGCGTCTGGATATACATCGTGATCACCACGCCGAGGGTGATCAGCACGATCTTGAACGATTCGCCGATGCCGAGCCAGAGGATCATCAGCGGAATCAAACCGAGGCTGGGGATCGCCCGCTTCACTTGGATCGGGCCGTCCACCAGCGACTCACCGAATCGGGACAGGCCCGAGATCAGGGCGAGCGTCGTGCCGACCAGCACGCCGATGCCGAGGCCGATGCCCGCGCGCTGCAGCGAGGCGGACACGTTCGCCGCCAGCGAACCGTTGACGAGCAGGTCCCAGCCCGTTTCCAGCACGGTCCACGGCGCCGACAGCTTGCGTTCGTCGAGCCAGCCGAAGTGCGCGCCGGCCGCCCAGAGGCCGAGAACGACCACCACGCCGAGCATCCGGGCGAACGGAACGGACTTGCGTAGCCCGAGCCTGCGCAATTGCCTGCGTTCGACGAATCCGCCGGTCCGCGACGGCGGCGCCGCTACGGTGCGGGTCAGTGCGATGGTCATGGCGACTCCTGTGTTGTGCGGGCGCTCGAGCGGTTCACCGGGTGTCCTGGGTGCGGTAGTTCGCGGTCACCGCCTCGGCGGCGACTCGTTCGAAGCGGCGGTCGAAAAGCTCGTTCGCGTCGAACCGCTTGCCGAAATAGCCGGAACCGGTGAGCAAGTCGACGGTGTCCTGCTCCCATGCGATCGCTTTGTCCCAATTGTCCGGGAAATAGGGGCGAGGTGTCGTATCCAGAATTCGCCGGCCGTCCGCCGCGGAGACTTCCTGGTCTTTCACGTAGTAAGAGGAGATCCATTGTTCCTGGTGCTCCCAGGCCCAGACATCGCCGCGCGCCCAGAACTCGACGAATTGCCGGACGGCCGCGAGTTTGGCCGAGTCGCGCAGGACCGCGGTCGGCGCCCACAGCACGGTCAGCGCGTCCACCGCGGGCGTGGCCACCGCCGTGGCGCCTTGCCCGCGGTACTTGTCCAGGTATTTGGTCAGCGTCGGCTCCCCCAGCGGGGCGACGTCGATCTGCTTGCCCTGCAACGCGGTAAGAAACTGCGGGCTGTTGAGTTCCACCAGCTGCACTTCGTTCAGGCCGATGCCCGCGGCGCGCAGGGTGCGCAGCACCACCACGCCCTGGGCCTGACCAGGCGAGAAGCCGATCTTCTTGCCGCGCAATTCCTGGATCGAGTTGACGGTCACGCCGGGTGCGGTGGCCAGCTGATAGTTCGGGATGTCACGAACTTTGACGCCGACGATCTTGGCGTCGAGACCGGTCGCGTGGGCGTGGATGGGCGGGATGCCCGCGTTCGTCGCGATATCAACCGAACCGCCACGAAAGGCTTGGATGACGTCGGGGCCCGCTGAGACGGCGGGCCAGGCCGACACGGTGAACGGCAGCTTGCCGATCTCACCGGAGGTTTCCAGCGCGACGCGGGTGGTGTTGACCGCCACCGACAACGAGGTGCCGGCCGGAACGGTGGTCGGCAGAGCGGATTTCAGATCGGTGTCGCCGCCCTCATCGGTGGCGCACGAGACGGCGAGCAGAGCGGTGGCGGAGGTGACGAGTGCTAATCGCCGGAGAGAATTGCGCACGGTGATTTCCTGGGTCGAATCCGGTGTTCTCGGGAATATTTCGCTCCCGGACAACACCGCACTTGCGATCCGGTCCCGGCAATGGCTCGGTGTATTTCTTTCATGAAAGAACTTTCCCGAATACCCGTGCCGCACGTCAATATTCGTTCTACTTAAAATAAGTCGGAGTCAAACGGCAGCCTCCAGCGCGCGCAGCGGAGTGTGGAACAGGCTGTGCAGCACCACCGCGCCCGCGGACATCTCCAGGACTCGCCCCTCGAACGACGAACCGACCACCAGTTCGGCCGGGTCGGTACACAACAGCGAATGTTCGCGTACGGCCGCGAGATACGCCTCCCACACGCCGCCGACGCGGCGGCCGCGGTCGACCACCACCACCGATTCGGGATCGAGCAGATCGATCAGCGCCGCGACGACCCGGCCGAGGACGCGGGCGCGCTCCACGAACAGCCCGCGCACGGGCGCGCCTTCGGCCGCCACCGCCACCAACTCGGGCATGGTCGACGCCACGCCGCAGCGCTCGAGCAGCGCATGATCGGAGTAGTAGTCGTCGAGCGAGGAACCCCCCTGCGGGCCCGCGCTCTTTCCCGCGCCCAGGCCGAGCAGCGACTCGATCGATCCGGCTCCAGACCTCGGCCCATAGTGCACCTGCCCGTGCACCGCTATGGCCACATCGATCACGTTGCCGACGAACAGCACCACCGAGCTCGCCGTCGCGCCCATGCGGCCGAACAGCTGCTCGGCGTGCATCAGCGCTCTGGTGTGACTGTCGAGCTGGGTCGGCAATCCGGTGCGCGCGGCGAGATACTCCCGCACCGGGACGTCACGCCAGCGTAGGAAGGAATGGTCCACCACCGACCCCGCCGTTCGGTCGACCCGGCCGCCGGTAGCGACGCCCAGGCCCACGATCCGCAGGCCGTCGGACTCGTCGCGGACCCGGCACACCTCGGCGGCGGCGGTGGCCAGGATGTCGTACGGGGCGTGTGTGGGGTGCTGCACCTTCGTGGTGCGCCGCAGCGTGCCGCCGATGTCCACCACCGCGACGGTGGTGTGGGTGGCCGCGATGTGCACCGCTATGGCCACGTTGTCGGCGGTGTCGAGCGCCAGCGGGCTATGCGGTCGGCCGATCCCGGACGCGCCCGCGGTCTCGGGCAGCTCGACGATCAACCCCGCCTCCAGCAGCGCGCGAGTCTGCCAGGTCACCGTGGCGGGTGAGATTCCCGCGTGTCTGGCGATGGAACTGCGCGGAGCCGGACCCAGCTCGAGCAACGCTCGAAGTACCGCTCCCGCGCTGCCGTCCGCCATCGCCGTCACCTCTTCATCGCCGCGCTGCCCAGCCACGCTACGGACGCGGTCCGCGGCTGCGAAGCATTTGGCGCAGGCCGATCCGAACACAGCGGCGGCACAGGCCCTAAACTGAGCGGATGCCGAGTTACAGCTATCGGTGCCGCAGCTGCGGTGACACGTTCGAGGTGACCCGTCCGATGGCGGAGTCGGCCGCGCCGGCGACCTGCCCGATCGGCCACGACGACACGGTCAAGTTGCTGACCACCTTCGCCACCGTCTCCCGTGGCGGCGCGAGCACGCCCGCGCCCACCCCGGCGGCGCCCCCGGCGGGCGGCGGCTGCTGCGGTGGCGGCTGCTGCGGCTGAGTTTCCGGCGCGGTCTCACTCGCGCCGGTCGGCATGACCGAGGTCGCGCTCGGGTGCGACCCGGTCGCGCACGCGCTGCTTCAGCACGGTGATGTCGGGAAATCCGCCGTCGGCCTTGCGCTCCCAGATCTGTTCGCCGTCCACGGTGATCCGGAAGACCCCGCCCGAACCCGGCAGCAGCGCGACTTCGTCCAAATCGGTGGCGAAGGTGCTGAGCAATTCCTGCGCCATCCAGCTTGCCCGCAGCAGCCAGCGGCATTGGGTGCAGTACTCGATCGCGACGCGTGCCATGCCCGCTGACGCTACCGCTCAGTCGTCGTGCGTGCCGTCCAGGTAGACCCAGGCGCCGTCGGATCGGGCGAACCGGCTGGTCTCGTGCAGTGCGCCGCGACCGCCCGCGTCGCGGTAGTGCGCGACGAACTCCACCGTGCCGGTGTCGTCGAACAGTCCACCGCGGTCGGTTCGGGTGATTTCCAAGAACAACCAGCGCTGGGCGGGATCGAGGGTCAAGGCGGCCGGCCGAGTGCGCGGATGCCACGAACGCAGCAGATAGTCGACATCGCCCACCGCGAACGCGGTGTAGCGCGAGCGCATCAGGGCTTCGGCGGTGGGAGCGGGACGCTCGCCGCTCAACACCGGACCGCAGCAGTCCTCGAATGCCTCGCCACGCCCACACGGGCAGCGCCGTGCCTTGTTCATTTCCGCACCCTTCCGACCTGTGTCAGGAATCCCGGCGCGCCCGCACCGCCGCCAGGTCCTCGGCCAAGGCTACGGTCTGCTCCCGCCAGCGCCGCAGATCGGTGACGCTCGGCGCGAGTTCGTAGTCGTGATGGTGCGCGGCGCGCGACAGCGCCGCCCAGAGCACGGCCACGCGCGCCGCCACGTCCGGTCCCGCGAAGGCGCGCAGCGCGATGAGCTGTGCCCGCATCGGACAGCGGACCAGCGGGGGCGCCAGCCGCAGCCACAGTTCGTCGACGGCCTGCTCCAGAGCGATCCGCAGAATCCAGGCCGTCGCCCGGGACCACAGCCCGCCCGCGGCGGTCACCGATCCGGCGAGCAACAGATCCACGGTTTCCAGCCGCTCGGCGACCGACGGCCGATTCGCGCGCGAGCGGTGCGCGCCGTTCGGCCCACGCTGCCCGTGCCGGGCCGCGCGCCCGCCGCCCGCGGGTCCACGACGTGCGCCGACCGGCCGACGCCGCCCGCTCATCGGCGCCTCACCGGGCCAGCCACGCGACGAACTTCTCGGTCTCACCGATCAGCTCGCGCATATCGCGCCCGATCGGCACGTGCGCGCCCGCCGTGGCGTCGCGCAATGCGTCCACCACCCACCGTCCTTCGCGCGCGATGAGGTTCTTGTTCAAGTCGTCGACCTTGCTGCCGACCCCGAAGACCGCGAGCGCCACCTTCGCCCGGGTCGAATGCGCGGCATCGATGTGGCGTTCCACTTCCGCGTGACCCATGCCCGCGGCGAGCAGGGTGCGCCGCGCCCTGGCCAGACTGGCCGCCTCCACCGCGGAACGGCAGCACGTGGCCACCAGTTCGTCGGCGATCGCCGCGGGCAACTGCGGGGTGCGCACCAATGCGCGGGCATCGTCGAGATAGCGGCGGATCGGGTCGCTGGACACCCGCACCTCGACCACCGAGCGGTCGCGGCGCTGCACTTCCAGCACGGTCGCGTCGAGCTGCATCCGCCGCACCGCTTCGGCGAGGCGCTCGTCATGGGTGAAGACCACCACCTGCCTGGTCCAGGCGACCGTGGCCAGCACCTGGGCCAAGCCGTCCACCTTGGCCGGGTCCATCGCCTGCACCGGGTCGTCGATCATGACGAAACGGAACGGGCTCTGCTCCACCGTGGCGCGCGGCAGGAACAGCGAGAGACCGAGAGCGTGCAGCTCACCCTGGCTCATCACGCCCAGCGCGGCGCCGTCCACCTCGTCGACGGTCACGTCGAGCAGCACGCGGCGCGCGGTGCCCGCGTTGCCCTGCAAACGGATCGCGCCCAGCTCGACGTTGCTCTGCTGCCGCAGCGTGCGCCACACCCACCGGGCCGTCGTCTCCAGCGGCGTCATGCGCTCGCCGCGCAGACCCGCGGTGGCCGACTTCAGCCAGTCCTCGGCCTTCTTCACGGTGCGCAGCTCCGCGGCGTGCGCGGCCACCTCGCGCGCGCCCTCCAGCCAGGCCACGATCCGTGGCACCAGCGGCGTCCACACCTCGTCCAAGCGGTCGAGTTCCTTGCGGGTGCCCTTCTGCAACAGGTCGAGCTCGTCGACCAGTCGCGCGTGGGCGGCGCGCAGCCGGGCGGGCAGGTCCGGGGCGTATTCGGTGATGGTCAGCGCGGCCCATTCGGCCCAGGCCTCGCGCACCGCCGTGGTGTCGACAGACGGCGGGTTGCGCGGATCGAAATCCAATTCGGCGGGAACGAGGTCGGGAAGCGCCCGCGCGGCCCGCACCGCGTTGCCGAGCTCGATCCGTGCGGTGGTGAGCGCGTCGACTCGGGCGGTGAGCCGCTCGATGGCCGCATCGGTCTCGCGCGCCCACGCGTCGTCGAGTGCGCCGCGGCCGCACACAGGGCACGGACACGGCCCGCTCGCGGCATGGTGTTCCCGCGCCTTGCGCAGCAGTTCCAGCAGGCGCAGATCGGCTTCGGCGTCGGCGGTGGCTCCCGCGGCCAGCGCCGCGCCCCAATCCTCGAGCCGGGTGGCCACCGCCTCCACTTCGGCGTCCCCGGGCAGCGCGAGCCGCACGATGGCGCGCAGGCCGTCCGGTCCGGTCGGGTCGTCCACCGCGCCGAGCACTTCCCGGCCCACCGCGGCGAGATCCGGTTGGGCGGGCCGCAGCAGCCCGGCGACCCGGACCGCGCGGTCGTCGGCCACCGACGCGAGCAGCTCCAGCAGTTCCAGGCGTTCCTGACGCGAATCCCGTACGGCGCGTTCCAGCTCCAGACGGCGCATCCGGATCCGTTCCTGCGCCAGGGTGAGTTCGTCGAGACCGAGCAGCTGGTGCAGCGCGTCGAACAGGTCGCTCGGTTTCCCGTCCACCAGGGCGCCGAGTTCGCTGTAGGACAGGAAGGGGCGGTAGAGCTCGAGCTGGGCCGCCCACCGATCGGTGTCGAATCCTGTCGGCGGCGCGGGCGGATACCGCTGGGTCCAGTGCGCGTCCGGCAGGTCCGCGCCGGCCGCCCATTCCTTGGCGATGGTGAGGCGCGGCGCGGCACCGGCGGTGAGCAACTCGAGCTCGATGCGGGCGGCCGTGCCGTCGTGCAGGTTGCGCCAGCCCTCCCGCCACGCCGCCGAGCGACCGTCCCACCGGCGGTTCCCTCCGGTCATCGCCAACTCCGCGGCCTCGGCGAAACTGGATTTGCCGCTGCCGTTGCGGCCGACCACGAGCGTGAGGCCGGGGCCGGGCGGCAGTTGCAGCGTCGTCTCGGGGCCGATACCCCGGAAACCGCACACCCGGATGGCGCTGAGGAAAATCCCGGAGTGATCGAATGCCGTTGACGCGTCCTCTGTTTCGGCGGCGCCGATGGCGCGCAAGACGGTCCGCGTCACCGACGGCGTGACCGCGGGATCCTCGGCCAGGCGCCTGGTCACCACCGCCGAGAGCCGGGGCGGCGCGTCCGTGGAACCGGCGGCCTCGACAGCGTCGGGATCCAGGCGCATGCGAAAAACCCCTCCACCATCGAGCCGCAACACGTCCTCCGACCCCGTGCACGGCGCCTTGTCGAAGCTGTGCGGAACGCTACCCGATCGCGCCGGAATCGCCCACCGCGCCCAGGCGAATCTGCCCGCGGGGATGGATATATGGTCATCGAGACGCCTGCGCCATGTCTCGATGTCCACCCCTCGCGCCAACCCCGGCGGGCAGCCTCGATGGTGTCTACACCCGGTCCGGGTGGCTCGGTCGAGCCGAACAGGACAGAATGCCAGAGCGCACCGATCGGCGCAAGATTCGTTCGAAAGACGAATGCGGCACCGGGACAAGCGGTTCCGAAGGCGGCGCGGCGCCGGCGGCGGTACTTGTCGGTGCGCTGGGGTAGAAATCCGGTCAACCGAGCAATGAAGGAAGGCGATGAGGCAGCAGCGAGCCGGAGCGAGCCGATGACGACGCCGTGGACCGAAGCCCAGGTCACGGCGTTGGCGCCGGACGCGAATTCGCTCTCGGCGGCTCGCAAGCTGGTGGGTCGCTGGCGCGAGTGCGGGCAGCACGGCACGGCGCTGTGGGGCCGGTGCCAGGGCAGCGGCGCCACGCCCTATCAGGCGATCGTCGACCTGTCCGGTCCGGCGTACCGGTGCTCTTGCCCGAGCCGCAAGTTTCCTTGTAAACACGCGCTGTCGCTGTTGCTGCGCTGGTCCGCGGGCGATGTCGCCGTCGCGCCGGAGACCGCGGACTACGCGGCGGCGTGGATCGGCGGCCGTACGGCGCGGGCCGCCGCGACCGCGGAGCGGCCCCGCACCCCGAATCCGGCCACCGCCGAACAGCGCCGGGTGCGGGTCACGGCGGGGCTGGAGGAACTCGACGTCTGGCTCGGTGATCAGGTACGCACCGGGCTCGCGCAGACCGATCGCTCGTATCGCGCCTTCGAGGCCGTGGCCGCCAGGATGGTCGACGCGCAGGCCCCCGGCCTCGCCTCCGCTCTGCGCAGGCTCCCGGCCGCCGTGGCCACCAGACCCGACTGGCCCGACGTGGTGCTGCGCGAGTACGCGCGCATGCACCTGTTGATCGCCGCGCACCGGCAGCTCGACGCGGTGTCGCCCGCGCTGCGCGCCACCATCCGCACCCATATCGGCTATCCCAATCCGGCCGAGGCGGTGCGCGCCGAAGCTCCGGTGCGTGATCGGTGGATGGTGTTCGGCTCGCGGATCACCGAGGACGAGCGCCTCTACACCCGGCGCACCTGGCTGTACGGGCGGGAGAGCAGGCGCTGGGCGCTGGTGGTCGACCATTCCTTCGGCTCCCCCGGCTTCCCCGCCGACGTTCCCGCGCTGGGTCAACTGGCCGACGCGGAGTTGCATTTCTACCCGGGCGCCGCGCCGCTGCGTGCGCTGTGGGGCGAGCGGCACAGCACGGTCGAACCGTTCACCACGTTGCCCGCCGACGCGAACCACCCCGCCACCATCGCCGCCGCGCTCGCCGCGCACGCGTCCGCGCTCGGCGCCGATCCGTGGCTGCGCTCGTGGCCGATGCTGCTTGCCGATGTGATACCCACCCGCACCGAAGAGGGCTGGTACCTCGCCGAATCCGGCGGCAGCGCGCTGCCGATCCGGCCGGGCGAACAACCGTGGACGCTGCTGGCCGTCTCGGGCGGTCATCCGGTGACGGTGGTCGGCGAGTGGAGCGCCGACGGATGGAAGCCGATTTCGGTGTTCACCGCGGGGGAGGTGATCGATCTGGCATACACGGAGACCTTCGTGCCCGACGCGACCTCGCCCGCGGGGCCGACCGGGAGCGCCGACCTCACCTCCGTCGCGCTGCTCGGCACCGCGCGCCGCGCCCCGGATCTCGCCGCACTGGCGCCCGCGATCGCACGCGCTGCCGACCGGTTACCGCATGATCCCGCGGTGCGCCTGCTCGAAACAGCCGCGCTACAGGACCTTTTCCTCCGCGGCGGGGTCGCTCCCGCCACTGCCGCGGCACCGGAACCCGCGGCGGACGATCCCCGTCCGTCGCTGCCGCGCCCTGCTGCCGTGCGCCTGGCACGCATGCTGCGGGAACGCTCGGCGTTCCTGCCCGAATGGTTCGACGCGGCGCGGCCGCACGATTACCGGGCGCCGGGCGCGCTGTGCGAGCAACTGCTCGAGCACGCGAAGATCAATGCCGGCCTGCGCGAGCCGCTGCTACGCCTCGCGGGCACTCGCGGCAGCTGGCTGGCGGCCCGGCATCCGGATTGGCGCGACTTGGTGCGGTTGCCGTCCGCCGACGCCGAACGCTCCACGGACACTTGGCTGTTCGGTCGGCCACCCGAGCGGCGCGACTGGCTCGCCGACCTCCGGCGCGGCGACGCGGGCGCGGCCAGGGCGGAGCTCACCGCGGCGTGGCCGAAGGAATCCGGGCCGTTGAAGGCCGAACTGCTGGCCGTGCTCGCCGACGGGCTCGGCCCGGACGACGAGCCCCTGCTGGAAACGGCGCTGGACGACCGGCGCGCGGACGTGCGCCGCACCGCCGCCGGACTGCTCGCGCTACTGCCGGAATCGGCGTTCTCGCAGCGGATGCGCGCCCGAGCGAGCGCGTGGATCCGCGCCGAGCACCGAATGCTGCACACGAACGTGGTTCTCACGCTGCCCGACCGGCCCGACGCCGCCGCGCAGCGCGACGGGATCACCGACCGCACCATCGAATTCGCCTACCGCTGGAACGGCGCGCCCGACGTGTCCGCGGCCCGGCTCCGGCAGGTGGTCGCCGCGACGCCGCTGGCGCACTGGACCGGTGTGTTCGGCACACCGCAACAGGCGGTGCGCGCCACGATCGAAGACCGGTTCCGGCAGCCCATCTTCGACGGCTGGGTGGACGCCGCACTGGCTCAACACGATTCGACGTGGGCGCGGGCCTTGTTCGAAGCGGGCGTGCCCACCGATCTGGCGATGCTGCGCAGACGGGAGCTGTTCGCGCTGCTACCGCTGCCGGATCGGACCGCGCACCTGGTGCGGCTGGACGGCTCCTGGCTGTCGGAGATCGAGGCGCTGCTGCCCGCGATGGGCCATCCGTGGCCGGAAGCGCTGGCCCAGCATGTGGTGCTGCTGCTGTTCGAGCGGGCGCGGGCGGCGGCGCGGCGCCCCGAGACGCACGGCGCGTCACCGAACGCGCACCGCTCGCTGCTCGCCGCGGCCTCGGTCCACCTCCCCGTCGCCGCCGCGGGCACGCTGTCCGCGGTGGCCCGCAAATGCGACGATCCCGCCTGGCAGCGGGCCTTCGACCAGCTCGCCCATGACCTCAACAACCGCTCGATGATGCTCGAGGAGTTGCGATGACCACCACCGACCCGACGCCGGATCTGCTGCGCCCCCATGCGGAACAGGCGTACGCCGACGAGCTGCGCGCCCTCACCGCCGCCGACGACCGGCCCCGCCCGCCGTCGTGGCGGCTGTCGCCCTGGGCGGTGGTCACCTACCTGCTCGGCGGCACCCTGCCCGACGGCACCGTGATCACCCCGAAGTACGTCGGCCCGCGCAGGCTCATGGAGGTCGCGGTGGCGACGCTGGCCACCGACCGCGCACTGCTGCTGCTCGGGGTGCCGGGCACCGCCAAGACCTGGGTGTCCGAGCATCTCTCCGCCGCCATCAGCGGTGCGTCGACGCTGTTGGTGCAGGGCACCTCGGGCACCGCCGAGGAGGCGATCCGCTACGGCTGGAACTACGCGCGGTTGCTCGCCGAGGGACCGAGCGATGCGGCGCTGGTGCCGTCGCCGGTGCTCACGGCCATGCGGACGGGCTCCATCGCCCGCATAGAAGAACTCACCCGCATCCCGTCGGACGTGCAGGACGCGCTGATCACCATCTTGTCCGAGAAGACGCTGCCGGTGCCCGAACTGCGCACGGAGGTGCAGGCCGCGAAGGGCTTCAACGTCATCGCCACCGCCAACGATCGCGACCGCGGGGTGAACGAGTTGTCCTCCGCGTTGCGCCGCCGGTTCAACACAGTCGTGCTGCCGCTGCCCGCGAGCGAGGACGAGGAGGTCGCCATCGTCAGCAGGCGGGTCGAGCAGCTCGGCTCCGCGCTGGAACTGCCGACCGTGCCCGCGGCGGCCGAGGAGGTGCGGCGGGTGGTGCGGGTCTTCCGCGAGCTGCGCTCCGGCAGTACGGCCGACGGCCGGACCAAGCTCAAGTCGCCGTCCGGAACACTGTCCACGGCCGAGGCGATCTCGGTGATCACCAACGGAATCGCGCTCTCGGCGCACTTCGGCGACGGCGTGCTGCGCGCCTCCGACATCGCGGGCGCGGTGCTCGGCTCGGTGATCAAGGACCCGGTGGCCGACGCGGTGGTGTGGACGGAGTACCTGGAGGCCGTGGTCCGCGAGCGACCGGATTGGGCGGATTTCTACCGCGCCTGCCGCGAGGTCACCGGGTGACCTCCGGTGTCGAAACCGCCCCTGTAACCAGGGTATTCGGCATCCGCCACCATGGTCCCGGCTCGGCGCGCTCGCTGCGGACGGCCCTGGCGGACTTCCGGCCCGACATGATCCTCATCGAGGGGCCCGCGGACGCCGATCCGCTGGTGGGCTTCGTCGCCGCCGAAGGGATGGCCCCTCCGGTCGCGCTGCTGGCGTACGTTCCCGACGCCCCCGCCACGGCCGCGTTCTGGCCGTACGCGGTGTTCTCCCCCGAGTGGCAGGCGCTGCGGTACGCCGCGGACAACGCGGTGCCCGTGCGGTTCTGCGATCTGCCCGCGAGCGTCACGCTCGCGACCGAGGACGAGCCCGGCGACCGGTTCGATCCGCTCGCCGCGCTCGCCGAAGCGGGCGGCTACGACGACGCCGAACGCTGGTGGGACGCCGTCGTCGAAACCGTGCCGGACGCCGACGCGTTCGACGCGATCACCGAGGCGATGGGCGCGCTGCGGGAAGGCGCCGAGCGCGATGCCACGCATGGCGACCCGACGTCGGCCGCGCAAGACGGCCCGGCGCGCCAGGGGCATGCGGGCACCGAACCGGCTGATGACCGACCGACCGCCGAATCGGGACGCGATCGCCCTGAAGGCGAGCAACTCTCGACCGTGCAACCGGCGCAGGAGCGATCCACCGAGGACCAGGATCGATCCACCATGGACTCCACGTCGGAGTTGGATTCGGTCGCGGAGGCAGTAGCCGAATCGGCCCTCGTGCCGGAACCACCGCCCGAACCACTCGTGGTCGACGCCCACACCCTCCGGCGCGAGGCTCATATGCGCCAGACGATGCGCAAGGCCCTCAAAGACGGTGCGATGCGGCTGGCGGTGGTGTGCGGGGCGTGGCACGCGCCCGCGCTCGCAGGCGCGCTCGGTCCCGCCGCGCCGGACGCACGGATGCTCAAGGGCCTTCCGAAGATCAAAACCAGGCTCACCTGGGTGCCGTGGACGCATTCGCGGCTGTCCACGACCTCCGGCTACGGCGCGGGCGTCACCTCACCGGGCTGGTACCACCACCTGTTCACCGCCACCGAGCGGCCGATCGCCCGCTGGCTGACCAAGGTCGCCGGTGTGCTGCGCGCCCACGATCTGCCCGTCTCCAGCGCCCACGTCATCGAGGCCGTCCGGCTCGCCGACACCCTCGCCGCGCTGCGCGGTCGCCCGCTCCCCGGTCTGTCGGAGGTGACCGAGGCCACCCGGTCGGTGCTGTGCGGCGGCGACGAGACGATGCTGCGGTTGGTGATCGGCGAACTCGTCGTCGGAGAGGCGCTCGGGGCCGTTCCGGAGCAGACGCCGACCGTGCCGCTGGACGCGGACCTGCGCGCCACCATCCGGTCGCTGCGGATGAAGCAGGAGCCATCGATCCGCACCGTCGATCTGGATCTGCGCAAGGATCGCGAGGTGCGGCGATCGCGCCTGCTGCACCGGCTGCGGGTGCTCGGCATCGAGTGGGGCACACTCACCACCAGCGACGTGCGCAGCACGGGCACCTTCCGGGAAACCTGGACGCTGCGATGGCAGCCCGAGTACGCGATCTCCATCATCGAGGCCTCCCGCTGGGGCACCACGATCCGCACCGCGGCGGAGGCGAAGATTCTCGACACCGCGAGCCGCGCCGACCGCTCGGTCGGCGAATTGACCGCCGCGCTGGAAGTCGCGCTGCTGGCCGACCTGGGCGGCGCCACCGACGGATTGATCGCCCGGCTGGAATCCACCGCGGCGCTCGACCACGACGTCACCCACCTGCTGGCCGCGCTGCCCGGCCTGATCCGCACACTGCGTTACGGCGACGTGCGCGGCACCGACACCAAAGCGCTGGCCCACGTGGCCGACGGGTTGCTGGTGCGTATCTGCGCCGGCCTGCCCGCGGCGGTCACCGGATTGGACACCGACGCCGCCACCGATCTGCGCGGTCTGCTGGACGCGGCGCACACCGCCATCCACACCAGGGACGACGGCTGGGCCACCGGTGAGTGGCTCGCCGCATTGCGCCGGGTCGCCGACCGCGACGACGTACACGGCGCGCTGGTCGGTCGTGCGGTCCGTTTGCTCGCCGACGCGGGTCGCATCGATGACGCCGAATCCGCGCGCCGACTGTCCGCCGCCCTCTCGGTGGGCGCCACCGCCGCGGCCAAGGCGGCGTGGATAGACGGATTCCTCGGCGGTCGCGGCCTGCTGCTGGTGCACGATCGGGAGTTGTTGCGGCTCATCGACGACTGGCTGCGCGGACTCGGCAACGACACGTTCGTCGAGACGCTGCCGCTGCTGCGCCGTACCTTCGGCGCGTTCGAATCGGGTGAACGCCGCGCGATCGGCCAGGCGGTCCGCGACGGCGGAGCGGTATCACCGGCGGCGGCCGTCGCGGGCATCGACACCGATCGAGCCACGACCGCGGTGCGCACCGCGGCGGAGATCCTGGGGGTTACGGTATGAGCGGTCGGACCCGGAGACGGCAGCGGCGCGTAACCACACCGGGCCCCGCTCACGCCGCAATCGGACACCGCGTGAGCGGTGCGGCCGGAAACGACACGCCATGACCACGCAGCGCCCCGCTGATGCCGAAAACCGGCACAGCATGAGCGGCCGGATCCGAAAGCGGCAACGCACCACGCGCAGAACTCCACTGATGCCGAAATCGGGCACAGCACGAGGCTCCGCAGCGGAAGCACAGCGCAATCAAGCAGGATCACGGCCCCTGCCGAAAACCCACACAGCATCAGCGGCCGAACCCGAAAGCAGCAACGCACCACGACCACACAGGCCCACTGATGCCGGAACCGGACGCAGTATGAGTGACAAGGCAGCGGGGCGAGGCCGCACCGGCGCTCTCGCCCGTACCGAGGAGGACACGCCGTGACCGACGAAGCACAGTCTCGGCGTTGGCGATTGGTGCTCGGCGCGGCCGCGGAGGAAGGACTGGGCGGGCTGGGCTCCGGCGCCGACGCGGCGATGGACCGGGCGCTGTCGGCGCTGTACAACACCGATGAGGAGACCTCGCCCGGTAAACGCACCGGTGGTTTGCAGGGCTCGGCGCCGCGCGTGGCCCGCTGGCTCGGCGATATCCGCAGCTACTTCCCCGCCTCCGTCGTCGAGGTCATGCAACGCGACGCCGTGGAGCGGCTCGATCTCACCCAATTGCTGCTGGAGCCGGAACTGCTCGAGGCGGTGGAACCGGACGTGCACCTGGTCGGCACCCTGCTGAGCTTGAACCGGGTGATGCCAGAGACCACCAAGGCCACCGCGCGCATGGTGGTGGAGAAGGTGGTGCGGGAGATCGAGCAGCGCATCGCGGCGCAGACCGTCGCCGCGGTCTCCGGTGCGCTGAACCGCGCCGCCCGGGTCACCCGGCCGAAATTGCGGGATATCGACTGGGACCGCACCATTCGCAAGAACCTCGCCACCTACCTGCCCGAGCATCGCACCGTGGTGCCCGAACGCCTGGTCGGCTACGGCCGCAAGGCCCAGGCGGTCCGGCGGGACGTGGTGCTGGCCATCGACCAGTCCGGTTCGATGGCCGCCAGCGTCGTGTACGCGTCGGTGTTCGGCGCGGTGCTCGCCTCGATGCGGTCGCTGCGCACCTCGCTGGTGGTCTTCGACACCGAGATCGTCGACCTCACCGACAAACTCGACGACCCGGTAGAGGTGCTGTTCGGCACGCAACTCGGCGGCGGCACCGACATCAACCGGGCCATCGCCTACTGCCAGTCCCTGGTCACCCGCCCGGCCGATACGTTGTTCGTCCTGATCTCCGACCTCTACGAGGGCGGCATCCGCGACGAGATGCTGCGCCGCGTCCGCTCGCTACAGGATTCCGGCGTACAGGTCGTCGTGCTGCTCGCCCTCTCCGACGACGGCGCCCCCGCCTTCGACCACGACAACGCCGCAGCCCTCGCCGCACTCGGCATCCCGGCCTTCGCCTGCACCCCCGACAAGTTCCCGGAACTCTTGGCACTGGCCCTCGACCGCGGCGACGTCCAGTCCTGGGCTCACGTCAACGCCGCCCAGCGATGACGCGAATCCCTCCGGGTCTGCCACGCGGGACGACTTGGTGCTGGATCCGTCGTTACGACCAACAAGACCTCGAGAAGGTGTGGCACTACTTGGCCCGATTCGGCGCGACCGAGCCAAGTCCGCCGCGGTAGCCCCGAATCGGTGCCGAGAACACCACCGACCGTGGCGGACGGCCAGGCGCGATGGCGCTTGGAGGTGCCGTTTCCGCCCCTCAGCAAAATGCCACCGCGTGGGTCGACGGTTCGCCGCCAGAGCTCGAGCCGATCGTTGTGTCGCCGACCCACGTCGCCCGGCCGGGAAGCGCGAGGCCTGGGAAGGTGCAGCGCCGCGCCCCCCTTCAGCGGCTCGGTCAGTTGGTTTCGGTGAGTAGACGGCGCAGCGCCGTGGGGGTGTGGCCGAGGTGTTCGCGGACGGTGCGGGTCAGGTGTGCCTGGTCGGCGAAACCGAGGTGCGCGGCAAGGTCGGCGAGGCCGGTTTCCCCGTCGGTGAGCCGGTCGATGGTCCGGCCGACCCGTACTCGGTTGCGGTAGCGGGTCAGCGACAGCCCCATGTGCTGGGAGAACACCCGGCTCAACCGGTACGGGGAGACCTTCAGCAATGCGGCCAGAGATTGCAGGCCCACCGATTCCGGTGCGCCGTTGATGATCGCCTCGCGGGCCGCTGTAACCAGCGCCCGGTCGGAGGGCCGCGACCGAGGGATCGGCCATCCGGCGGCGAGTGCGACGAGCCGGACAAGCTCCTCGGTCAACGCGTAGTCGATGTCGCCACCTCGGACGGCAGCGAGAACACGGTGGTGCGCGAGATCGATACGGGCATCGAGGTACACCGCTCGCGGATCGACGGCCCCTTCCCAGCGGCCGGGCGCGATGGTCACCACGGTGCAGACGTCGCCGCCGACGGGATGGGCGAACCGTTCCTCTTCGCCCGGTACGCCCAAGTACCCGACGGTCGGGTCCAGGTCGGCCCGGTCGCCGTCGGACTGTCGCTGGAACCGGCCACGGCGCACGAGCACGAGGCGATGGTCGTCGCGGACCTCCGGGGCCGAGAAGTGGGTGTGGTCGGAGCGGCAGGTCACCGTGGTCACGGTGTACTCGGGCCGGGCGGCAACGGTTGTCGTGGACAGCACCTGCGGACCGTACGCCGAGGGTACGACGAAAACGCCGCGCAAGGATCTTCAAGACCCGCGGGTGGGCCGGCGGGAATGCTGAGACGGCAACCACCGCGGCCCGACCAGGAGGACCCCATGGCATCCGTTCACAAGGAATTCGGCATCGACGCCACGCCCGAGCAGGTATGGGATGCTCTCAGCGATTTCGGCGCGGTGCACGAGCGCCTCGGCCCGGGTCTCGCCAGCGACGCACGGCTCGACGCGGACACCCGTACCGTCACCTTCGCCGACGGCACCGTCGTCGTGGAACGGCTCATCGACCTCGACCCGGTGAGCCGGCGTATCGCGTACTCCATCGTCGGAGGCAGTCTGCATTCCTCTCATCACCACGCCTCGATGCAGGCGCTGCCCGGCAAGGACGGCGGGACCCTGGTCGTATGGCACACCGATGTCCTGCCCGAGGCTCTCGCTGTGCCGATAGCCGAGTTCGTCGAGCGGGCGTCGACTGTCATGCGCCGGACTCTGGAGACAGGGGGATCCCGGGAGCCGGGTGGCAGCGAACTCGCACCGTAAAGGGCTCATCGGGCACGCTGCGTGGCCGCGTGCCGCCGCGGACGGTCGTACGGACTCTCCGCGCCGGCCCGCGGCCGGTCGGCCAGGGTGACCACGCCCGCCGCGGCCGTGGCGACCGTAGCGAAGGCGACCAGACCGGGCCAGCCGAACCAGCCGACGGCGGCGGCGCCGAATGCGGTTCCCAGGCTGCCGCCGACGAAGTACACAGACATATAGGCACTGTTGAAGCGGGCAGGCGCGGACGGGTCGATGGCCAGGACCGTGCTCTGGTTGGCCACTTGGGCCGCGAACAGTCCGGCATCGAAGAGCCCGAGGCAGGCCAGGGTCACCACAGTGTTCGAGAGGGCAACGCCCAGGACGACCGTCGCGACAAGCGCGAGCGCGAGCCCCACCAGGATCACCTTTCGCGGGCCGACCCGGTCGGTCCACCCGCCGGCGATCCGGGTCGCGAGGACACCGGCGAGTCCGGCGCAGGCATACAGGCCGATCCGTTCGGGTGAATACGAGTACGGAGGCTGCGACAACGCCACCGCGAGACCTGCCCAGATCGCACAGAACGCGAAGAACCACAGCGCTCCCCGTGCCGCCGCCCGGCGCAGTGCGGCGAAGCGGGCGAAGAGCGCGGGAATTCCGCGCACCGTATCCAGATATCCGGCATACGTGCGACCCCGCGCGGCCGGCAGGGTGGACAAGGACACCGCCGCGACCACGACACACGGCACAACGAATACGAAAAGCATTGCTCGCCAACCGATCACATCGGCGAGCCAGCCGCCGATGATGCGCCCGGCGAGGATTCCGGCAGATATGCCCGCGGTCACGATACCCAAGACCGTGGCCCGCCGACGACGCTGCGCGAGACGCCCCGCCACCGAACTCAGCTGAGCCCCGACCGCCGACCCCGCCCCGACCACGCCCATGACCAATCCAAGGGTCCAAGGCGATTCCACCACCGCGCCAGCGGCGGAAGCAACCGCCAGCGCCGAGAACTGGGCCGCCACCACGGCCCGTGGCGCGAACCGGTCGACCAACGGCACCAGCAGAACCAACCCCACCAGATAGCCGACCGGACCGCACGCCAAAGCGGTGCCGGTCGCCGCCGTAGCGGCGTGCAGGGAACCGGCAACCTCCGCGACGGCCGGTTGCAGTAGGTAGACACTCGCCGTCCCGAGCGCAGCCGCCAGTGCCATGAACCACACGACGGGCGTCCGCAACTCAGCATTCCCGGCATCCGGGATCCGTTCGCTCTCCATTGAATCCACGGTAGGAATCCCGGCATCACGGTTCCGGCGAAAAATAGACAACACCGTCCCGTTCCCGGCCGCGGACGTATCCGCGAGAACAAGTCGGCGAGGAACGTCCCGCGATCAAGACGGCCGGGCCGCGGTGACCTGGACCTACTCGTTCCAGCCCACCGCGGCCACCTTGCGACCACTGGTATCGGCCTTCGTCGGCCGGACCATGCCCGCGCTCATGCGGGAGACACGCGCCGCGATGAAGAGCGGCGCGGAAGCCGCAGCAACGGATCAGCCGGGGTAACCCCCGGGGAATCCTCCCAACAGGGCGAACACCTGGATGGCAAGCGAAGACAGCAGCTCCGCGATGGTCATCGGTTCCATGGCAACTCCTTGTCCGAATGGGCGAACAGGACGGCTCTGCGATCGTACGCGCGCCGGAGCGCTTTTCCGGTCAGCGCCGCCGGGTGCGTGATGGACCGTCAGGAGCTGGTCAGCATGGGTTTCGACGGAACGGGACCCATCACGCCCCACGCCGTGGCCGCCGCGGGCACCACGAAGGGATGCAGTACGGCGGCCACCGCGAGCAACATGACAGCGACAATGGTGTCCAGCCAGTAGTGATTGGCGGTGCCCACCACCACGAGCGTGGTCAGCGCCGGATGGGCCAACGCGAGCCAGCGCCACGGTGTGCGAGTCGCGGCGACGACGGCAACACCGAGCAGCAACGCCCAACCGACGTGCAGCGAGGGCATGGCCGCGAACTGATTGGACAGACCGCCGGAATCGGCCGCACCGTAGACGGATTGGCCGTATCGCACGGCCAGATCGACGAACCCCTGATCGGGCAGCATGCGCGGCGGGGCGAGCGGGACCAGGATGTGCACCGCGAGCGCAGCTCCCGTCAGCGCCACCATGAGGTTCCTGGTCCAGCGATAGTGCTCCGGCCGGAACGTCCACAGCCACAGCAGGACTCCGACTGCCACGGTGAAATGCGCGCTGGCGTAGTAGAAGTTGGCCGGAACCGCGAGGAATTCGCGGTTCAGGAACAACGACTGCACCGTCTGCTCGTCCAGCAGGCCGAGCCGGTCTTCGAGTCCGAGCAAGCGGTGCCCGTTGACCAGGGCACGCCCCGTGTCGTCGGCGGTGATCAGACGACCCGCGCGATAGCCGAGGTAGAGCACCGTGATGAGAAGAAGCTGCCCGACCGCCTCGCCTCCGCGACCGCGCACGGCCGCGCGCACCCGTTCGACGACTCCGCCCGACGCGAGCTCGAGCCCGGCGCCCGGACCCCCGAAGTCCACAGCGACCATCGCGCGGCCTCCTTCCCCGTTGAATCAGGCCGTTTACCGAGAATTAAGTGGAGTGGTAACCTCCGTTTAAACTAGCACTACCGAACGGACAACTTCAGCAAGATGTGACGGGGCATACAGCCCCCTGTCACCAATTCGAGTTTGCTTGCAAGACAAGCGATCTCGCGATTTTCGCTACCCATCGACCGCACCGCCGAGCACGCCAGACGCATGGCTGACGACCTGGTGCGGCCACCAGCTCCAGCCGTTCCACGCGCGATCCGCGCTTGCCTCAACCGGTGGGCGAATGTGGATCCGGCCCGATTCACGGCCTCTCATTCCGCCGGTGTGAATCCGGTACAACCCGCCCTGCGGCCACCAGCACACCCCAGGCGGCGCGTTTGCGGGCACACCCGTGTTCGCGGTGCCACTGCATGGCGACATGGGCTTCGGCGACCGTGAAGGGCTCCGGCGGTGCCGCGCAGGTCCATTCCGCAGGCCACCGGAACGCCACCCGCTTCGCGGCGTTCGGGAGGCGGCGACGCCCATCGGAGCGTCCCGGCGAACCGGTCGGCCACAGACAGGCCAACGCGAGCGCGACACACGATCCGCCGCCGACAGTCGCGGCGGCACTGCACACCAGATCCCACACACTCAAGGCATCACGCCCCTTCGAGCGGCGGCACGACCTCTCGTCCTGGCGGTAGCAAGGACTGATTCAGCATGTCCAACACGTGCCGCAACGTTCGCGGCGCCACACCGACCTCGGGCGAGGCGCGAACATCGTCCATCGGAGGGAACGGGATGTTCCTCTCGGCGGCACGCTCACGCGGACTGAGCGTTTGCGGCACGATCCGGCCACGCACGACAAGCGTGTAATACGCCAGACGTTTCCATGCGCACCGGTCGATGCGGCATGCGCGATGCCGCCGCATGATGCGATGAGCGATTTCCACGTCCACGTCACCGCAGATCAGCGGTGGCTCGACAACGGTCTCGACCCCCATCACGCCCCCTCGCCGGGCACGAGCCCGGACGAGCGCGTCCATGTGCCCTGCGGGCTGACGGTCTCGAGATCGAAGCCCCTGTCGCAGATCAAGGCCGGTCGATCATCCACATGCCCCAACTCGAACACGACGATCACATCGACACCGAGCCCGGCCGCGAGGCCGAGCACGTACTCGATCGGACTGTCCACATCGACCGGTGGACGAACGGTGTGCACGTAGTGGTGCCCCAGTCCGAGAGCATGCCGCCACACCTCGGCGGCATGACGTGGGGCATGGATGCCGGACAGGTCATTCCGAATGAATCCCAATGATTTCGGCCTGCCCGCGATGGGCGGCTCGATTGCGTTCGCGTAGGTCATTGATTCCCCTCGAAGCTGGTCGGAGTACTGGAAGCACACCACCGCCTGAGCAGGCTGCCGCTGTCTAACAGAAAATTTCAGCAATTTGGCCCAGATCCCCTGGATCACCGCCAAACTGAGAGTGAAAGGCGATCGAACTGATAATGCCTACGAGGGGGTCGGAATGGGGAAGCAAGGCACAAGCGCGTCGCTGCCGCGTCGGCAGATGGGTCGCTACCTGCGTGAATCGCGCGAGGAGCAGAACCTGACGCAGGGACAGGTAGCCACCATCATGGATTGGAGTGTGAGTACCCAGTCCAGGCTGGAGCGGGGAGATGTCGGCCGGCTGCGCGCACGTGACATCGAATTGCTCTGCCAGAATTTAGGTCTGGATCACGAGAAGAGCGCCGCGATGGTCGGCTTGTTCAAGCAGGGGGCCGAGAAGAGCTGGTGGCACAGCTTCGGCGACCTCATTCCTGAGACGTTCAATGTGTACATCGGTTTGGAAGCCAGCGCTCGGCAGATCGAGATCTTTCGACCCGACATCATTCCCGGGCTGTTGCAGACCAACGACTACGCGGCGACGCTCGACCGGATCTACTTTCCGAAAGACTCCGAGGAAGAACGCCGACGCCGCATCGAACTGAAGACCAAGCGTCAAGCGATCATCACGCGCAAGGCGAACCCGGCAACAATCGACGTCATTCTCGGCGAAGCCGTCCTGCACGCGGTCGTCGGCAATCCCAAGATCATGTCCGCGCAACATCGTCACCTTGCGGAGCTGAGCACGTGCCCGAACGTCACGATTCGAGTTCTCCCGTTCGGTGCGGGCTTTCCGGTCGGCGGACCCGTCGGACCATTTTCGATCCTCGACTACGGCCTCGACGCCGCAGGTGGCGTCGCGGAACCGACAGTTGTCTACGTTGAGGGCTTCACTGGTGCGATGTACTTTGAGGGAGAGTCGGATCTTCGGCGGTATCGCGAGGCCCTCACGATCATTCGACATACCGCGCTGGACGCAGTCGCGAGCAGGAGGCTGCTTCGGCAAAGAATGAAGGAGTACTTGGCGTGAACATCGACCTATCCGGAGCCGAGTGGTTCAAGAGCACCCGTAGCTCGATGGGCCAAGATTGCGTTGAGGTCGCCTTCTTGGAGCAGGGCATGGTGGGGGTTCGCGACAGCAAGAACCCCAACGGTCCCGCCCTGGTGTTCGCTCCGGGCCAGTGGGACACGTTCACCAATTCCGTTCGACTCGACGGTTCCACCGGCGCAGCCTGAGCCCGCGAAAGCTCACGCGAGGACACGCCTCAATGATCGTGACGCCGTACCTGTTCCGTGCCCGTGGCTACCAGCACACGGCGCTGTACCTGCGCCGGTTGTCGCAGCACGGGATATTCGAGTCGTTCGCCGACCAGTTCGAACAGATAGGGGGCACCATCACCCCGTACTCAACGACGCAAGGATTCGCCAATGGGCTCACGGCGTGACTACTACCGAGATCCGAACGCACCACGGCCGAACTCGCTGAAGCCGGGGGCTTCAGCATTGGTGACCGACGAGAACGGGCGCGTGCTGATGCAGCGCCGTGGCGACTCGGGTAACTGGTCTTTACCCGGTGGAATCATGGAAGTAGGCGAGACTCTGGAGGATTGCGCGGTTCGGGAGACCCGCGAAGAGACCGGGCTAGACATAGAGATCACTGGTTTGCTCGGTATCTACACCGATCCTGAGCACGTGATCGAACATGCGGACGGTGAGGTTCGGCAAGAGTTCGCAGTGGTCTACTACGGCAGAGTGACCGGTGGGGAAATCTCCACGTCCGATGAATCGACCTCTGTCGAATTCCTACGACTCGACGAACTCGAGACGCTGCCCGTACACGAGACTGTTCGGCTCCGGTTGCAGCACCACGCCGAACAGCGCACAAGTCCGTATCTTGGTTGAGAGAGACAGCTTTCTACGGCCGAGCGTTCGACGTCCTGGCGAAACAAGCCGCAACCCGGATGCGGCGTGGATGATGACCCGGACCGCGATCGAATCGCGGTCTAGTGCCTCGTCCAGGTAGGTTGCCTCGGTAACCGGGTGTCGGGTTGATCGTGGGCCTGTTGCCGGTGGTGGCCCGGAAGCCGGAAGTGTTTGTGCGAGCGGTGACCCCAGAGGAGGGGCGGCGGTTGCAGAAGATCACGAAACGGAATCGCCGATATCAGCCGCGAAACTCTGCGTCAGATCCTCGAGGCCGAGGGTGTTCACTCCAGGTCAGCGGGACACGTTCACCGATGCCGTTCGACTCGACGAGTCCACCCGTCGAGCCTGAGTCCGCAAAAGCTCACGTGAGAACTTGCCGCAGTCCGTGCGGCGCACAATGATTGTGCGCCGCACGGACCTGTCAGAGATCGGCGATGGCGGCCAGTGGTGGCGTGCGCGCCGCTCGCACGGCGGGCCAGAGGGCGGCCAGTACTCCGACGACTGCCGAGCTGACCAGGACCAAGACCAGCTGGCTCCACGGGATGGCGATCTGGTCGAGCCCCAAATCCCTTAGTGTGCGCAGGAATCCGACGCCGAGTCCCAGGCCGAGCACCATGCCGACGATCGCGCCGAACACCGCTATCAGCATCGATTCCAGATAGATCGTGCGACGGACCTGGGCGCGCTGCATACCGACCGCGCGGAGCATGCCGATCTCCCGGCGGCGCTCCACCACCGACAGCGCCAAAGTATTGACGATGCCAAGGATCGCGATCACCACCGCCAAGGCGAGCAGCCCGTAGAGAATGGCCAGCAGAGTGTTGATCTGCTTGCCTTGCGCTCCCTTGAATTCCTCGCGATCCTGCACCTGCACCACGACGAATTGCTCGGTGGCCTTCTCCAGGTCGGCGCGCATCGCGCTGGTATTCGCGCCTGGTTGCGCCTTGATCAGCACGAGGAAGTTGGTCCGGAAGTTGAGCGGGACCACCTCGTCGTAGACCGTCTGCGACACCACCATCGCGCCGAGCAGCGGGTTCTTCTTGTACACACCGGTGACGGTGAGCGGGACCTTCTTGCCGTCGACGCTGGTCGGGGTCACCTCTTCGCCGACTTTCCAGCCGCGGTCGTTGGCTTCGTCCTCGGACACGAGCACGTCCCTGGCGCCGAGAGTGCCGCTGCCGCGCACGATCTCGTAGTTCAGCACACCGGTCAGCGGACCGTCCGGCGAGGACGCGAAGACCTGATCGTCGCCGAGCTTGAACGCGGCCCCCCGCATTCCGACCACCTGCGCCACGTTCGGCACCTTCGTCCGGGCGGCGTCGGCGGCGCCGAACGGCACCCCGAGCAATTGCGGACCGGCCAGCACGTAGTCGGCCCGCACACCCTTGTCGACCAGCACGCCGACGCTCTCCTTCGCCGAAGCGCCCAGCATGCCGATCGCCGAGACGAGCATCAGGCCCAGCGTGAGCGCGAAGGCCGTCGCGGCGGTGCGGCGCGGATTACGCGACGCGTTGTTGCGCGCCATGCGGCCGATCGGCCCGAACGGGCGCACCAGAACGCCGAGCCCACCGACCACCGGTCGCGACAGCGCGGGCGCGGCGAGCAGCACCGCGAAGATCAGCCCGAGCGCGCCGACGCCGACCGTCGCGGCCGCCGTGCCAC
Organism: Nocardia sp. NPDC004718; assembly: GCF_053601535.1. Taxonomy (NCBI): domain Bacteria; kingdom Bacillati; phylum Actinomycetota; class Actinomycetes; order Mycobacteriales; family Nocardiaceae; genus Nocardia; species Nocardia sp. NPDC004718. The sequence continues at coordinate 88,891 of NZ_JBSGCA010000029.1, forward strand.
CGGTCCGCTGCGCGCCCAGCACGACGAGCACCACGCCGAGCACCGCCAGCACCGCACCGAGGATCGTGCGCAGGCGCAGCGACTCCCCGGCGGACGCGAACTCCTCGCGCATGGCCTGCACGGGCGGAATACGCGAGGCGCGGCGCGCGGGCGCGTAGGCGCTCACCATCGTCACCGCGAGGCCGACGAGCAGCCCGACCACGACGGTGCGCGGCCGCACCGCCATCGATCCGGTCGGCAAGCCGAGATCGAAGGCGTTGAGCACCGCCGACAATCCGAACGCCAGCGCGACGCCGCCCGCGAGGCCGACCACGCTGCCGATCAACCCGATGACGAACGCCTCCGCCACCACCGACGTGCCGACCTGCTGCCTGCTCGCGCCGACCGCGCGCAGCAGCGCGAGCTCCCGCAAGCGTTGCGCGACGATCATCGAGAACGTGTTGTAGATGATGAACGTGCCGACGATCAGCGCGATCGCGCCGAAGGCGAGCAGGAAGTAGTTGATGAAGTTGAGCGCGTTGGAGATTTCCTTCTTCAGGTCGGCACGCACCTGATCGCTGTTCTGCACTTTGTAGCCGGGCAGTGCCTTGGCGAGGTTGTCGCGCAACTCGTCGCCGGGAATGCCGGTGGCCGCCAGGTCGACGTAGGCGACGTGCAGGCCGTCGGTGAACAGCTTGCGCGCCTGCGTGTCGTCGAACAGCACGCCGATGAAACCACCCGTGTCGGAGGGAACCTCGTAGATGCCGGTGAGGGTCACGTCGATCGGATCGGCCTGGGAGGGGATGAGGATCTTGGTGCGGTCACCTATCTTCAGTCCGGCCCGGTCGGCCCCGCCGGTGTTGAGCGCGATCTCGCCGGGCCGGGCGGGCGGGACGCCTTGCAGGAACTTCTCCGGCTCCGCGACGGCCTTCTCCGGCGGCAGGTACGACTTGCCGAACGTCGGCGCCCCGCCGGTCTGCACGGCTTTCTTTCCGGTCGGATCGAGCAGCACCACCGGTCCGTTCACGCTCGGCGCGACCGTGCGGACGCCGGGGTACTTCCCCAGCTCGTCCACCACATTGTTCGGAACGCCTTGCGCCTGGCGCTCTTTCGGGCTGACCCGGACGTCGACGCCCTTCGCCTGGTTGGCGAAGATTCCGTCGAAAGTGCTCTGCAGGGTGTCGGTGAACACGAACGAACCGGCGATGAACGCGGTGCCGAGCACCACCGACAAGAGGGTCAGAGCGAGCCGCACCTTGTGCGCGGCGAGATTGCGCAGCGCGACCTTGCGCATCGGACTTCCGGCCATTACGCCCGCCCCCGATTCTTCCGCGACCGCCCGGTCACGCCTGGTCCAACGCTTTCATCCGGTCGAGCACGGTGTCGGCGGTCGGATCGCGCATCTCGTCGACGATGCGTCCGTCGGCGAGGAACACCACCCGGTCGGCGAATCCGGCCGCGTGCGGTTCGTGGGTGACGATGACGACCGTCTGCCCGAACTCGTCCACCGCCGCGCGCAGGATCGACAACACCTCCTCCGAGGAGCGCGAGTCCAGGTTGCCGGTCGGTTCGTCGCCGAAGATTATGTCCGGCTTACCCACGAGCGCGCGGGCGCAGGCCACCCGCTGCTGCTGTCCGCCGGACAACTCGCTGGGGCGGTGGGTCAGCCGACCGACCAACCCGAGCCGCCGCACCACCGTCTCCAGCCATTCGCGATCGGGTGTTCGCCCCGCGATGTCCAGCGGCAATGTGATGTTCTCCAGCGCCGTCAGCGTCGGCACCAGGTTGAACGCCTGGAAGACGAAACCGATGCGGTCACGGCGCAGGCGCGTCATCTGCTTGTCGGACAGCGAGGTCAGGTCGGTGTCACCGATGCGGACGGTGCCCGAGCTGGCGCTGTCCAGTCCGGCCAGGCAATGCATGAGAGTCGACTTACCCGATCCGGACGGACCCATGATCGCGGTGAACTCGCCCTTCGCGAACTCGGCCGACACCCCGTCCAAAGCCCTGACCTGGGTATCGCCCGATCCGTAGACCTTGGTCAGTTCGATAGCGTGGGCCGCGACATCGGTCGATGCCGCCAGGTCGGCGGTGTCGGCGCCCAAGGCTTGCGAAGTCATGCCGTCCAGTCTTACCGGCATCGCCGCCACACGCCATCAGGGAACACCCTGTGTTTCAGGCCTCACCTACGACCCACTCGAAGGCGGACGCTTTGGATCGGGCGCCTTCGAGGGTGCGGGAGCGGTTGGGTTCGCCGAGTTCGGACAGCAGGTCCTCCGACAGGTTGACCAGGGCGGCCAGGGCGGTTGGGGTGAACCAGTCCGGCCTGGTGGCGAACAGGATGTCCTCGGAGGCGGTGTTTCCGCTGGCACCCGGCGCGAACGGGCAGCCGCCGAGGCCGCCGAGCGCTCCGTCGACCATGTCCGCGCCCGCCGCGACCGCGGCGAGGGTGTTGGCCACGCCCATGCCCCAGGTGTCGTGACCGTGGAAGACGACACGCCGGGGAGGCGTCCGGTCCCGCACCGCCGCGACCAGCGCGGACACCTCACCGGGGTGGGCTTGTCCGAGCGTGTCGGCCAGGACGATGTCGTCCGCGCCCTCCGTGCGGGGGTCGCGGGCGATGGCCAGTACCCGTTCCGGGTCGACCGCGCCGTCGAACGGGCAGGTGAACGCCGTCGCCAAGCAGAGCTGGATCGACCCGTCCACCTCACGGGCCAAGCGCACCGCGTCCGGCATGGCGGCGACGCTGGCCTCGGTGTCGCGTCCGATGTTCGCCCGATTGTGCGCGTCGGAGACCGAGAAGCAGTACTGGAAATTCCGCACTCCCGCCGCGGCGGCCTTCTCCACATGGCGCGGCGTCGCCACCCATACCCAGCAGCGGCGCAGTTCCTCCGGCGTCAACGCGGCGACCAGCTCCATGGTGTTCGCCATCGGCGCGACCAGGTCCGGGCGCGCCATCGAGCCGATCTCCAGCGCGGGCACCCCCAGCGCGAGCAGGCGGCGCACGATGTCCACCTTGCGCTGCACCGGCAGCAGCTTGCCGGTCAGCTGCAGTCCGTCGCGCAACGTGACATCGCGCAACACCGGCGCGGTCATCGCTGCTCCCGCGCCCGGTGGTGGCCGCACATCACGCCGCCCCATGGCTTCTCGCCCGCCCCGGTCGGATTCGGCTGCACCACGGGCCTGCTGGTGCCCGGCGAGCGCGGTTCTCTCGCGTCACGCCCCTTCGGACGCCTCCGGTCGTGTGGCCGCGTGCTCATCGCGCCTCCAACGCATCGATCTCGGCTTCGCTCATGCCGAGCAGGCCGGACAGCACCTCTCGGGTGTGCTCACCCAGATCGGGTCCGACGCTGCGGATGGGCAAGGACTGTTCGCCGATCACCGGGACGATGCCGGGGAAGCCGACGGCCTTGGGCTCCGGCGCGCCGACGTCCACGGTGAACGACTGGATCATGTTGCGCGCCCGGTACTGCTCGTCGGCCACGATGTCGGCCGCGGTGTAGATCGGGCCACACGGAATAGCGGCGGCGTCCAGCAGCTTCAGGGCCTCGTCGCGGGTATGCCGAACCGTCCACTCCCCGATCGCCGCGTCCAGCCGCTCGCGATTGCGCCAACGGCCCGCGTTGTCCTGCAGGTCCGGGTCGGCGGCCAGGTCCGGCCGATCGATGACCGCCATGTAGCGCTGGAAGATGGCGTCGCCGTTGCCGCCGATGATGATGCTGGTGCCGTCCGCGCACGGGTAGGCGTTGCTCGGCGCGATGCCCTCCATCCGGCCGCCGACGCGTTCGCGCTGGATGCCGTAGGCGAGATAGTCCGGCACCAGCGATTCCATCACCGACAGGATCGCCTCGTTCAGGGCCACGTCGATCACGCGCTCCCGCAACGGGACCGGCGTGTCCGACTCGGCGCGGCGCTCGCGCTGGAACAGCGCCATCACGGTGCCGAACGCGGCGTAGATACCCGCGATGGAGTCGCCGATCGAGACGCCGGTGCGCACAGGTGGGCGGTCCGGGTCGCCCACCAATTCGCGCAGTCCGCCGACCGCCTCGGCCACCGCGGCGAACCCGGGGCGCTCCGACAGCGGGCCGGTCTGCCCGTAAGCGGAGATCCGGGTGATCACCAGGTCCGGATTCGCCTCGTTCAGCACCTCCGGCCCGAGACCCCACTTCTCCAGCATGCCGGGCCGGAAATTCTCCAGCAGCACGTCACAGCGCCGGATCAGGTCGAGGACGATCCCGCGCCCCGCCTCGGTGCGCAGATCCAGCGTGATCGACTTCTTGTTCCGGTTGATCGTCCGGTACAGCATCGAGGTGTCGCCGCCGTAGAGCCGCCAGTTGCGCAGCTCGTCGCCCGCTTTCGGGCGTTCCACCTTGATCACCTCGGCGCCGAAATCGCCGAGGATGCGCCCGGCGGTCGGCGCGGCGATGTAATTGCCGAGCTCCAGGACGCGCACCCCGTCCAGCGGCCGAATACTCATGGCAACCAGTATGGGCTGTGTTGGTTTTGCAGCGCCTGCGGCGCTGCGTGTTCACGGCCCCGGGAAGTCTCGCGCCCGAGCGACCGAGACTCGCGACTGCGTCGCATGCGCTTCGGTCACTCGGCCGCGAGACGGGCCGCGAACGGCGCTCGTAAGACTCGCACCCGGCGGGGCTGGGTC